>JBKBKS010000097.1:0-8619 GCA_046294565.1 Fimbriimonadales bacterium
GCGTGCGAAGTTGGGGGTGGGGACGACTTTGGAGGTGGTGGTGTGGGCGTTGCGGCGTGGTGTGGTGCGGTGAGGGGTGTGTGTTGTCGGCGTGGCTTGGACATTCCTGTCCAAGCGTAGTTCGTTGGTGGGGATGCTTTGCGACGCCAAGAAAGGCGTCGCACCTGCACGGTTCGTCGGCGGGGACGCCGACGCTACGCGGTGGTGTGTGTCGTCGGTAGGGACGCCTGCACGGTTCGTCGGCGAGGACGCCGACGCTACCAGTAAGCGTGTTTGTGACTTGGACTAAAATCCAAGCCACAGATTGACAGATTTCCCCTGCATCCTCTATCCCCGACGGCGATACATCGCTCCATGCACCCGCCGCGCCGCCTCGACCATCTCGGGATACGGCGTGTCGGTAATCGTCACGAAGCCGATGTTGTAGTTCTCGCCGTCGTACCATCGCCCCGTGAGCGGCTGATCCATATACTGGAACCAGTGGCACCCCACGAAGAGGGGGTGATCCAGCACGCTGTTGACATACTCTTCGTACATGCGGGCGCGTTCGCGCTGATTGGCGGCGGCGACCAGCCCCGTGTGGAACATCCCCCGATCCAGTGCGCCGAAGTGGAACTCGCCGATAATCACGGGCTTGTCCAACGGCGTCAGGAAGCTGTATGCGCTGTGGCTCAGTTTCGGCGCGTAGATGTTGAAACTCAACACATCACACAGTTCTGCTGCTGCAATCACGGCGTCCAGCGAGTACCATGCGAACCTGCAGCCCAGATAGAGGTGGTTGGGCGCAAGCGCGCGCAGGGTGTCCCGAACTGTTTGGAAATATCGGCGGGCGAAGGCGCGCACGAACTCGCCGAAGTCGCGTTGGCGTTCGCGCGTGGGGGTGGGGGGTAGTTGCACGGGCGGTCGGAGCGCGTCCCAGCTGGTGTATCGCGCGCCCCACGCCTCGTTGAGACGCTCGATATTGCCGTACTTGGCGCGGAGTTGCTCCAGAAAGGCGCGTTTGGCGGGCGATTCGTCGGCGTTCAGGCTCAGCGCGCCATACGCCAAGCCGTAGCGTCCGCCGTCCTCGCCGTGTCCTGCCCAGCTCAGCTCGTTGTCCACAAAGAAGCCCAAGCACCACGGATCGTCCTTGACGCGCTGGGCGACGGGTTCGATGCCAGCGCGGGCGTTCGCAGCGAATTGGGGGTCAAACGGGTCGTGCATTTTGCCCCAGTAGTCGCTGCCGCTGGGCACGCGCTTGTGGTCGCCCCACACGCCTGCGGTCGCCACATAGGGGATGCGACCGTTCCGATGCCAGTCCGCCAGCGACCAGTTGCCGATGGTGTTGAACCCCCACGAGCGCAGGCGTCGGAGCGTCTGCTCGCGCCAGCGTGCGGGGTAGTCCGCGCCGTATTTGCGTTCTAAGTTCGCGGCGTAGAAGTTGTAGGTTCTGCCCTCCTTGACGGGTCCCATCAGCGCGCCTGACGCTTGCCCGTAGTGTTTCGCCAGCGGCTCGCCCTCGCGCGGCAGCCAGGTGAACATCGACTCGCGCCCCGTGATGAAGGTCGCATCGCCGTAATCCACGCAATCGACGCCTGTGGAGAAGAAGAGCCTGCCATTCGGTGCGACCAGCCACCATCGCTCGCCCACTTTCTCCGTGCGGAAGTAGCCTGTCGCCTTGAGTTGCGGTCCCGTCTTCCACGCGCCGTACTCGTCGAAGTCGGCAGGGGCAGGTAGGCGTTCCAGTGCGCGCGTCTCCAGTGTGAGCGTGCGGCGCAGGTGGCTGAGGCTGCGTATCTTGCCCTGCCAATCCGCGCGCGTGAACTGCCCGAACTCGTCCACGATGCGCTCCAGCGTCTCGTCGCCCTGAATCAGGCGGATGTTGTCCACCACCAGTGCGCGGGGCTTCTCGTCGCGCCAGAGGAAAATCTGGAACGCCACAATATGCTCCAGCCGAATCTTGCCCTCGTTGACAACGCCGATGGCGATGAGGTTGTCGCCGAGCGGGGGCAAGCCGCGCATGCCGTAGTCCATCGGATTGCGTCCGAGCGGGAACACGAACGAGCCGCGCTTACGGGGGCTAATCGTGTACGCGCCCTGCCGACAGAAGCTCGTGCCGTCCGCGCGGGCGTCGTCGTCCACGCGCACGCCGAAGCGTATCGGCTCGCCCGTGGGGTTATACAGATCGAACGCCAAGCCTGCGTAGCCGCGCCAGTCCCACGGGTGCGCGGCGCGAAACATAAGGTTGGGCCAATCGGTGTTCGGCAGGAACTCCACTTGCAGGGCGCGTTTGCCGTGCGTCGCGTGCCGTTCTATCAGCTGCAGGCGGGTGTGGTTCGCCGTCGCCGCCTGCAGGTCGCGCGCATCCTCAAAAGAGTAGAGTATTCTCATGCTTCACTCCGTGACGCTGTAGGCGCGTATCACCGACTCTGCGCCCAGCACGGCGTTGCGTAGGCGCACATGCGGCTCGATGATGCACTCGTCGTCGAGGATGCAATCGGTGAGTTGGCAGCCGTCGCCGATTTGCACGCGCTCGCCCAAGATGCAGCCGTGCAGGCTGCTGCCCGCGCCGATTTCGCACCCTGCGCCGACCACCGTGTAGCCGCTCAGTTGCACGCGACTGCCGATGCAGGCGCTCTCGCCGATTTGGCAGCCCGCTTCGATCTCTGCATCGGGTTCCACCGCGGCGTCCGCGCCCATCCAGTAGCCATGTTCGGTGCGGTAGCCTGCAGGGGGCAGGGCGGTCTTCACCTCGCCGCTGAGTAGCGCGCGCGTCGCACGCACATACTGCGCCGGGCGACCGATGTCCAGCCAGAAGCCGACGCCCTCCACGCCGTACACGGGAACCCCCTCCGCCAAGATGTGAGGGTAGAACTCGCGCTCGATGGAGCAGGGGCGTAGGGGGATACGCGCGAGGGTCTCTGGCTCGATAATATAGATGCCTGCGTTGATGAAATCGTCGCCTTCCATCGGCTCGCCTTTGTCGGCGGCGCGTTTCTGCTCTTCGGTCGGCTCGAGGAACGCCTGCACGCGCCCGTCCTGCGCGACCTGAATCACGCCGTAGGGGTGCGGGCGGCGCACGCGATAGAGGGTGAGCGTGACCTGCGCGTTGCGCTCCATGTGCTGGCGTACAATCGCGCCGATATCGAAATCGGTGAGGATGTCGCCGTTGAACACAATCGCGCGGTCGGGGGGCAGTCCCTCGATGGCGTTGCGGATTGCGCCTGCCGTGCCGAGCGGCTCGCGCTCGACCGCGTAGCGCATGCGCACGCCGAACCGACTGCCGTCGCCGAAGTGCGCCTCAATCCGCTCCGCCAGATAGTTCGTGGCGAACACAATCTCGTCGGCGCCTGCGGCTTTGAGCTGCGCCACCTGATACTCCAGAAACGCGCGGTTCGCCACGGGCATCAGCGGTTTCGGACGGCACAGCGTCAGCGGGCGCAGGCGCGTGCCAAACCCGCCTGCGATAATCACGCCGCGCAACTCAGTTTACCTCCCATCGCGCCGTTTAGTATACCCGCGCGTAATGCCCGTTGCCCAGTCGCGCCGTTCCTGCTCAAGCAGTGGCGTGGCTCTCGGGCGGCTTCGCCTGCCGACGCCATTCCGCGTGGTCGACCTTGTAGTAGCGGATTTCTTGGATGGGCGTGGGGTGGAGGTGCGCGGCGGGGTGCTGGATACAGTGCAGTTGCGGCTCGGCGGCAGCGTCGCTCACGATGTAGAGCCAATACTCATCGCCCAGCCGATGCGCCATAATCCATTCGTTCGGCGTCAGCACGATGTCGCCTGCCTGCGCCCGCGCTTTGACCTCGATGTAGCGCACGCTTCCATCGGGCGACTCGGAGCGAATGTCGTACCCAAGGCACTCGCGCGAAACATCGACAGGCGAGCGTCCCTGCGCGCGTTCATACTCCATCGCGACCTGCATGCCAATCTGCTCGATGTCGGGGTCGGGCGTCATCTCGTGGAGTTTGGGGTGCGGCGCCACTCGCGCGATAGCCAGCAGGCACGGCGGATCGAAAGTGATGCTCTGCTCGCGCTGGATTTGCTGTTCCAGTTCCTGCCGTCGCTGTTCGGCATCCTCCCTGCGCCGACGGATGTTGACCTTCTCGACTTCGGGCAGGTCGGTGCGCAGCTCCTTCTCCATCAGTTCGCCGATGCGCCGATTCAGCGAAGCGACGCCGTACTTGCACTTGATTTCGCCCAACCCCTTGCGGTATCGATTCAGTTCCTCGCGGGTAGGCTCCAGCAGGTTCGCGAGCAGGTAGCTCATCAGGTGCTGTTCTGTGAGGGGCGGCGGCTCCACCGCTTGCGCCTTGCGCTGTGGCTCCAGATCCCACAAAATTGACGAGTTGATTTTGTGTATCTGGTGATTCTTGTCTACATAGAGCGTGGCAATCTGGCGTGCGGCGACTTGGCTGGTTCCGTCGCGCAGGGTGATGAGGTAGTAGTAGAGCCAGCCGTCGAGCCTGCCTGTGGGGTCACTGAAGCGTGCGCCGCGCTGGAGGTCGGGCGCGTGTTTCTCGCGCAGGTTGAGGCTGATCAATTCCAGCAGGGGGTGCCCCAGCGCGGCGAACTCGGCGTTCTCTTCACGGGCGATTCGTTTGTCGAACGCGAGGCGCTGGTAATCGGGATACACCTCGCCGTACTGCCGTTTGAAGGCTTCGGGTAGGCGTCGGATTTCGTAGGGCACTTTGTTGACGCGCCATACCCCTTCGGGTTCGCGTCGCGCTTCGATGTTCAGCAGGCGCGCGGCGCGTTCGAAGAACCGCTCCACATATTCGGGGCTGAGGCGGTTCTCGCGGGCGCGGCGCGTCTCGCCCTCAATCGCCTGCATATCGATGTGGCGCGTCGCCAGCGACTCTTGGGTCGCGCGGCGCACGCGCTCAATCAGCTCGGCGTCGGGAGTCGCTTGCAACTCGCGCACAATCTCTTGCCAGTTGCGCCGATTCGTTACCGCCTCAATAATCAAATCGCGCAGGTTCACATCCAGCACATCGTTGATGACATCGAACACGCGGTCCGAGCCGAGCTGCTGCTTGATTTGATCCAGTTTCTCCAGCAGGGCGGCAAGCACCTCGCCTTCGCGCGTATCCCCCGCCACGAGATTGTAGATGTAAACATCCCTGGTCTGCCCGTAGCGGTGGATACGCCCCATGCGTTGCTCCAGGCGGTTGGGGTTCCACGGGATGTCGTAGTTAATCATCAGCGAGCAGAACTGCAGGTTGATGCCCTCGCCGCCCGCCTCGGTGGAGACCATCACCTGCTTGTGGTGGCGGAACTCGTGTTCGGCGCGGATGCGCTCGTCCATATTCATCCCGCCGTGCAGCTCGACCACTTCAAAGCCCATCCGCCGCAGCTTGCCCACCAAGTAGTTCAGCGTATCGCGCGACTCGGTGAACACCAGCAGTTTCTCGTGCTTGTCGAGCAGTTTCAGCTCTTGGACCACTTCCGTCAGCTCGCGGAACTTGGTCTCGAACTCCTGTCGTTCTGCCGTTTTGGCGAGGCGCACCAAGCGATCGAGGGTGTCGATTTCCGCCTGCAGCTCCCCCAGCGTGCGGGCGTTGGTGAGTTTCTCCAGCAGTTCGTCCTCGACATGGATGCGTTCGCTCTCGTCTAAGTCGTCGAGTTCGTCCCAGTCGGGGTAGAGCAAGCCCTGCCCCTCTTCGGTGAAGCGTTGCCCTGTTTGCAGGAGCTTTTCGAGTCGCTGTTTGCGCCGTTCGAGCGATTTGCGCGCGGCGTAGATGCTGGAGGCGAATCGGCGTTGGAGCAGGATGAGCGCGAACGCCGTGTTGCGATTATCGCCCAGCAGCGCGCGGTTATACTCTTGCTCGACATATTGAGTGAGCGCGTTGTAGAGCCGCTTCTCCTCGTCGCTGAGTTGGAAGACGCGCGTCTTGACATGGCGTGGGGGAAAGAGCGGGCGACCGTGAAAGTCTTTGAGGTCTTCCTTGAGGCGGCGCAGGAAGAGCGGGTTATCGCGTTGTTGCACCGACTGCTCCAGCGTCGCGACATCGCTGAAAAAGCCTGGGCGCAGCAAATCCAGGAACAGGCGGAAGTTCTCTGGGTCGCCGCGGTGTGGGGTAGCGGTTAGCAAGAGCATCCCCGCCGTGCGCTGCGAGAGCAGCTCGCCCAGACGGTAGCGCGCCGTCTTGGAGGTCTTCTGACCGTACTGGTACGCCGCCATCTTGTGCGCCTCGTCCACGACCACCAAGTCCCAATGCGCTTCTCCCAGCCCCTCCATCACATCCGCTTGCTTGGCGAAGTCCATCGAAGTGATGATTTGATCCTGCTCTTGCCACACATTGCGTCCCCAGTGGGCATCTTGCACGGAGCGGTCTACCACGACGAACTGCTCGCCGAACTTCTCTTTCATTTCGCGTTGCCACTGGAGTTTGAGGTGTCCGGGCGTCACGAGCAGGATGCGGCGCGCCACCCCGCGATACTTAAGCTCCTTGATGAGCAGTCCCGCCATAATCGTTTTGCCTGCGCCGGGGTCATCCGCGAGCAGGAAGCGCACATCCGGCTGGCGCAGGATGTAGTGGTACACCGCCTCTATCTGATGGGGCAGGGGGTCAATCTGCGAGACATTCACCGCCAGCTGCGGGTCGAACAGGTAGGCGTAGTGCAGGCGGTGCGCTTCAAGGGCGAGGAAAAACGCTTCCGGGTCGGTGCCGAAATCGAGCGTCGGCGCGGACACCACCCGCACCTGCTGCAGCTCGAACTCGCTCAATAAACGCTCGTACAGCTGGTTGGTATCGCGACCGCGCGCGTAAAGATGCCAGTAGCCCTCGCTAATCGGCTCCAGACGAATAATCTCTACCGGCTCTGGGAAGCTGGGCGACTCGATAACGCTACCACGCGCGTAGGGCGACGACATCGCGCTCACTCCTCCTGCTCATGGTGGATTTCCGCGTTGATTTGACGGAGCGTCTCGCGAATCGTGAGGTCTACCAGCTCGCGCGGCAGCTCGCCCTCCACCTTGAACTCGACGGTGATTCGGAAGTTCAGCCCTGTTTGCCTCATAATCTGGGCGATGATGTACGAGGTGAAGTCACTCATCTTCTCGCTGGGGATAACGGCGCGCAGGGCGTAGCGTCGGTAGCCCGTCTGGGGCGTCGGGGGCGCAGGCGGCGGCTCATCAGGAGGTCTTTCGTCTACTATCGGAAGTGTTCCCCCCCGTGCTTCGTTCACCCTATCGATTTGGTTTTGTGTTGCGGCGGGCGACGGCTCCTGCACCGTAGGGTGGCGCACCAGTATCGCGTCATAGTCCAGCACGGCGCGTAGCATGTCTTGTTTGTAGTAGACCTGTTCGCCGGAGCGGACGCCGAACAGCCCCTCGCGCACGCCGCGCATCAGCGCTTCGAACACGACCTCGTCGCTCACAATCATCGGCAGGTGGGTGTAGCGGTAGAAGGCGTCGACAATCTCGCGCAGGGGTTTCTCCTCCGCGTTGCCGACGGCTTTTTCCAGCATCATGCGGGGCGAGATAGCCTTCAGCAGCAAATCTTCGGCTTCGAGGTAGCGGCGCACGCGCTCGGAGAGGCTCCGCCGGTCGCCCGCTGTGGGGATGCCCAAGTTATGCCACTCGATTTCCCGCTCGCGCCACAGACAGAGCCAGCGGTACGCCCCAATCACCAGTTCCTCGACCGCCCCCTCCGCGTCGGCGAGTCGGTTCTGCAGTTGTGCCTTGTCTTCTTCGCTAAGCGACTGCCAGAGGTTGGCGTCGGCGCGCACCGTGCGCAGGGCGAGGAGCTGCTTCACGCGCTTTTGCAGGGCGTCCATCTCGGCGGCGTCGGCGACCAGCGCCGCCAAGCTATTGCGATTCACGCGCGGCTGCCCCCCGCAACGCTCCATAATCTCTTGCACCAGCGCGCGGGTGTCGTTGGAGGCGTTTGTGTGGCGCGGCGCGAGGATTGCCAAGCACAATCGCCTCTGGTCGGGGATGTCGCTGGACTGTTCGGGGAACAGGAAGGTCTCGTCCAGCGCGTTGCCCGCCTTGCGTTTCACCTGCTCGCGCAACGCCTCCTCTATCGCCTGCGGACGCACCCGCTCCTCCGCGTCCAACACCACGCGATTCAGGTTCGGCTGCAGGCGGAACCTGTAGATGCCGTTCTCGACATGGAGATACCAGAGCTGGTTGGCAATCTTGTGCAGGGCGTCGCCGATGACGGAGGGGGTCAAGTGGGGTTGCAGGGAGGCGAGGCGCAGGCGCGGCTCACTGACCCCGACCTGCTTGCCCGCGCTGAACGACTCGAAGAAGATAACGCTCGCCAAGCCCGACGCCACACGATAGGGCGTAAACTCGCTGCCCAACTGCTTGTCGATCTGCTCGGCGTTGGTCAGAATGTCTTGACGCACCACGCCATCGTACCGGTTGCTGATGTGGTGCATGAGCTCGCCTCGCAGCGCCGCGTTGTGCAGGTTCAAATGCACGGGCAGGATCAGCGGCGCAGGCTCCTTAGCCGTGTAAAGGTCGTAGAGCATGTTGGCGAGGAATCGCAGCACGCCGCGCGTGCGTTGAAAAGTGTTGAAGGTGCTCCAGTGGTTATACAGCATATCGATGATTTCGGGGTGGAAGGGGTAGGCGCGGCGCATCCGCTCGCGATAACTATCGCTACGCGCCTCCTCAGGTAGCGAGCC
>JBKBKS010000098.1:0-8604 GCA_046294565.1 Fimbriimonadales bacterium
CGAAGTTCACGGCGAGAGTTGCACCGCCACCACATGCAACTTGGAGCATCCCCACTTCCACTGGAGCGCGGAAACGGTGCAGGCGACGGTGGGCGAACGCGCCGTGTTGCGCACTGTGCGCCTGCGCATTCTGGGACGCACTGTGCTGAGCGTGCCCTATGTGGTCGTGCCGCTGCGTCAGGGCGATACCTCGCCCCTGCCCGACGCAGGCTTCACCGAAGAGGAGGGGCTTTACATCCGCTACGCTATCGCCTATCTGCTGGCGCAGGGCGCGCTGGGCAACTTGCGCTTCGACCTGATGCAGAAGCGCGGGCTGGGAGTGAACCTCCAGCAGAACTATGCACGGGGCGACCTGAACCTCTACTGGCTGCGCGACCTGAACCAGCGCAACGATAACCTCACGGGACGCCTGCAACACGGGCAGAACTTCGGCGCGGTGCAAACCCGCTGGAACGCCGAGTTCCGCCGAAACAGCTACCAACTCTTCACGGGCAACACCGCGTGGAACCTGCGCACCGACTGGACGCTCCCCACACGCACGGGGCAATCGCGCCTGAGCCTCGCCGAGAGCCGCAACCGCACCGGCGCGTTCGAGAACGCCAACCGCTCCGCCAGCCTGCAAGACACGCGCACTCGCGGACGCCTCCAGAGCAACCTCTCCAGCGAGTATCTGGAGTTCGAGAACCGCTTCTTGGGCAATCGCACGGGCAATCGGCAGTGGAACCTTCGGGCGAACCTACGCTACACCTTAGAGCGCGACGCCGCCTTACAACTGGACTTTGAGCGGTTCGTGCCTGTGGGCGAGGCGACGGTCTTCGGCGGGTTAGAGCGTCTGCCCGAGCTCAGCCTCTTAGCGCCAGCGCGCCAGCTGGGATTGCCGCTGCCCGACTCGCGTCTCAGTGTGAGCATCGGGCGGTTCGCCGAGGGGTTCCAAACCCGCCTCACGCGCGAACGGTACGCCTTCGAGTGGCAGGGGCGCATAGGTAGGCAGACCCGCGAAGCCGACTCGCGTCCCTCCACCACTTGGAGCTACCGATTCCGCCAAACCTACTATAGCGACGACACAGCGCAGTATGTGCTACAGTCTGCGCTGGAGCAGCAGCTGCCGTTGGGCGGTTCGTCGCAGCTGGGTCTGCGCTGGAACTATCTGCGCCCGTATGGCTACAGCCCGCTCGGTCTCGATCGGACGGGCGTGTATAACCTGCTTAGCGGCGAGTTGCAGTGGCGCATCGGCGGCGGTTGGCGGCTCGCGGCGCAGACCAGCTACGACCTGCAAGCTGCCGATCGAGGGCGTGAGCCGTGGAGTCTATTGAACGCGAATCTCGAGTATGAACCCGCCGAGTGGCTGCGCTGGCGCACGCAGTTGGGCTACGACTTGAACCGCGAGCGTTGGCGCAGTCTGCAGACCGATGTGCAGTGGCGGTTCGGCGCGTCGCGTCTTGCGCTCGCCGCCCGCTACGACCCCGAACGCGCCCGCTGGGGCAGCGTGTTCCTGCGCGTCGACTCGCTTAAGTGGGGACGCTCGCGGATCTCTTTCCTGACGCAATACAACGGCTACCTCAACCGCTTCGAGTCGCGCCAACTGCTGTGGGTGTACGATTTGCACTGCGCCGAGTTGGAAGTGCGCTACATCGATAACCCGTTCGGCTTTCGGCGCGACACGGGGCTACAGGTGTTTCTGCGCGTGAAGGCGTTGCCCACCTTCTCGCGGTTCGGGTATGGACAGTTCGGTCAGCCCGTGGGCGCGCTCGGCAGCGAGTTTTAAATCTCCTGCAGTCCGCACCATTCGCGCAGCACCGATTCCGCGCCGCGCGTGCGCACCATCTGCTGCAGTTGCTGCGATTCGGCGTCGTTGGGGTCGTCGTATGCCAGCGCAGCCAAGATTGCCTTGCGGAACGGCGTCGGGTCTTCGCCTTGTTCGACCAGCAGCCGGTACGCGCCCACTAAGCGGTCGTCGGGGCGGAGCTTGCGCAGCGGCTCGCGAGCCACGCGAGCAATCGGGTCGTCCAACTTGGGGTCTTGAATCCGCGCAAGGATATCCTGCACGGCGGCGGCGTGTTCCTGCGCATCGAAAGGATGTTTCTTGAGGAACGCTTTGGAGAGCGCGTTGGCGCCCTGCACGAACAGCGCGTAGATTTCGGGGTCTTGGAGCGCGTGTTGGATGGTGGTGTAGCCGCGCGTCGCGCCCAAGTAGGCGACGAGCGCGTGCAGCCCGTTGTGCAGGTACAGTTTGCGTTGCATATAGATTTCGAACGGGCGCACGGGCTGTAATCCGACAATCGGAGGCGGCTCGCCAATCAGTGCCTCGGCGTCCACGGGGAGTTTGCTGTAGCGGTCGACGCGCACGCCTGGCGGGTCGCCGGGCAGCTCGGCGACTGCCTGACGCCCGATGATACAGCGCGCCAGCCCCACCGATTCAAGCAGTGTGTGTTCATCGGGGTGGAGTATCTGTAGGAGCGCGTTGCGTAGGAGGGCGTCGGCGTTTATGGCGTTCTCGCCGAGCAGCAGGTTTAGCGGTTTGGGGTTCGTCTCGGCGCGGCGGCGTAATCCTGCGGCGACGAGCGGCGCGAGGCTCGGCAGCGCGTTCAGCCCCACCGCCGTCGAGGCGAGGTCGGCGCGTGCGAAAGCGTCGGCGACAGCGTCTTCATCCGCCGCGTCGATTGCCGAGACAGGCGCAATCGTCTCGCGCGCCCCGTCCGTCCACTCGACCCAACAAGAGCGATGGCGATCGAGGCTCTCGACGAGGTCGGAACGCGCTTCCACAAACACCGTTTCGAAGCCGGAGCGGGCATAGAGTTGGGCGAGGAAGCCCCGTCCAATCTTGCCCGCTCCGAACTGCACCGCCAGCAACGCAACACACCCCTTGGGGGTTTAGTTATCGCCCACCGCGCCGAAGTTGAACAGCACGATGAGCAGGTCGGCGTCGTCCACTACCCCGTCGCCGTTCAGGTCGACATCGGGGTCGTTCGCGCCGAAGTTGAACAGCACGACAAGTAAGTCCGCGTCGTCAATCACATTATCGCCGTTGAGGTCGCCGTTGATGAGGTCGAACACCAGCCCCGACACATCGCTGTCCAGCGATACGCCGCGCACGATGCGCTTGAGGCTCGTCGGCGCACGCACAGCGATATCGACTGTGCCGCTCATAATCGCTGTGTAGGTGGTGAAGTCGCCTGTGTTATTGGTGCGGAAGGCGCGCTGCGACTGTAGGTTCCCCGTGCCTGCCTGGTAGATTTCCATCTCGAACGGCACGAGCGAGAGGTTCTGACGGTCGAAGTTCACGCGCCCGGAGATAAAGCGCCGCACGGGCGCGTAGTCGGTAATCAGCACCTCGTACCAACCGCCCGCACGCCCGCCAGGATAAGCAAAGCCCTCCACACGAATATAGTAGACGCCTGCAGGCAGATTGTTCAGTTCTACACGCGAGGTGTAGGGGTTGAATGGGTCGTGCGAGTTGTCGTCGTCGCTCGCCAGGGGGTTGAAGTTGGCGTCGTAAACGGTCAAGACGGTGTCGGTCGCGCCGAAGGTACGAACCGTGAGGTTGCCTTCGCCAATCTCGATGCGATAGTAGTCGAGGTCGGTCTGCCGGTAGCGCAGGAAGGCGTTCGGGATGAGCGTGAAGTCGTCGGCGAGGTTGCCCACCTCCGTTGCGGTGGCGAAGGTGTCGTTGGTTCCGTCCACCTCGTAGGGGTCGAAGTCGCGCGCCGTGCTGCCGTCGAACACGCGCAGGGCGTAGCGGAACCGCGCGAACAAGCCTGCCTCAGCGGCGGAGCGCACGCGCAGGTAATAGACGCCTGCATTCAGCGCGATGGTGATGCCCGAATCGGAATTGGTGAATGAAGTATCGCGGTTGCCGCGGTTGTTATTGCCCAGCTCATCGTCGTCGTTCTCGGCAATCAGCGTCCCGCTCGCGTTGTAGAGGGTCAGCACCGAGTCGGGCGTGCAGTCCACGCGGAACGAGTAGGTTCCTGTCTGCGCCAGCTCGACGCGGAACCAGTCGGCGTCGCCGTCGGGGTTAATGAGTCCCTTCGCGACCTTCATGCGGCGCGTGTTGGTGTTGTCTACCCCCACCACACCCAAGTTCTGAGCGGTTGCTAAGGTGTTATTCGCTTCCGTATCTGTAAAAAAGTCGATAACCAACGGCTGCGCCGTACCGAGCGCAAGCGTCGCGCCGAGGCAGCCGAACAGGCTCGCTATCTTCCTCATCATAGGCTCCTTTCCCGCGCCTCTATTATAGCACACTTTCGCGTCTATAGGTAGCCTTTTTCGCGCAAACTGGTATAGTTTCCGTCGCCGATGATGAGGTGATCGAGCAGTTCCACGCCGAGCAGCTCGCCCGCTTCTTTGAGTCGTCGGGTAATAGCGATATCTTCGGGGCTGGGGGTGGGGTCGCCGCTGGGGTGATTATGCACGGCGATCCAGCATGCCGCGCCCTCGCGGATTACGATGCGGTACACCTCGCGCGGATGCACGAGGCTGCTGTCCAGCGTGCCGATGGAGATGGTCTCGGTGCGCAGCACGCGGTTTTTCGTGTCGAGCATCACGGCGAGGAAGTGTTCGCGTCGCTCGCCGAGCAGTTGCATGTGCATCAGTTGATACACATCTTCGGGCGAGCGGATTTGGGGGCGTTCGTGGAACTGGCTGAGCGCGACGCGCCTGCCGAGCTCCATCGCGGCGGCGATTTGCGTCGCTTTTGCCAGTCCCATGCCCTTGATGTTCGCCAGTTCCTGCACGCTGGCGTGCATCACGCCGCGCACGCCCCCGAACTTCTGGAGCAGGTGTTGCGCGAGTTGGAGCGCCGACATCTGCGCTGTGCCCGTGCGCAGGAGTATCGCGAGCAGCTCGTACTCGCGCAGGCTGGACGCGCCCCAGTTTGCCAACTTCTCGCGCGGACGCTCTTCGGGGGGTAGCTCGCGAATCGTGGTGTAGCGTTGGAGTTCCATCACAGCCACCGTTTGAGGCGCGTGTGCGCGAAATCGAGGAGCGAGTGCGCCGCCCCGCCCGCCGTCAAGCCTATCAGCAGCGCCCACACCTCGCGCTGATAGGTGAATATCCAATCCGTTGCGTGCAGCAGCCAGCTCTGCGCGTCCACCTGAAGCGCCAGCCCGATACGCGCCAAAACCCAGTTCAGCCCGAAGATAAGTAGCACCAAGACGCCGATAAGATACGCCACGCGCAGGATCGGCCCCACGCCCAAGCCGTGCGAAATCCAGCTGCGGTGCGGCACCAGCTTTTGGTAGGGGTACCACAGGAATCGCAGCGGTCCCCAGCGTCGGTACGCGCTGGAGTGGACATCCAAGTCGCTGGAGAGCCAGATGCCTGAGAAGGTGTAGCTGGCGATTGCCAGCCACGCCAGCGGGCGCACTTCGGGCGGCAGGTACATCCCCGTGAGCGGGATTGCGCCGAGCGCAGTGCCGATAGTGACCCAGTCGTGGACCTTCCCCGAAGGCATGCTATACGCCCGCCGCCTCCTGCATCTTTTGGATGGCGCGCGATTCGATCTGCCGCACGCGCTCTTTGCTTAGTCCCAACAGTTTGCCAATCTCTTCGAGGGTGTGGGGGGAGTGACCGTCTAAGCCGTAGCGCAGTCGTATCACGGTCTTTTCGCGTTCGTTCAGTCGCGCCATCAGGCTCTCCCAGTCGACAGCCTGTTCCCACTCGGCTTCGGTCTCGGCGGCGATAATATCGCCCAGCACGGAGCCGTCGCTGTCGTTGATGGGCATCTCCAGTGAGATGGGTTTAGCAATCGCGTGCATCAGCTCGTGCACCTGTTCGGGGGAGAGTTTCGCGCGTTGCGCCACTTCATGCACGGTCGGCTCGCGTCCCAGCTCTTGTTGGAGCAGCGCGGCGGCTTGGCGCACTTGCTGCAGCGCTTTGGTCATATGTTGGGGCACGCGGATTATTGTGGCTTGCTCTTGCAGCGCGCGCGAGATGGCTTGGCGGATCCACCAAGTGGCGTAGGTGGCGAATCGGCTGCCGCGCGTGGGGTCGAACTGTTGCACTGCGCGCATCAGCCCCAAGTTCCCCTCTTGAATCAGGTCGATCATCGACAGCCCGCGCCCTGTGTAGTGTTTTGCGATTGCCATCACCAGCCGCAGGTTCGCCTGCACGAGCTGCTCGCGGGCGTGTTCGTCGCCTTCGGCGGCGCGGATAGCGAGTTCCCGCTCGCGTTCGGGCGTGAGCAGCGGCGCGCGCGCCGCCTGCTGCGCCCACCACTGCACTGCGTCCTCCACCCCCTCTCGGTCGACCTCATCGATGAAGCGGTCGGCGGCTTCGGTGGTCTGACTCAGTTCGCGTTCGACGGCTTCCCGCTCGTCTAATACGTGCACTCCCTGCGTCTCTATGTAGTCCAGCACTTGCTCTATTGCGTCGGCATCCATCGCTAAGTCGGGCAACTGCGTTAGCAGCGTCTCGATGGTGATGTACCCCTGTTCGCGTCCGTTCTCAATTAATGCTCGCAACTCATCTGAAGATAGCCACTGCTCCATAGCTGCGCCTCCGTGTTAATCTATAGATTCGACGCGGATGCGCCAATATTCCTGCAGCTTTTCGGCGTTTTGGGGGTTCGATTCGCTGGTGGTGATTTGCGAGGCGAGCAGGCGTCGTTTACGGCGCAGGGCATACTCTTTGAGCCGTTCGATACAGCCTGACGCCCATTCAGGGGTCATCGGGGGCGTCTCCTGCATCAGGAGTGCGGTGAGCAGGTCGCGCAGTGGCTCTTCATCGATGGCGTCCAGCAGTTCGTTGGGCGCGTAGTGGCAGGGCGGCTTGGGGAGCGCGCGCAGTCGCTCGGCTAACAGCGCGTGCAGGGGCGTCTGCCACTCGATTGCGTGCAGATGTTCCCATGCGACGGCGGCGGAGTCGGGGTAGAGTGTGGCGCGCAGGGTCTCGCTCTCGGCTTGGAAGACGGCTTTGGGGATGCTCAGTCGCGTGGGGGGCGGCGCATCGGGCGCGGGCGGTTGGGGCGCGGGTCGGTTGCGGCGCGTGCGTTGACGGCGGCGCAACTCGGCTTGCAACGCTTCCAACGCCGCCTGCGCGCTGGTCAGGTAGGCAGGCGTGAAGGGGGCTAACTTGTCCAAGCATGCAAGTCGATCCACCTCGCTCGGCAGGTTCAACGCCCACTCGAGTCCGCGCTCGACGATTTGGGCTTTCAACGCGGCGTCTATCTCGGACGGGCTGTGCTCGCCTGCCAACTCGCGCATGATTGCCTCGACGCCGAACAGGGCGATTGGGGTCGCCTGTTCCAGCGCGTGTTGCAGCGGCGGCGCGCCCTGTGTGCGCAGCAGGCTGTCGGGGTCTTCGCCCTGCGGCAGATGCACGACCAGCGTCGGCACGCCCGCCGTGAGCAGCGCCTCGCCTGCCCGCAGCGCCGCGCGCACGCCCGCGCGATCCGAATCGAACATCAGATAGACACGCTCCACAAGGCGTTTCAGGCGCGCCGCATGCTCTTCCGTAAACGCCGTGCCCAGCGTCGCCACGCTGTGGGTGAAGCCGTACTGGTGGAGCATGATGAGGTCTAAGTAGCCCTCCACGATGATGGCTGTGCGCTGCTGCAAGATAGCGCCGCGCGCCCGATGCCAGCCGTAGAAGGTGTTGCGCTTCTCAAAAAGCGGCGTTTCGGGGCTGTTGAGATACTTGGGCTCGTCGTTGCCCATCGTGCGTGCGCCGAACGCGACCACGCGCCCCGACGCATCGTGTATCGGGAAGGTGATGCGGTTGCGGAAGCGATCGTAGTAGCCGCTGCCGTCCTCGCGCGCTTTGAGTAGCCCCGCAATCTCCGCCTCCTGCAGGCTGAAGTGATGCCTTTGCAGGAACCGTAGCAGATAGTCCCAGCCGTCGGGCGCGTAGCCGAGTTCGAACGCCTCGATGGTTTCGGGGGTCAATCCCCGCTGGGCGAGGTACTGTTGCGCGCTGGGGGTGCGTTTGAGGGCTTGCCGATAGAAAAAGTTTGCGGCGTAGACCAGCTTGCGCAGGCGGTCGCGTTCATCGGGGGCTTCTGGGGGCACCGACTCGGCGCGCAGCTCTATGCCCGCCTTCTCGGCTAAGCGGCGCATCGCCTCGCGGAACGAGAGCCCCTCGATGCGCATCAGGAACGCAAATGCGTCGCCCGACGCGCCGCAGCCGAAGCAGTGGAAGCGATTCAGCGCAGGGCTGACATGGAACGAGGGCGTCCTCTCAGAGTGGAACGGACAGAGGCCTTTGAAGTTTCGCCCTGCCCGCTCCAGTTTCACATAGTGCGAGACCAGTTCGACGAGGTCGGTACGGTCTCGAATTTCCTCGCGCAGGTCGCGCAAGTGGGTTCGCCTCCTTATAGGTCGGGGGGTGGCAGTTCGCCGGGGCCGCCCAGTCCACCGCCGCCGATCGCGCCGCCGCCGCGTCCGGGGCGTCCGCCTGGCGCGGCTCCGCCTCCGGGACCTTGCAGACCGCCTTGACCGCCGCCGCCCAAGCCTGTGAAGCCTGCGCCCAGCGTCGGGATGCCCGCCGCCACAAAGACGCCCGTCACCCGATTGGTCTTAGCGTCCATCTGGAACGCGACGCCCAGCTTGTTGTAGCGGATGACATACAGCTCGCCGCTGAAGGCGTGTTCATCGGGGTGTCCGTAGG
>JBKBKS010000099.1:0-8597 GCA_046294565.1 Fimbriimonadales bacterium
GCACGCACAGGTGGACGGACGCAACCTTCCGAGTAAATACCCCGCGCCCCTAGCGTCGCAGAGCAACTACACAGGCTTCGGCGACCATGTAGAGGGCGTCAACTACGGCTCGGAACTGAACCAGCTCTTGGTGAAGTGTGTGAACGGCGTGCTGTATATCGCAGTGACGGGTAACCTGGAAGGCAACGGCAACGCGATTCACTTCTACATCGATACAGGGCGCAGCCAAAGCAACACTTTTACCCTCACGACAGGCTGTATCAACTGCTCCGTGCAGGGTATGAGCGGTGTGGTGTTCGACCACAACCCCGACTACGCGCTGGGCGTGAACCGCTACGACGACGGACAGGGCAACGACAACATTTACATCGACCTACACGACTTGGTGAATAATCAGTCCACTTATCTGGGCGCCGTCGCTGTTGGCTCCGGCGAGGGTAGCGTGGATCAGGGTATAAAGGCGGGCTTCGATAACTCGAATGTGCAAGGCGTCACCAGCGACCCGAACAACATCGGCGACCCGACCACCGCCACAACTGGGCTGGAAGTGGCGATTCCGCTGAGCGTGTTGGGCAACCCGACGGGTCCGATCCGCATCCTTGCTGTGCTTACGGGCGGCGCGGACCTGGAAGATTCCTGTCGTGGTACCTATCTCTCCAATCAGACCTTGCCTGCGCTCAATATCGGCGCTCTGAGCCAGCAGTACCCCAACGCCGCCTGGTCGCGCTGTCCAGATCCGCCGTTTGACTTCTTCCCCTTCGATTTCACCCAGCTGGCGGGCGACCACTATGTGACGGTGCAGCCGTGCCCTGCGGGACCTGAGGGTGATGTGAACGGCGATGGCTGCGTGGACGACGCCGACCTGCTGATTGTGCTGTTCAACTTCGGCAACGCTGGCGGTCAAGGCGATGTGAACAGCGACAACATTGTCGATGACGCCGACCTGCTGATTGTGCTGTTCAACTTCGGCGCAGGCTGTTGAGCGGCGTTCCCTCTCGAATGTAAGGGGCTTTCTGCACGTTTGCTTGTGCAGGATAGCTTGGCGTGCAGTTCGCTGCCCTCACCCCCAGCCCCTCTCCTGCGACGCAGGAGAGGGGAGTGAACGCCGATACGCGCAGGAAACCCTCTCTCCCACTGCGTGGCAGGGAGGGTTGGGGGTGAGGGTAAGTCCCTCAAATATTAAAAGACCCCTCTTAAGATTCCTCGCCTTCGGCTCAGAATGACAGAGGGGGACGGCGCGGAATGATAAGCGTCCTGTGTGCAGGAAGTCTTTTGTGCAGGAAACCTTTGTCATGCCGAGCGTAGCGAGGCATCTCAAGAGGAACTTCTTAACATTTGAGGCATTTAGCCCCCCAAAACCACCCTTAAGAAATTCTCGCTCGGTTGCCGATAATCGGTAGGCAGGATGTTGTAAGGCACGGACAGGAGTGTCCGTGCGACGGAGGCGAGGCATGGAGGCGAGAGGAGCGAAGCGGAATGCGAATTTATCGGACTTTTTGGGACACGCCGACTTTGCAAACGGCGGAGCGGGCGATGAACCGCGCGACGACGCGCCATAAGCTGTTGGCGCACAACCTCGCGAACGCAAACACGCCGAACTTCGTGCGATTAGACCTGCCCGAGGGCGAGACGACGCCCACCCGCCTGATTGCACGCGCCCAACAAGCAGGCGTGTTGCCCTTACGCACTGCCGACCCACGCCATTTCGCGCTGCCTGCCGCCGCCCAACCTCGCCAAGCCACGCCCGCGCCCCAACCCACGCCGATGCGCATCGACGGCAACACCATCGACCCAGAATATGAGATGGCGCAACTCGCCGAGAACGAACTGCGCTACGGCATGCTCGCGCGTATCGCCAACAGCCAAATTCAAGGGTTGCGAAACGCTATCCGCGAAGGCAGAACGCCATAAGGAGGTGAAGTATGGGACTGATTAGCACTTTACGGGTGAGCTCCAGCGGCTTGAGCGCGGAACGGCTGCGTATGGACTTGATTGCTGACAACTTGGCGAACGCCAACACCACGCGCGCGCCCGACGGTCAGCCCTACCGACGCAAGGTCGCCGTGTTTCAGCCCATCACACCCACGCCCCGAATGCCCGGCGGCGTCCAAGTGGCGCAGATTGCCGCCGACCCCACGCCGCCCCGCTTAGTTTACGAACCCGGACACCCCGACGCCGACGCCAATGGCTATGTCGCCTACCCCAATGTGGAGATTGTTCACGAGATGGTCGACATGATTACCGCGAGCCGCGCTTACGAGGCGAACATCCAAGCCTTTAACGCCGCGAAGAATATGTTCCTGCGCACCCTCGACATCGGGCGCGTGTGAGGTGAGAACCTATGCCAATCAAGGGCATCGTGAAAGAGTTGCCGCGCATCGAGGTTCGGGAGATTCAGCCGCCGAAGTGGCTGCAGTCGCCCGAACTGTCGCAAGCCGACTTCGGACAGATGCTACGCGAGGTGATTGGTCAGGTCAACGACGCGCAGCTGCGCTCGGCGGAGCTGGCGCAACGCTTCGCGCGGGGCGAACCTGTGGATGAGCAGACGCTCGTGCTGGCGATGGAACGCGCCAGCCTCGCCTTCCAACTCACCCTGCAGGTGCGCAATAAGGTGCTGGACGCCTACCAAGAGATTATGCGATTGCAGGTGTAATCATCGATGCAGAACGCGCTAAATCGCTTACGGGACTGGTGGAACGGGCTGCCGCGCTCCACACGAATCGCGTGGGTGGGCGGCGTGGTGGGGTTGCTCGCGCTGTTCGTCGCGCTGGGGTTCTGGGCGAGCGCGCCCACCTACACCACGCTCTACACAGGGCTTAGCCCCGCCGACTCAGCAGCGGTGGTGCAAGCGCTGCGTGAGAAGAACATCCCTGTCCGCACCAGCGGCGGCGGCAGCGTGATTGAAGTGCCCCAAGAGCACGCCGAGAACGCGCGACTGGAACTCGCCTCGAAGGGCTTGCCCAAAACTGGCGCGCCCGGCTACGCACGCCTCGATAAAACGCCGTTCGGCATGACCCAGTCGATGGAGCAGAACACCCTGCGCATCGCCCTCGAGGAGGAGCTACAAAACACCATCCAGCACTTAGAGCCAGTGGAACACGCGCGCGTGCATATTACCCCTGGCAACGACTCGCCGTTCGCCGACTCGCGCACGGAGCCGACCGCGAGCGTGGTGGTCGCGCTCAAGCCGAACGCGATGCTCACGCGCGACCAAGTGCGCGGCATCGTGCATCTGGTCAGCCACAGCGTGGAGGGGCTGAAACCTGAAAATGTGACGGTCGTCGACTCGGAGGCGCGCCCGTTGTGGAACGGGGGCGACCAGTACGCAGTGGACAACGAGCTGATTCGCACGCGCCGTGAGGCGGAACGCGCCTACGCCGAGGAACTGCGCCGCCAACTGCAACAGCACTTAGACCGCGTGCTGGGCGCAGGCAAATCCAGCGTGATGGTGCAGGCGGAGCTGAACTTGGACAAGGAGGAGGTGCAAGCCCAGCGTGTGGAGCCATTAGACCCGAACCGCGCCGCCGTGATTAGCGAGACGACCGAGACCGAACGGCTCAGCGGCAACCCGCCTGTGGCAGGGGGCGCCGCGGGCGTGGCTGGCAATCGCGCGGAGAACCCCCTCTATCCCGCCGCGCCGCTGGGCGCAGGCGGAGTTGGCGAGTATAACCGCGAAGACCGCATCCGCAACTACGAAATCAATCGCCAAGTGGAGCACATCATCCGCGCGCCCGGACGCATCGAACGGCTCAGCGTCGCCACGCTGGTCGACGAGAGCGTCTCGGACGATGCGCTCACTGCCGTGCGCAACTGGCTGGAGACCACCGTCGGCGTCGCGCCGAACCAGCCGAACCGTATCGTGACCGTGCAGCGCGTGAAGTTCGACGCCTCGCAAGCCGAGCAAGCCGCCAAGGAGCAAGCCGTGCGTGAAGCCGCCCGCCGTCAGGAACTGCTCTGGCGATTGCTACCCCTGCTCCTGCTGCTGATTGTGACCATCTTCCTGGCCCGCGTGATTGGCAAGCAGATTCGGCGCCCCACCCCACAGACGCAAGCCGTCGCCGCCTTGCCCGGCGGAGGCGCGCTCGCCGTGCCCTCAGAAGGCGAGAGGCCCGTGGGCGCAATCACCGACGGCTCCGAACACGCCCTCAACGCCGTCATCGACGAAGACGGCGCGATTCTGGTGGAAGAAATCGGTCCCGATGGTAAAGTCATCGTGCGCAAGCGGCGTCCAGGGGGCACGATTGAAGAAGAACTGGCGCAACGCATCCACGAACGGCAGCAGCCCGAACTACTGGAAATCAAGCGATTCGCCGAAAATAAACCTGAACACTTCGCAGCGCTCTTGAGGAACTGGGTGAAGTCCTAAGATGCTCAAACCTGGCGAGAAGAAGCTGACAGGCAAGCAGAAGGCGGCGATTGTGCTGGTCGCTATGGGCGTGGAGACCGCCGCGCAGGTGCTCAAGCACCTCAGCGATGCGGAGGTGGAGGAGCTCAGCCTCGAAATCGCGCGGCTGGGCAGCGTGCCCGCTGAACTGCGCCAACAGGTGGTCAGCGAGTTTTACGAAATCTGTCTGGCGCAGAACCTCGCGCTGGAGGGCGGTTTAGACCACGCCCGCGAGATGCTGGAGCGCGCCTACGGACCTGAACGCGCCGCGCTAATCCTCGAGAAGCTCACCCGCGCCCTGCAGTTGCTGCCGTTCGACTCCATCAAGCGCGTGCACCCGTCGCAGCTCAGCACCTTTCTGCAGGACGAGCATCCGCAGACGATTGCGCTGGTGCTGGCGTACTTAGACCCGCAGGTCGCCGCCGCCGTGCTGGCAAGTCTACCGCCCGAACTGCGCCCCGAAGTCGCCGAACGGCTCGCCACGATGGGCAGCACGCCTCCCGAAGTCATCCGTCGGGTGGAAAGCGTGCTGCAACGCAAGCTCTCCAGCATCGCCAGCCAAGAGCTGACAGCCGCCGGCGGCGTGAAATCGCTCGTCGAAATCATCCAGTGGGTCGATCGCAACACCGAGCGCGCCATCTTCGACTACCTCACCGACAACAACCCCGAACTCGCCGAAGAGGTGCGCAAACTGATGTTCACCTTCGAAGACCTGCTCCAACTCGACGACCGCGCCATTCAGCAAGTGCTCAAAGAGGTGGACATGAAAGAGCTCGCGCTCGCGCTCAAAGGCGCCAGCGACGCGCTCAAAGACAAAATCTTCCGCAACATGTCCGAACGCGCGGTCAACATGCTCAAGGAGGAGCTGGAGTTTATGGGACCTGTGCGCGTGCGCGATGTGGAGGAGGCGCAGCAGCGCATCGTGAGCATCGTGCGTCGGATGGAGGAGGCGGGCGAGATTGTGATTGCGCGCGGCGGCGAGGAGGAGATGCTGATATAACATGCAGCTGCCCTTCCCAACGCTGGACGAGCCGCGCGGCGTGAACGCGCATGATGGCACGCCGCCGCCCAACGCGCAGCCCCTTGAACCGCTGGTGGGCGCAACGGGTCAATCTACCCAGTCGCCTCAGCGCATCCTAACCCCGCAAAAAGGCGCGGCTGGAACCCCCTTCCCCGAATACAAACCTGCGCCTACGAAGGAAGACGCGCCCGACCTCGACGCCGTTCGCGCGGAAGCCGAAGCCATCCGCCTGCAAGCCATCCACGACGCCGAGCGCATCCGCGCCCAAGCGCAACGCGAGGGCTACCAGCACGGCTACGAACAGGGCTACGCCGACGGCGAACACCACGCCCGCCAACACGCCGAAACCGAACTGCAACACACTGTGCAACGCCTGCACGACCAACTGGAAACGGTCGTCCAACAGCTGCAGGCGCAGTATGAGTCCTATCTTCAGCACGCCGAGACGCAGATGCTCGAGCTGGCGCTGGAAGTCGCCCGCAAAATCGTGCGTGAAGAGCTCAAACTGCAACCAGAACACGCGCTTGCGATTGTGCGCGACGCGCTCCGCCGCGTGCAGGGCTTCGTGCATCTGCGTATTCGTGTGAACCCGCTGGATTTGGAGCTGATACGCCAGAACCGCGCCGCTCTACTCCATATCGTCGACGGGATCGAGGGCATCGAGATTGTGGAAGATCGTCGCGTCGACCACGGCGGCTGCATCCTCGAGACGGAGCAGGGCGTGTACGACGCGCGGATTAGAACCCAGCTCAGCGAGTTGGAGCGCGTGATACGCGACGCCGCCTGACGCACTCCCCATTCGGTATAATAGCTCGCAATGGAACGGGCGAGCCTACTACTGGAAATCGGGTGCGAGGAGATTCCCGCCGCCTTTATGCGCGACGCGCTCTCCCAGCTGCACGAGAAACTGGGCGCGCTGCTACACGAGTCGCGCTTGGAGTTCGGAGCCATCCGCACGCTGGGCGCGCCGCGCCGCCTGATTGCGTGGGCAAGTGCAGTTGCGACGCAGCAGACGCCACAAGAACGCGCCGTGCGCGGCCCTGCCAAGCGCGCCTGCTTCGACGCGCAGGGCAACCCGACGCAAGCGCTGATTGGGTTCGCCAAATCGCGCGGCGTCGAGACCCACGCCGTGCAGTTCGTGGAGACCCCGCAAGGCGAGTACGCCTTCGTCCAAGAGTACGACGCTGGTAAACCCGCCGTAGAGGTGCTTGCCGAAGCCCTGCCCACGCTGATTGCCTCGATGAACTTCCCCAAAATGCTCCGCTGGGGCAGCCACCAGATGCGCTTCGCGCGACCCATCCGCTGGATAGTCGCTATGCTGGGCGACGCCGTAATCGAGTTTGAGCTGGAGGGCATCCGCACAGGCAGGCAGAGCCGTGGACATCGGTTTATGAGTCCGAACCCCTTCGAGGCGCGCTCGCCTGAGGCGTTTCTGGAGCAGTTGCGCGAGGCGCGTGTGATTGCCGACCCCGACGAGCGCGCCCGCATGATTACCGACGGCGCACATCGGCTGGCGGCGACGCTCGGCGCACGACCTGTAATTGAGCCTGACCTGCTGGAAGAGAATGTGCATCTGGTGGAGTATCCGCACTTGCTGTTGGGAGGCTTCCCCGCGGCGTTTCTGCGTTTGCCCGCGCCTGTGCTGGTCTCGGCGATGAAGAAACATCAGAAATTCTTCCCGCTGGTGAACGCGGAAGGCGCGCTGCTGCCCCACTTCATCTCGGTTTACAATAACGGCGACCCCGACAAGGTGCGCGAGGGCAACGAGTGGGTGCTGATTGCCCGCTTCAACGACGCCGCCTTCTTCTTCGACGAGGATCGCAAGCAGCCGTTGGAGGCGTTCGCGCCTGCGCTCTCGCGGATACTTTATCAGCAGAAGCTGGGCACGATGGCGGACAAGGCGCATAGACTGATGCGCCTTGCGGAACGGCTCGCGCACGCCCTCGATTGGAGCGCGGAGCAGACCGCCCTGCTGCAACGCGCCGCCGCGCTGTGCAAAGCCGACTTAGCCACGCAGATGGTGATGGAGTTCCCCGACCTACAGGGGGTGATAGGCGCAGAGTATGCGCGTCTGTCGGGCGAGGACGAGCGCGTGGCGCACGCAATCGCCGAGCAGTACGCGCCGCGCCATGCAGGCGACCCCATCCCCGACACGCCGCTCGGACGCGCGCTCGCCTTGCTCGACCGCGTCGACGCGCTGGTGGGCTATGTGGGGCTGGGCTACCTGCCGAAAGGTTCGTCTGACCCGTTCGGATTGCGCCGCGCCGCCGCGGGCGTCGTCGAGATTCTCAGCCAAGAACCTGACTACCCCACGCTGGCGGAACTGGTGCAGCGCGCCCACGACGAATACCGCGAGCAGCGCGCCCCGCTCAAACCGCTCGTCGCCGTGCAAGCCGATTTGCGCGCGCTCTTCTACAGCCGTATCGAGGCGCTCTTGGAAGAGCAGGGCGTGCGCTACGACCTTGTGCGCGCAACGCTCGGCGGCGGCTGGGACGACTCGGTCTATGGTTTCGTCCAGCGCGCTCATCTGCTCCAACGCCACGCGCTCGACTTCCTACCGCTGGTGCAGACCGCCACGCGCCCCGCCAACCTCTTAGCCGCCGCCGAGAAGAAAGCCATCAAAGCCATCGCCAGCCTCGAACAGGTGGACGCCACGCTGTTCGAACACGACTCGGAACACGCCCTGATGGAGACGCTGGCGCAGGCGACCCCGCGATTCGAGGCGCTCTACTATAAGCATGACTACGACGCAATCTACCAAGAGTTGCTCTCGCTGGCGGCGCCTGTGAACGCGCTTTTTGACGGCGTGCTGGTGATGACCGACGACGCCCCGCGCCGTCAGAACCGCCTGAACCTGCTGGCGTGCGCGAATCGGCTCTTCATGGCAATCGCCGATTTCACACAGATTGTGCAGGAGTAGCGCGAATCGCAGATGAAGGGCGTCTTACTGCTTGCGATTGAGGCTTCCAGCGCGGTCAGCGGCGTCGCGCTGGCGGAGGGGGGCGCGCTGCTGGGAGCAGTTCGGATTGCGCACGGGCAGAACCTCTCAGGCAATCTGCTCCACGCCGCCGAGTGGCTGCTGCAACGCCGTCAACTCGCTCTGGAGCAGGTGGACGCCATCGCCGTGGATGTGGGTCCGGGCGCGTTCACGGGGCTGAAAATCGGCGTGACGCTCGCCAAGACTTGGGCGCA
>JBKBKS010000100.1:0-8509 GCA_046294565.1 Fimbriimonadales bacterium
CGCTACCACCGCCACCGTCGCGCCCCCACGCGCCCAACCCCTCTACATCGAAATCCAAAGCGACCCCATCACCGAGACCTTCATCAACATTCTTGAACCGACAGGTGCGCGTGTCATCACCACGATTGAGGTGTTGAGCCTTGCCAATAAACTGCCTGGCACAGGGCAAGCGCAGTATCTCAAGAAGCAGCAGGAGACCCTTCAGGCGGGGGTGAACTTGGTGGAGATTGACCTGTTGCGCACGGGCGAGTGGGTGCTGAGCATTCCTGAGGCGTACTTGCACGCGCCTGAGCGCACGCCGTATCGGGTGTGTGTGTACCGTGCGGAGCGTCCGACCTTTCGGGAGTTTTATCCGATAGGGTTGCGGGAGCGTTTGCCCGTGATTGGCGTGCCGTTGCGTCCGACGGACGGGGATGTTTTGCTGGACTTGCAGGCGTTGGTGGACAGGGTATATGCGCAGGGGCGGTATCACTTGCTGATTGACTATGGTCAGTCGGTCAAGCCGCCGTTGTCGGAGGCGGACGCGGCGTGGATGGAGGCGGTGTTGCAAGAGCGCGGACTGCGCCCCACATAATAACTATCCCTCCGCCTCGAACTTCCAGCCGGCGTTGGGCGGCGCGTTGTAGGGGTCGGCGCAGTGGCTTTGACGGGTCTCCTGCTCCAGCTCCAGCAAGAGGGTGCGCTGTTTACGACGGAGGAGCGTTTGGCAACGCTCGTCGGCGTCCAACGCGCGACGCAGCAGCGGCAACCAGTCGGGGTCTGGCTCCAACTTCTCAAGGGTCTGCAGCGTCTCCTCGCGCCGTTGCAATAACCCCGTCACCTCGTCCCAACGCTCGCCCTCGATAGCGTCCTCCAAACAGAGGCTAAGCATCCAGAAGTCGTGCAATAAGGTCTCGGTCAGCGATTTAGCCATGGAGCGCCACCCTTGCTGTCGGTAAATTGACTTGAGCTTCGGACTCGGTTGCAATCGTGTCCCACGCCTCGCGCAGCTCGGAGAGTAGGCGCGTTACATGCTCCAGTGTCTCCACGCTGTCGTTGATGTTTGCCTCGACGAGTCGGTTATACATGTAGGTGTAGAGTCGGAACAGGTTCTCGGCGATTTCGCCGCCCTTGTCGAAGTCGAGGCTGCTGATGAGTTCGGCGAGGATTTTCTGCGCTCGCAGGAGTTTGGTGTTTTGGGTCTCATAGTCGCGTTGGCGCATCGCATACGCCGCCTCGTTGACGAATCGTATTGCGCCGTCGTAAAGCATTACAATCAATCGGGCGGGGCTGGCGGTCTCCACCGCCGTCTCCAGATACCGTTCATAACCGTTCACGCCACTATACATGCGAGATCCTCCTACATGCCTGCGATACCGATGCGCGGTAGGCTGCTGGCGAACGCCGCGAGCCGCGCGCCCTGACTTTGCATCTGACTAATCGCGCGTTCCATGCGTGCGAACTGCTCGCGAAGCATCAACTGACGGCGGTTCACCTCTTCGCGAATGGAGTCGATTTGCCGATCGATGGCGCTCATCTGATCGCGGAGGGTGTTCGTCGCGTTCTGGATGTCGCCGTTCACGATGTCGGTCGCTTGACGCGCGAACAGGCGCACTTGGTCGGCGACGCCGCGCGTGAAGTGGACGCGCCCGTAAGTGCCTGGCGCGGTCGCCGTCACGCGGATTTGCAGTCCTGCTGTGTTCGGGTTATCGCTGTTGCCTGTGAGGAACTGCCCGCGCCCTGTGGCGGCTTCACCGTTAATCGTGCCAGCGACATCCAACCCTTCCGCGTCCATCGCGGTCGTGCCGATGCCAGAGTTGCTGGAAGACGCCGCCTTGTCCGAGACCACCGTGAAGTTGCTTGCGGAGCCGTGATTGACCGCGCGAATAGTGAGCTTGCCCCCCTCCACACTGGCGACCACGCGATTGCGCAGGCGCGAATCGTTGTTAATCTGGTTCACGATGTCTTGCTGCGTGCTGCCTGCGCTGATCACCAGATTTACGGGGGTATTGCCAAACAGTGCGCCGCTGAAAGTGAGTGTTTCAGTCTCGGTGCTGGCGGCGGTCTGCGCCACGCTCGCTGTCGCCGTCGCACGGGTGGCGACTTGGGTAATCACCACCTCGTAGCCTTCCAACGGCGAGGCTTTTGTCTTATCGGTGGACGACACGAAGCTGATGTTCGGGTCGGTCGTACGCCCCGACGCCGTGAACAAGCGCATCACGCCTTGTAAATCTTGGGAGATTGCCTGGTTGAACTTGCCCTCGTCGAAGCTGAGCTTGCCGTCCTGTCCCAGTTGCACGCCGACCTGCGCCAGCACGCGCAACCCGTCTTGCACATTCGGCAGCGCGCTAATCGTGCGGTTAATCAAGCCATCCACGACCGAGCTAACCGTTGTGTCGCCAAACAGCACGCCCGCCTGTAGCGTCTCTTTATTGATGGAGGCGTTCTGTTTCAAGAAGTCGACCATGCTGTTGAAGGCGTTCACGAAGTTGTTGACTGCGCCGCGCGCCGCTTCCGTATCGCGGGTGAGGCGCAGCTCGGTTGTCTTCGGGTTCACGGCGTCCGCGCTGAGCAGGGTAATCGTCACGCCTTGAATGGCGTCGTTCACCTGATTGCGGCTGCGCGTGAACTGGAACCCGTCGATGGTGAACTCGGCGTCTTGCGCCTGCACCAGCTCCTGCTGATACTGGTTCTGCAGCACACCCAGTTTCTTGAGGATGTTGTTATCGTCGGTGAAGGTGGGCAGACTGCTTCCCCCGTCGATTTTGAGGCGGTAGTAGGTGGTTCCGCCGTCGGTCTCGGTCTCCAGTGAGGCAGTGACGCCTGCGCCCGCGCTGTTAATCTTGTTCACCAGCGAGGCGAGCGTGTCTGTACCGAAATCGATGTGGATGCCCTTGCCGTTGATTTGGATGGTTCCCGTGGTGGGCGTGGTCATGCCGAACACTTGCGCGAGTGTCTGTCCCGACTCGCGGAATCGGTCGGAGAGCGCGGCGTTGCCCTGCTGGTTACGGATGAACTCGGTGTAGCTCACCAGTTTGAGCGCGGGTGCGAGCACTTGCCAGCCGTCAACATCAGTCAGCTGGATTTTGCTGTTCTTGCCCGTCTCGTTAGCAGTGAGTGTGAGGTATGCGCCTGTGCTGGTGGTCAAGACGGACGCCGTGACGCCCGCGCCAGCCGCGTTGATTTTTTGCGCCACACTATTCAGCGAGTCGGTGCTTTGCAGGGTGATAATCTTGCCGTTCACCATGAACTGCCCGCTCGCGCCGAGTTCGGCGGTGGCGGATGTGTGCGCCCCACTCACAATCTTGTGCGCCTGCGCCAACTTGCTCACGCGCAGCTCGTAGGTACCGGGAAGGGCTTCAGTGGAGGAGGTGATGGTAGCGACGCTGGTATCGCTGGAGCTGCCGCGCACGGCGTTGAACGCGCTGTTGACCGACAACGCCCCCGCCGCCGTCGCAAGGTTATTCACCAGCCCGCGAAACTGGTCGAACGCGCTCATGCGGTTCTGGAGCTGCGACTTGCGCACCATTAGCCGCTGCATCGGGCGCGACTGCAGCTCCGTTAGCTTCTGGATAATCGACTCAGTGTCGATTCCCGTCGCTAACCCTGCAAAGTTAATCCCGCTCATATTCCCGCTAATCATCGTATTCCACCTCCCGGCTGTTCCTTCTCATCTGCGCGCGTCCATGCGAATCCACCGTCGTTGCGATTATCGGCAGGAGGTTTAGTATTCTGGACTCTCAAAAATACGAGTTCTGTTGCCGATAATCGGGGCGTGATGATTGCCGTGCTGATGTTGGGGTTGCTATGGACGGCGTCGGCGCGGCTTACGGAAGAGCAAAGTTCGCCTAGCACGGACAATCCTGTCCGTGCGCAGGATGTGCTTGGACACGACTGTCCAAGCCACTGGGGCACGGACATTCCTGTCCGTGCAGCCAGCTTGGACACGACTGTCCAAGCCACAATACGCATTCCTGCCGCGGCGACGGTAAACGCCCCGCGCTTCCGACTGGGCGACATCGCCACGATTGAGGCTCAAGATCCTGCTCTGCAAGCGCAGCTACAGCAGATTGAACTCGGCGCGTCGCCGCTGGCGGGGCAAACGCGCTTGTTTACTAAGCAGCAACTAATGATGCGCCTGCGTCAACATAAAATCGATTTAAGCGCAGTGAAGATCGAGATGCCCGACGCCGTGCGCCTGACACGCGCTGCACAGACGCTGGACACGACCCAACTGGAGCAGTTCGCCCGCGAGCAGCTCAAAGCCGTCGTGGGCGACTCGGCAGGCGAGTGGACGCTGGAGAACCCGCCAACGCCCGCCTCGATCCCCAACGGCGCGGTGGAGTTCCGCTTGGAGGGCGCGCCCCGCACGGCGCAAAACTCGGCGACGATCGAAATCACTGCGCTGGTAGAGGGTCAACCCCGTGCGAAGTACCTGCTGCGCTTCAAAGCCCCCCAAAAAACGCGCCAGATTGCCGTGCGTTCGGGCGAGGGCGTGCAGGTGCGCGTCGTCAGCGGCGGCGTGGTGCTGGAAGTGCGCGGCGTCGCACGAGCGACAGGCGCACCCGAAGAACTCATACCTGTCTACATCCCCGACACGCAGAAGACAATACGCGCACTGATTGTGGAATCGGGCATCGTGGAGGTGAGATTATGAACTGGCTTTGGACGCTCTGTCTCGTCTATGCCAGCATCGTGCAAACCCAAGACCCTAAGGAGCAGGAGCTGCCCGCTTCAGGCTCGCTATGGAGCCATCAGTCGACAAGCCTATATGAGGACTTCAAAGCGCGGCGTGTGGGCGACCTGCTGACGATTGTCGTTACGGAGAACACGACCGCCTCGGCGCGCGCCAATACCGCCGTGCAGAAATCGGAGTCGGCGTCCACCACGACGGGCGTGGGTCCGCTCTTGAACTTTCTGTGGCCCGAGCTGGGCGCGTCGGGCAGAACCGACTCGAATGTGCAGGGCAACACGGCGCGCGCGGGCACGCTGCAGACGCGCATCACCGTGCAGGTGGTGGAAACCTTCCCGAACGGCGTGCTGCGCATCGAGGGCAAGCGCACGCTCAAAATCAACGAGGAGACCCAGACGCTGGTGTTCAGCGGGCTGGTGCGCATACGCGATATTCGCGCGGACAACACCGTGCCCTCCACTGCGATTGCCAACGCGGAGATTTATTTTGAAGGCAAGGGCATCGTCGGCTCACGCCAACGCGAGGGCATTCTCACGCGCCTGTTCAAGATTATCTTCTGAGAGGGTAAACGATGAGGATACTGAGCCGCTGTTCTGAAGAGGCACGACACACATGGGGCGCAGCAGCGTGGCTTCTTTGGCTTGTGTTGGGCGTCTGGGGCTGCGCCTTTAGCCAGACCGCCGCGCCCAGCGTGCGCTTGAAAGACATCGCCCAGATTCGCGGCGTGCGCAGCAATCAGCTGATTGGCTACGGCATCGTGGTCGGCTTGGAAGGCACGGGCGACAGCAACGGCGCGCTGTTCACTGTGCAGTCCATCGCGAACATGCTGGAACGGTTCGGCATCACCGTGCCGCCGAACGCCATCAAGGTGAAAAATGTCGCTGCGGTGATGGTGACGGCGGAGCTGCCCCCCTTCGCGCGGGCGGGCAACACCATCGATGTGGTGGTCTCCAGCATCGGCGACGCGCGGTCGCTGCAGGGGGGCACGCTGCTGCAGACGCCTCTGCGCGGCGCGGACGGCAATGTGTACGCTGTGGCACAGGGACCGCTCTCCATCGGCGGGTTCAACTTTGGCGGAGGAGGCGCGCGCGTGCAACGCAATCACACCACCGTCGGGCGTATCCCCAACGGCGCGCTAATTGAACGCGAAGTGCCCGCCCACTACCTGCAGGGCGACAACGGCGTCACCATTCAGCTCCACAAACCCGACTTCACGACCGCCGCGCGAATCGTCAGCAGTATCCGAAGCGCGTTCCCTAATCTGACCGTGCAGGCGTTAGACCCCTCCACCGTGCGCGTGCTGCTCGACGCCCAGAGCGCGGTTGACCCTGTGATGCTGATTGCACAGTTGGAGACGCTGAGCGTGCTTCCCGACATCAAGGCGCGCGTGGTGGTCAACGAGCGCACGGGCACGGTGGTGGTGAACGGCGATGTGCGAATCGCGCCCGTCGCAATTGCGCATGGCGGTATCACCGTGCGCGTGCAGACCACTTTCGAGGTCTCGCAGCCGCCGCCGCTGAGCGAGGGGCAGACACAGGTCGTGCCCCAAACGCAGGTGGACGCGAACGAGGAGCCTGCACGAATGGTCTACTTACGCGACGGCGCGTCGGTGGAATCGTTGGTCAAGGCGTTGAATGCGTTGGGGGTCAGCCCGCGCGACTTGATTGCGATACTGCAATCGCTCAAGGCAGCGGGCGCGCTCCACGCCGAAATCGAGGTGCAATGATGGACGCTAAAACGATGATGGCAACTGGACTCCGCTCCGCAAGCAGGCGTTCGGAAATCCCACCAGAATCGAGCGCAAAAAACGCCCATCCCACCCTGCTCCGCGCTTGCCAAGAGTTCGAGTCGCTGTTTCTCCTGCAGCTCTGGCGCGCGATGCAACGCACTGTGCCCAACCCGCCCAAAACACTCAACTATACTGAGATGTTCGACATTCAATTCGCCGATTATTTAGCTAAGCACGGGCGTTTCGGGTTAGCAGAGCAGCTTTATCAGCAGTTGAACCAACATTTACCGAAGGAGCCGACGCCATGAGAACCTACACCGATTGGCTACGCGAGTGGCTACGCGAGGGTAGACGCGCACTGCCGTTGCTGGAGCAGTGGCGCGACGCGCTGATTCGGCGCGATACCGAGCGTATCGACCGCCTGAACGCCCAACTCCAGCCAATCTTGGAACGCTTAGAGACGGCGCGCGCGGCAGTGAGCGCCCTGGAGACGCCCGACGCCCTGCCCACGCCACTGCTCCAGCAAGCGCTCCAACTCGCCCAGCAGATTGACGCCATTGCGCAGACCGCCTACGACATCATCCTGAACGAGCTGGACTATACGCACGGGCTGATGGCGATTCTCACCCGCGCGGCGGAGCCTGAACACTACGCGCCCACCGTCGCGCCGCCCAGCCCGAATGTGCTGCTCAACACGGAGGCGTAAACTATGCCCACCTTTCAAGGCATCGAGTTAGGCGCACGCGCCATGCGAGCCTTCCAGATAGGACTGGAAGTCACGGGGCACAATGTGGCGAATGTGAACACGCCCGGCTTCAGCCGTCGACGCGTGCACTTCGCCAACACACCCGAATACGCCTTCAACCCGAACATCCGCATCGGAACAGGCGTGATTGTGCAGCATGTGCAGCGCGTGCGCGATATGATGCTGGAGCAGCGCATCAACACGAACACGGGCGACTTCGCGCGTTTGGACACCCTGCGCCAGCAGCTCCAGAACATCGAGGGCGCTCTGCTGGAGCCGGGCGAGCAGGGCATCAGCACACGCTTAAACGCCTTCTTCAACGCCTTCGACGAACTCGCCACGCGCCCCGACAGTATGGCGGCGCGCCAGAGCGTGCTGCAAGCCGCCAGCGCACTGGTCGGTAGCATCCGCAATTTGCATACTAACTGGCAAAACTTGAACACTCAGATACAACAGCAGATGAGCCAGACGATTAGCGAGGCGAACGAAATTGCGGCGCAGATCGGGCGATTGAACGAGCAAATCCGCGCCGCGCACTCCAACGGCGCAGAAGCAAGCGACCTGTTAGACCAGCGCGACCGCCTGATGACCCGCCTGAGCGAGCTGGTGGGCGCACGAGCGCACTACACAGGCGACGGCGGCATTATGGTCTTCGTGGATGGGCATACCCTCGTGCAGGATGGCGCGTCGTTCCCCCTGCCCAACGCCATCGATGTGCCTAACCGCGACTTGGACAGCACCCCTGTCGATATTCGCATCCAGCAGGGGCAGCTGCGCGGACTGATGGACGCCGCCGCCAACCTGCAAGACTATATGAACCGCCTAAACCTCTTCACCAACACACTGATCACCCAAGTGAATGCCCTGCACCAGACAGGCTACGGACTGGACAACAACACGGGTTACCTGTTCTTTGACGGAACTGACGCCTCGAATATCGCCCTGCACAGCGATGTGAGCGACCCACAGCGCATCGCTGCCAGCGGCTTGCCGAACACGCCTGGCAACAACGGCGTCGCTCAGGCGATCCTGAACCTGCGCAATCAGCCCCAGGCTGCGCTGGGCGGCATGACCCTGCCCCAGTACTATCGCGAGCTGGTCGGAATCATCGGCAACGACGCGCAGGTCTCCAGAAATCGCGCCGAATCGCAACAATTAACACTGGAGCATCTTCACCAGATTCGCGAGTCGGTATCGGGCGTCTCGCTGGATGAGGAAGCGGCGAACTTGGTGAAGTATCAACGCAGTTATCAAGCGGCGGCAAAAGTGGTGAGCGTCTTTGATGGGCTTATTCAAGATGTATTGCAAATGGTGCGATAGTAGCACGGACATTCCTGTCCGTGCCCAACGCTTGGACAAGAAT
>JBKBKS010000101.1:0-8494 GCA_046294565.1 Fimbriimonadales bacterium
CGGGCGCACAATCGCTTGCAGGCGTTCCACCGTCTCGATGTTGTGATTGAAAATCTCGGGCTCGGCGTCGACCACGCGCTGGATGCACCAGCGTTTCGCCTTGAAGTCGGGGGTAAGCACTTCCACAATCGCGTTGGGGATGGTCTGGTGCAGGGCGCGGATGGTCGCAGCGAACTGCCCTGCGCCCTCATCGGGCAGGTCGTCGCGGGCGACGGAGGTCACCACGATATGTTTCAGCCCCATGCGTTGGGCGGCGTCGGCAAGTCGCTGCGGCTCTTGGGGGTCTAATGCGAGCGGCTTGCCCGTCTTAATGGCGCAAAATCCGCAGTGGCGCGTGCAGATGTCGCCCAAAATCATAAAAGTCGCCGAGCCTTTCGACCAGCATTCAGGCAGGTTGGGGCAGCGTGCGCTCTCGCACACGGTATGCAGGCGCGCCTCGCGCATCATCTGCTCCACCTGTTGCACCTTCTCAGGCTTCGGCAGGCGCACCTTGAGCCAGTCGGGAAACTTACGATTCACCAGTTCGATGGTCGCCATCTCAGCCGCATTATACCTGAAGCGATGGCTTGGAGGTATCCTATACGCGTTATGACGCGTTGGTGGATGCTGAGTTGTGCGGTCGGGTTGGCGTTGGGGCTATACGCCTGTCAAACGACGGGCAACAGCGCGCCGCCGCACGCCGAGACGACCGCGCCAACTCCCGCCCCCGAATCGAACGCTGAAATCCCCACCTTCCGCTATCGCGTCGTGAACACCTTCCCCCACGACAAAGAGGCGTTCACGCAGGGGCTGGAGTTCCACGACGACTATCTGTACGAAAGCACGGGGCTGAACGGCAAATCCTCGCTGCGGCGCGTGGAGCTGCGCACGGGGCGCGTCGTGCAGATACATCGCCTCGCCGAAGAGTTCTTCGCCGAGGGTATCACCATCCTCGGCGACAAAATCTACCAACTCACCTGGCAAAACGGCGTATGCTTCGTGTACGACCTGAAAACTTTCCACCAACTCACGCAGTTCCGCTACTTCGGCGAGGGCTGGGGGCTGACCAACGACGGCAAGCACCTCATCATGAGCGACGGCAGCGCAACCATCACCTTCCGCGACCCCGACACTTTCGCTGAGGTGCGCAAAATCACTGTGCGTGCGAACGGCGAACCTGTGAAGAACCTCAACGAACTGGAATATATCGAGGGGGAAATCTGGGCGAACATCTGGTACAGCGACATGATTGCCCGCATCGACCCGCAAACGGGTGTTGTGAAGGCGTGGGTGGACATGGAGGGGCTGCCGACGCCCCATCGCGGACTGGAAGATGTGCTGAACGGCATCGCCTACGACCGACCGAACAAACGCATCTTCGTAACGGGCAAACGCTGGAGCAAACTGTTCGAAATCGAACTCGTTTCGCCGACTCGCGAATCGACCGCCCAATAGCCATGCGCGCCGCCCCGTCGAAGATCCTCTCGCGTGAACAGTTAGCCGAGCTTGCGCCCACTTGGCGCGAGGCTGGCTTGAAGGTCGTGCTGACAAATGGCTGTTTCGACCTGCTGCATGTGGGGCACTTGCGCTACTTACAGGCGGCGCGACAGCTCGGCGATGTGCTGGTGGTGGGGGTCAATAGCGACGAATCGGTGCGCCAACTCAAGGGCAACGCGCGCCCGATTGTGCCAGAAGCCGAACGCGCCGAGCTCATCGGGGGGCTGGAATGCGTGGACTATGTGACCATCTTCTCCGAGCCAACCGCCGTAGAACTGGTGAACCTCGTTCAACCGACCTACTACGCCAAAGGCGGCGACTACACCGAGCAAGACCTGCCCGAATCGGAAGCCGTGATTGCACACGGCGGCTTCGTGGTCATCCTGCCCTTCCAACCTGAGCAGTCCACCAGCGCAATCCTCGCGCGTATACAGGGCAGCACACATAACGAGGCGTAATCGCTCAGTCGCCCTACAAAACCTATCGGCGCAACTGGCGTCTAATACCGTAGCACGGAGGAGACGATGAAACAACTGACAGGATGGCTGTTGATGATTGGGTTGTGGGCAGGCGCGCACGCCGACTTAGTGAAATATGTAAACGCGCCCTCGCCGTTCGAATGGACGAAATCGCTGGAATCGAGAATCGGCGAGAGCCAGTTTGTGGAGCTGACGATGGTCTCGCAACAGTGGCGCGAGTTCACTTGGCGACACCGAGTGCGCATCGTGAAGCCGCGCACGCTCAAGCACACGGACACCGCGATTCTCTACATCACGGGCAGCGGCGACGGTCGCAGCGAGCTGCAAATCATCGCCCGCGCAGTGGAGCGTGTCGGGGCAATCGGCGTGGTGCTGCACGATGTGCCCAATCAGCCCCTGATACGCCCCGACTTGGTGGAAGACAACCTGATTGCCCATACCTATGTGCAGTTCTGGGAGACGGGCGACGCCACTTGGCCCCTGCTGTTCCCGATGGTGAAATCTGCCGTGCGCGCGATGGACGCCGTGCAGGAGTTCGCTCGCAAAGAGTGGCAGATTACCATCAAAGATTTCCTCATCACGGGGGCTTCGAAGCGCGGCTGGACGACTTGGCTCACGGCGGCGGTCGACAAGCGCGCCCGCGCGATTGCCCCGATGGTGTTCGACAACCTCAACTTCTTCGCGCAGATGCCCCACCAACTGGAGCAGTGGGGACGCTACAGCGAGCAGATTTCCGAATACTACACGCGCGGTCTCATGGAGAAGATGCTCACCGAGCGCGGGCGGCAGCTGGTGAGCTGGGTTGACCCCTACTCTTACCGCGCACGCTACACGATGCCGATTCTCATCATCAACGGCGCGAACGACCCCTACTGGACAGTGGACGCCGCGCGGTTCTACTTCGATAACCTGCCGAGCAAGCGTAAGTACGCGCTCTATGTACCCAACGGCGGGCACGGGCTGGGCGATTACGACCGCGTGGTGAACAGCCTCTGCGCGTTCTACCTGATGAGTATCGGTAAGATGGAGTTTCCCAGCCAGCTGCACACGACGCACAGCATCGCAGGCGACGAGGTAATCTACCGCGTGCGCACGGACAAGGAGCCTGAAATCGTGGAAGTTTGGGTGGCGCGCCGCGCGAACGACACCGACTTCCGCTCAGCGCGCTGGGAGCCTGTCCGCGCCCGACGCAAGGGTAACCAGTGGGTCGCTCGCATCCCGCGCAACGGCGACAACCTCGCGCTCTTCGCAGAAATCACCTACCCAGCTGAGACGGGCAACTTCTCGCTCTGCACTGTGCCCGTGGTGGTGAAGCGATAGGAGGGTATCCTATCGTCATGCGCGAGAGATCCCCCACACAGCGCGAGTTATTCGAGGCATTACGGGCGCGCGCGGCTATCCGCTACAGTGAGCCTCCCAAGCTGACGCTTGCGTTCTATTACGGCTGGTATGGCGCCCCGGAAGCGTCGGGCAAATGGCGCCACTGGGAGGGCGTCGACGCCGCGCGCCGACAGATTGCCAACTCCACGCACTACCCTGTGCTGGGCGCCTACGATTCCAACAGTCCCGCGGTCATCGAGCGTCACTGCCAGTGGGCGCGTCAGGCGCAACTGGACGGCTTTATCTACTCGTGGTGGGGCGTCGGGACCGACGAGGAGAAACCGCTCCCGCGCCTGCTGGACGCCGCCGCGAAACGCCGCCTGAAAGTCTGCTTGTATTACGAGGCAGTGCCCGAGCCGGGCAATCCGCGCTCGGTGCTGCCCGATTTGCGCTCTATCCTCCAACGATACGCCCTACACCCTGCCCACTTGAAGGTCGAGGGACGCCCCGTGTTGTTTATCTACAGCCGCGCGATGGAGCAGCTCAGCCTCGCGCAGTGGGCGTGGGCGTTAGAGACCATCCGCAAGGAGTTTCCCCCAGGCGTCTGCGCGATTGGCGACTCGCTGGGACGCAGCGCCGCCCGCGTGTTCGACGGAATCCACACCTACAACCCCGTGCTGGCGCTGCAAGGCAAGTCGCCGGAGGCGATTCAGCCTGCGCTGGAGTCGCACTATCGCGAAGCGATACAGACGGCGGGGATGCTTGGGCGTATCGCTTGCGCGACGATTATCCCTGCCTACGACGACACGAAAATCCGCACGCCCGGCATTCGCACCGACCGTTTCGAAGGCGAAAGCTATCGCCGACAGTGGCAGGCGATACTGAATTTGAACCCCGACTGGACGCTCATCACCAGTTTCAACGAGTGGCACGAGGGCAGCGAGATTGAGCCGTCGGTGGAGCATGGCGAGCGTGAAATCCGCGCCACTGCACAGTTCGCGCCGCGCTTTCGAGCGTTGGGCGAGCGTCCGCGTATGGCGTCGCCGCTCGTTGGGCTGAGCGGCGACGCGGTTGCCCAACTGCGTCGGCTGTGGCGCAATAAGACGATTGGACTGCTCCCGAACGCGCACTCGGAAGCCGTGTTCTGGCTGCTCGATGCAGGGCTACCAGTGGAGATGCTGGAGCCGACGGATGTGGTCAGTCGCCTGACGCCCAACCGCTACGCGGCGGTGGTCTATGCTGGCGGCGAGCATTACCAAGCCACTGTTCACACTGCGAACGATGTGGATCGCGCGCTGCAAGGGTACTTGGACGCGGGCGGTGTTCTGTTGGCGTTGCCAAGCGCGCCGTTCCCGTTCTACTACGCCGACGGCAAGGAGGCGAACCGCGCGGCGCGGTTCGGGCTGCCGATTGCCGCCAGCGCGCTGCGCCCCCAAGCGGGCGCCACTGGGTTCGAAACGCCTCCCACGACAGGCTTGGAGTTTCGGCTGAACCGACCGCTTGTCTCGGCAATCTCGGACGCGCCCATCCCGTTCCCAGAGGGGGGCGACCAGCGTTGGCGTCCCGCGCTGCGCGCCTTAGCGCCGCGCGATGCGGACTACACACCGCTCGCCACGCTCTACGATGCCCAGAACCGCAGCTGGGGCGACGGCGCAGTGATTATTCGCCTCGCGTCGGGCGGCGCGGTCGGCTACATCTGGTTCCGCCTCCTGGAAACGCCCTACGCGCCTCCGCTGCTGGAAGCTCTCTTCAAACACACAGCGCAGACGCGGGATTAAGTTGCTCGAATGTGAATGCGCCGCCAAAGTGAGGAATCGAGATGCCTCGCTGCGCTCGGCATGACAAAGGCTTACTGCACACAGGACGCCTATCATTCCGCGCCACCCCCTCTGTCATTCCGAGCCGAAGGCGAGGAATCTCAAAAGAAACTTTCTACTATTTGAGCGACATAATACTTGAAGAACTCACCACTCCCCGATTAGCAGCGTGGGCAGGTTGTTCGCCTTGAGTTGCTCGCTGAGTTGAGGCGCGTTTTGGGTGAGGTAGGCGCGGATCTCGCCGTACACCTGCTCGAACTCCGCCTTCACCTCGTTGAAGTAGGCAATCTGTGCGAGCGTGGGACCCGTGTTGCTACTCATCTGCCCGTACACCGCGTTCAGCCTGCCGCGCAGCCGCGCGCTGCGGGCATACGCCAGCCCCGTGTTCGGGTTGTCTACCTTCGCTTTCATTTCGCCAATCTGCTTCAGATGCTCGCCAATCGCCTTGTCCACCTCGTCAGGCAGCTTCACATCCTGCTGGCGGGCAGTTTGGCGCAGGTTGGTGAGTTGGGTCTCCACGCTGGTGAGCACCTGCATCGCGCGGTTCAGTTGCCGAATCATGCCCAGCGTCTCCAGCGCGAACTGGTAGCCCGCCTTGACTTGGGGCAGGTACGGCTCCAGCGCAGGCTCCATGCGCACGCTGAGCGGCTGCTCCATCTCAAACTCGCCGACGATGAGCTTCACGCGATAGGTTCCGGGCAATACTTGGGGTCCGAGCGGTCCGCTGGTGGGGGGCGGCGGCGTGTCGTCGTCGGTTTCTATCGCCTCGCCGCGCGTGCGCAGGTCCCACACCACGCGGTGCACGCCCGGCTCTTGGGGCAGGCGCGTCAGCTCGCGCAGCAGGTTGCCCTGCGAGTCCAGAATCTGGATGCGCACGCGCCCCTGCTTGGGCTTCTCCTTGAGGTAGAAGGTGAGCATCGCGCCGTAGGGCGGGTTCGAGGCGGCGTAGGGGCGGTCGCCGCGCCCGTAGCGCGTCATCCGACTGGAGTAGCGCCACGCGGTCGGCGGCGTGAACAGATGCGCAGGCTTCGCCAGCGCCTGCGAGCTGACCTCCTGCAGCGGCGTGAGGTCGTCCAACACATAGACGCTGCGCCCGTGCGTGCCCAGCACCAAGTCGTTCATCAGCGCGGGCACTTGGATATCATGCACGGGCACGGGTGGGAGGTTGGGCATGCGCTGCCAGTGTTGCCCGGCGTCGAACGAGACGAACAGCCCGCGCTCCGTGCCCGCGTAGAGCAGGTTCAGGTTGCGCGGGTCTTCACGCACCACGAACACATACGCCTCGTCGGGCAAGCCGTTCGTGATAAGTTGCCAAGTTGCGCCGCCGTCAGTGGTTTTGTAGACATACGGTTTGAAATCGTTGAGCATATGGCGATCAAACGCGACATAGGCGACCTCCGCCCCTGCACGCGAGGGTTCTACATGCGACACGGGCGAGTTGGGAGGTAGGTTCGGCACATTGTGCGTGAGTTCGATCCAGCGCACGCCGTCGTTGGGGCTTTTCCACAGGCGTCCGTCGTCTGTGCCCACCCACAGCAACCCTTTCTGCACGGGCGACTCCGCAAGGCTGATAATCGTGCAGTGATACTCGGCGGTGGTATTCTCCACCCACACGGGACCGCCTGCGTCTTTCTGTTTTTCGGGGTCGTTGGTGGTCAGGTCGGGGCTAATCACGCTCCAAGTCGCGCCGAAGTCGGTGGACTTGAACACCACATTCCCGCCGACATACACGGTATCGACATCGTGAGGCGAGGGGATGATGGGCGTGTTCCAGTTGAAGCGGTACTTGAGTTCACTGACGGGTCCGCCGTCGCTGCGCCGCGCTTGCGGGCTAATGTTCTCTTGAACGCCTGTGGCGAGGTTCGTGCGCAAGATGCTGCCCCCCTGCGACTCGCTGAGGACAAGGTTGGGATCGCGTGGATGAATCACACAATAGAACCCGTCGCCGAAGCTGACCATGCGCCAGTGTTCGTTGACGATGCCGCCCTCTTTGTTGATGGCCCAGCCGATCCAGCTGCCGTTGTCCTGCAAGCCGCCCGCCACTTGATAGAACGGCGCCTCCATGCTACAGTGGATCTGATAGAACTGCGCCAGCGGGATGTTCACAATCACATCCCAAGTTTGCCCCCGATCCATCGAGACCGCCAATCCGCCGTCGTTGCCGTTCCAGAGGATGTCGGGGTTGGTTGGGTCGATCCAGAGCGCGTGGTGGTCGACATGCACCGTGCTGGCAATCTGTTGGGTGGCGCGTCCGCCGTCGGTGGACATGCGCAGCTGCGTTGCCAAGAAGTAGAGGCGGTTCTCATCGCGGGGGCACACGCGCAGGTCGGTGTAGTAGAAGCCGCGCGAGACGATGTTGGTCTCGCTGGAGACGCGCTGGAAGGTCTCGCCCCGGTCGTTGGAACGGAACAGCGTGCCGTCGTTCGACTCGGCAATCACATAGACCACATTGGGGTTGCTGGGCGCGACTTTGACGCCGATGCGCCCCATCAATTGGGGCAAGCCGTTGGTGAGTTTGCGCCATGTGCGCCCGCCGTCGGTGGACTTGAACACGCCGCCCTGCTCGCTCCCGCTGGTGTGCGTCCACGGCTTGCGCTCAAACCGCCACATGCCTGCGTATAGGATATTGGGGTTCACAGGATCGATATCCAAATCCGAGGCGCCGTGATGCTCGTCGATATACAACACTTTTTGCCAGGTCTTTCCGCCGTCGGTGGTCATAAACACGCCGCGTTCGGGGTTGGGTCCGAACGCCGAGCCGACCGCTGCGACCCACACGGTGTTCGAATCGCGCGGATGGACAATAATACGGCTAATCTGGCGCGTCTCGCGCAATCCCAGATATTGCCAAGTTTTCCCGCCGTCGGTGGACTTATACACGCCGCAGCCGACCGAGATGCTGTTGCGCGTGTTCGCCTCGCCCGTGCCCACCCAGATGATGTCGGGATTTTGGGGGTCTAAGGCGATGTCGCCAATCGTGGTGGTTTCCTGCTCATCGAAGAGCGGCGTCCAGCGGATGCCCCAGTTGGTGGTCTTCCATAGCCCGCCCGTAGCCGTGGCGACATACACAGTGCTGGGGTTGCCCGGAACGCCCTCGATGTCAGTGATGCGCCCGCCCATGTTCGCTGGTCCAATATTGCGCGGGCGCAAGTTCTTGAACAGGTCGATAGAAACACTGAGTTCGTCCGTAAACGCAAATGCGCTCACAGTGAGGATAAACGCCAAGCCGAGAGATAGTGTACGCCGAAACATACAGGCTATTTCGCGCGGAGGGGGAAAGTTCCTGCTCAGCTTACATGGTGGAGACTTTGGTCGCTACAAGTTTCTCAAATGTTAAAAGACCCTTCTTGAGATTCCTCGCCTTCGGCTCGGAATGACAGACTTTCTCGCTTCGCAATAGCT
>JBKBKS010000102.1:0-8462 GCA_046294565.1 Fimbriimonadales bacterium
TTCCCAAACACGGCGGGAATCGAGGGAATGAGGAACAGGAAAATCATAATCACGCCGTGCGTGGTGAACATCTTATTGTAGATGTCAGAGGTGAGCAGGTCGCCCTGTGGCGTCGCCAGCTCCATACGGATGAGCGCCGCCGCCAGACCACCCATCAGGAAGAAGACGCTGATGCTCACCAGATAGAGTATCGCGATGCGCTTGTGGTCATAGGTCAGGAGCCACGAAGCGACTGTCGTCTTCCAGTTCAGATAGTTGGGCTTCTCCGTCCCGGTATAAGTTGCTGTTGCCATAGTTAGTTACCTCCGCTGCTGTCGCCCGCAAGCGACTTGATATAGGCAATCAGTTGGACTAATTGCTCTTCGGATACTTGCCCTTGGTAGGGGGGCATCAGGTTTTGATAGCCGGCGTGGATTTTCGCGCCGGGGTTCAAAATCGATTCTCGGATATAGGCTTCGTCGCCCTTGACCGTGCGCCCGTCGGCGAGGGGGATGTCGCTGCCCCAAGTTTTGGTGAGGTCGGGCACTTTCACGGCGGAGTTGGGGTTGAGGTGGCAGGCGTTGCAGCCGAGCGCTTTGAAGGTCTGCTCGCCCTGTTGCGCCAGGGTGAGCGCGCCGCCGCCTGCAGCGCCGCCCATGCCTGTCGTGGCGGTGGCTAAGCCCTGCCCGCCCTTCTCCAGCCACGCCTGAAACTCTTTCTCAGGCAGCACGATTACTTTGCCAATCATCTCGGAGTGCTTCGTGCCGCAGTATTCCGTGCAGAACAAGTGATACTCGCCGGGCTTGGTGGGCGTGAAATACATCGCGTTGTAGCGACCGGGCACGGCGTCGCGCTTAATGCGGAACGCAGGGATCGAGAAGGCGTGGATGACATCCTGCGAGATGATGCTCGCTTTCACGAGGCGTCCTGCAGGCAGGGTCAGCACATTATTCTCACGCACGCCGTTAGGGTGCTGGCAGTGCCACATCCACTGCTTGCCAATCACGAACACCTCGTAGTACCCCTCGCGCGGCGCGTAGATGTCCGCATAGAGCTTGGCAGCCCAGCCGAACATCGCAAGCGCCAGCACCAGCGGGATCAGAGTCCACGCCAGCTCCACGCGCAGGTCACTTTCGGTCGCGTTGGAGCGGTCTACCGCGTTGTTGTCCGCACGGTAACGAACAGCGAGGTAGATCACCCCAAACAGCACGATGGAGCCGAAGACCACCGCGAGCAGCGTAATCGTCCAATAGAGCAGCGAGATGCCCTCGCCCTCTTTGGAGGCGGTTGGCGGTACAAATGGGAAGTTCCACATTACTCATTCACCTCATCTGTATTATCGGTCGGTTGCTTCCGACGGCGTTCCAACAGCAGCGCGCCGCCAATCAGCAACGCCAAGCTCAGTACGGTAATGATACCCGCTAACTGAATCACGCGCAGGATGACCAGTCCGTAGCGCCCTGTGGACGGGTCATACTGGAAGCAATACATCACAGCGCTCAGCACGGGGTTGCCGATTTTGCCCTGCGACGATTCGGCGAGCGCGAACTTCAGATCGCGCGCGGAGAACTCCACACCCATCAGATAGCGCGAGAGCTTGCCGTCGGGCGTGGCAATCATGATTCCTGCGCCGTGCGCATATTGCTTGGTCACGGGGTCGTAGGTGTATTTAAATCCTATGGCGTCTGCCAGCTGCTTGATATGTTTCTCGTCGCCAACCAGGAAGTGCCAGCCCTGCTCCGCGCCTCCTTTGCGATACTCTTTGGCGTAGTTCGCTTTCTTCTTGGCGGCGAGCTCGGGCGTCTCGGTCGGCGAGATGCTGACCGTCACTACCTCGAACTCTTTGCCTATTTGCCAATCTAAGGCGTTCAGCGTGCGCGTCAGCTCGTTCAGCACCACCGTGCAGAGCATCGGGCACTCGTAATACGCCATCACCAGTATCACGGGGCGTTTGCCGAAGTAGTCGCCGAGTTTGACGGTCTTGCCCGACTCGTCTTTGAAGGTCAACTCCAGCGGGATTTGGGTTCCAAGCTTCTGTTCGATGCCGATCTGGCTGGTGATATTCTCGTAGCGTTGCTTGGCGGCGGTTTCGCCGATTTCGCCGCCTGGACCGCGATAGAGCTGCGCCGACGCCCCAGCGAGCGTCAGGCTCACTCCCAGCATTAGCCATAGTCGGTTTCTATAGGTCATCATCATACACACTCCATCTGATATTACAGCCCCTTCTGCAGGATTAGTTCCTTCGCGCGTTCGACGGGAATACGCGCTTTGCCTGTGGCTTCATCTACGATTTCGTAGGTGGTGGTTTTGCGCTGCTCTTCAGCGGCGAACTGTTCCCAGTCGCGCATTGGGAAGCCCTGCACGCGCGGCTCAGGCGGCAGTTGGCGTTGCAACGCCTCAGGGCGCACAGAGGGCATATCGGCGCGCTGGTTCGGCAGCACCCACAAGAACACAAAATAGGAGATGATGAGCGCGCCCACCATCGTGAAGAAGATGACCACGAGGAACTGCACCATACGCCTGACCGATAGGTCGCGCTCCTCGTATGGCTCTTTCTGAATCAGTTCCAACTCCGCTGCGTCGACAGGCTTGAGAATATCTGCCATCTTAACCTCCTTAGTGCGCCGTTTCTAGCAGGCGCGGCTCGTTCTTGGGCACCAGGGCGCGCTTGAGCAGGTTGCCCAGCATAAAGTAGAACCATACGCCGCCCAAGCCCACAAACGCCGCCACATCGTACAAACTGATGCTCAGCGTCTCCGACCACATCGGCTTGATTTGCCAGAAAATCTCCACCACGCGAATCGCCAACACGATCATCACGCCCGCCAGCAACTGCTTCGGGATCCACTTCGTGCGCGGCGCAAGGAACCAGAAGAACGGAATGAAGAACTGGAAGATGGGAATTAGGTAGGCGATATACTGCCAGCCGCCCAAGTTGCGCCGCAGGTAGAACTGGGTGAACTCGTAGAGGTTGCCCGAGTAGGTAATCAGCAGCTGCGAGAGCGAGACATACGACCAGAACACGCAGAGCGTGAACATGAAGTTGCCCCAGTCGCGGCGGTAGCCCTCGTAGCCGTCGTGATGTACAATCCGCTTATACAGGGGCAAATCGCGCCACGAGAGTACCATGTAGAGCGCGAGGGCGAGCATGTTCAGCCCGAATCCTGCAACCATAATCACGGCGTACATCGTGGAGAACCAGTGAGGCATCAGCGACTGCCCCCAGTCCACCATCGCCAGCGTGAAGGTAAGCATAAAGACCACGATGCCGAACGCCGCGAAGCCTGAACGCTGACGCGAGAGAAACTCGGCGCGGACAGGATCGCCCGACTCGTCCTCTTGCTTGGAGCCGTGCCAGAGCCGATAGGCGAAGAACGCCCAGAGGAGCATATACAGCACGCCCGCAACCGCGAAGCGCACCTCGTTGAGCCACGGGCGTTTCGCTTGCAGCACAGGGTCTTGAGCGACAACCTCCTTGTGCGTCCATTCAAAGATACTGTGCGCGACGAACACATCGTATAGGACAGGCAGGAACGCGATGAGCATCACGGGCAGGACGAGCGTCGCGCCCGATTCGAAGATGCGAATCAGGGGCAATCCCCAGCGTCCGCGCACGGTGTGCAGCAGCAGGGTTAGCCCCAGTGCGCCCAGCGTCATGCCCATCCAGTAGAAGAACGCCAGATGATAGCCCTGCATCGCGAGTTTGGGGTTCGTCGCCAAGCCCGTCGCCCAGACGACCAAGCCCAGCACGCCTAACCCCAGCGCGATGGGTCGCCCGCGCTGGATGCGCTGCCGAACTTCCTGTTCCGAGAGTGGTGTCGTTGTCGCTGCCATACTTAGTTCTCCTGTGCTGTGGTGCGCGATTGACGCGACTGGCGCGCCATTTCCGCCTGCGCTATCTTCTCAAGGTCTTCTTGAGGTAGGGTCTTGATGTCTGCGTTCTGGCTGAGTTGCAGCACGCGCACATAAGCCGCCACAGCCCACAGCTCTTCGTCGGTCATGCGCGCGCCGTAGCCGTACATGATGCCGAAGCCGTACTTGCCTGAGCTGAAGAAGTAGGCGATGGGCTGTGTGAGCAGCTGTTCACGTACGAGCGAGGGCACGGGACGGGGCCACTGCCCCCGCAGGGCAATCATGCCTTTGCCGTCGCCCGCACGCCCATGACACTGGGCGCAGAAGATGTTGTATTTCTCCTGCCCCTTGTTCAGGAACTCGCGCGTGAGCTTCACTTGAGGGGGCAGTTTGGTCAGCAGGTTGCCCTGCGCGTCCTTACCCGTGATGAACGGGTCGTTCGGGTCTTGCAGTTTGCCGCGCGCGATGGTGTTTAGGGGCATCGGGCGCGCGCTATCGCCGTAAACTTTGCCGTCGAAGCCTTTCACTGGGTCGGTCAGCGCGAAGAACTCGCTGCTGTCTTGTGCCTGCACTTTCTGCTGCACCCACATATCGGTGCGGCAGCCCGTTAGACCCAACGCCGCCGCGCTGAGTAGACCCGCCATCAGCCACTGACGCTTGCTCATTCAGGCACCTCCGCGATGCTTATCGGGTTCAGCGACTGCAGAAACTGATATACCTCTTCGCGATTGAACTTCGGGTCTTGGCTCTCGATACATACGAAGAACCGATCTGTGCTGGCGCGGGCGAACTGTGGCACATTGAACACAGGATGGTAGTAGGTGAGCATGCGGTTGTAGATGTGCGTGCCGAAGAACGCGCCGAACGCCGCCGCCAGCACCATGCCTTCAAAGGTGATGGGGATAAAATAGGGCCAGCTGAGCAGGTCGCGCCCTGCGATGTTAATCGGGTAGTCCACCAGGTTGGTCCACACTTGGAGGCTGAACGCGCCGATAGCGCCGAGCAACCCCATCGTGAACACGGTCCAGGGCACTTTCGCCTCTTTGACGCCCATCGCGGCGGTCAGCCCGTGGATGGGGAACGGTGTGTAGCAGTCGAACTTGCGGTAGCCTGCGTCGCGGGTGCGGCGCGCCGCCTCCAGCAGCTGGTCGGGCGTCTCGAACTCCGCCATCAGCCCATACAGTTTCGGAGCGGTTTCCCCATGCGCCATTACTGACCACCTCCTTGCGGGGCGGGCGCGGTCGGCTGCGCGGCAGGCGCGTGGCTGCCCCCATGCCCGTTATGCCCATGATAGAGCTTGTACCAGAGCTCCTTCAGCTCCGCCACTGCCAGCATCGGGATAAAGCGCGCAAACACAAACATCATCATCACGAAAAAGCCTATCGTGCCCAGATAGAGCCACCAATCGTTTATAGTCGGCGTATACATGCTCCACGCCGAAGGCAGGAAGTCCCGATGCAGGCTCATCACCACTATCACGAACCGCTCGAACCACATCCCGATGTTCACGATAATGGTGATGATGAACAGCACCAGCAGGTTCTGGCGGATTTTGGGCGACCAGAGCAGCTGCGGCACGATGCCGTTGCAGAAAATCAGCGCCCAATATGCCGCCCAATACGGTCCGAAGAAGCGGTTCACCACCAAGAACTGCTCAAACTGGTTGCCGCTGTACCAGCCGAAGAACATCTCGCACAGATACCCGTAGAACACTATCCAGCCCGTTGCCAGCATCACCTTCGCCATCCAGTCGATGTGGTTCATGGTGATGTAGTCTTTCAGCTTCGGGTAGAGGATTCGGAACGGGATGACGAGGGTCAGCACCATCGCGAATCCTGAGAAGATGGCGCCCGCGACGAAGTAGGGCGGGAAGATGGTGACATGCCAGCCGGGTACGATGGAGATAGCGAAGTCTAACGACACGATGGAGTGCACCGACAGCACGAGGGGTGTGGACAGCCCTGCCAGCAGCAGGTACGCCTGCTCCCAGCGCATCCAGTGGATGGCTGAATTGCGCCAGCCGAGCGCGAAGACGCCGTTAAGCGTGCGCGCCAACTGCGATTTCGCGCGGTCGCGCATCTTCGCCAAGTCGGGAATCAGCCCCATGTACCAGAACAGCAGTGAGACGGTAAAGTAGGTCGAGACCGCCCACACATCCCACTCCAGCGGGCTGCGGAACTGGGGCCACATCGCCAGCCAGTTGGGGATAGGAAACAGCCAGTACGCCACCCACGGTCGCCCTGTGTGGAACAACGGGAAGATGCCCGCGCACATCACGGCAAAAATCGTCATCGCCTCGGCGAAGCGGTTGATCGACATCCGCCACGCTTGACGCAGCAAGAGTAGTATCGCCGAGATCAGCGTGCCTGCGTGCCCGATACCAATCCACCAGACGAAGTTGATAATCGCAAATCCCCACGCGACCGGCTGATTGATGCCCCAGATGCCCGTGCCGACCGCCACCAGATAGACCAGCGCCATCAGCAGCGCGAACGCGCCGATAAGCCCCAGCCCGAACATGATGGTCCACGCCATCGGGTGGCGATCCATCGGGATGCTGGTAATCTGATCCGTGATGCGCTCGTAGGTCTGCTGCCCCTCAAATAGGGGGAACTCCTTGATTTGCGTTGTCTTAATGGTCTGTTGCATGGTTTGCCTCCGCGCCGCTGAGTTCTGGGTTCAGGTTGTCTATCTTGGCTAAGTAGGTGGTGCGTGGTCGGGCGTTCAGCTCGCCCAAGATGGCGAAATGGTGAGGCTGTTGCTTGAGTTGCGCCACACGGCTGTTCGGGTCGTTTCGGTCGCCGAACACGATTGCTTGTGTGGGACAGGCTTGCGCGCAGGCGGGCACGACTTCGCCGTCGCGAATACGGCGGTTCTCGCGCTTCGCCAGTATCCGCGCCTTGCTGATACGCTGCACGCAGTAGGTGCACTTCTCCATCACACCGCGCCCGCGCACCGTCACATCGGGGTTCTGCAACAGGTGCAGCACAGGCGACTTCATGTAGCTGTAGCGGTAGTAGTTGAAGCGCCGTACCTTGTAGGGGCAGTTGTTGGAGCAGTAGCGCGTGCCGACGCAGCGGTTGTAGACCATCGCGTTCAGCCCCTCGTGGTCATGCACCGTCGCCGCGACGGGGCACACCAGCTCGCACGGCGCGTTCTCGCACTGCATGCAGGGGATGGGCACTTGGTACACGCGCGGGTTCTCCGCCTTGCCCTTGAAGTAGCGGTCGATGCGCAGCCAGAGCATCTCGCGCCCGCGCATCACCTCCTCCTTGCCCACCACTGGGATATTGTTCTCCGCCTGACACGCCGTCACGCACGCGCTGCACCCCGTGCAAACCGTCGGGTCGATCACCATCGCCCATGCGTAGCGGTAGTTGTCGGGGTTCTCATAACTCTCGTAAGTCCACCGCTCAGGGTACATCGTGGGGTGCTTGAGTTCGTAGCCTTTGCGGTGCGGCTTGTTTTTGAGCTCGGGGTCTTGTTTGAACTCGTCCAGTAGCGCGGTTAAGATGACGGGGCGATGGTCGGTGCTGTCGAGTTCGGCGCTGTCTTTCTTGCGCGTGTCGATGAGGTGGTGTTCTTCGGTGCGGGCGACGGGGTAGCGCTCGGCTTGCGGGATGACCTCCACGCCCGTGCGTATCCACGGCGCGTCGGAGGTGCGCAGCAAGTAGGCGTCGAAGCCTACGCCTGAGCCTTTGCTGCCTGCGCGGGTGCGCCCGTAGCCCAGATGCACTGTGATACAGTCGTCGGCGTGTCCGGGGATTGGATACGCTGCGATGCGCATCGCCCGCCCGTTCACGCTGAGCGTCACAATCGGCGCGTCGCCCTTGACAAACGAGGCGTCCTCAAAGAACGCCCAAGTGCCCTTGCGTCGCAGCCCCAGCTCCTCGAAGGTCTTGAGGCTCATATACGCGAGGTTATCCCAGCACACGCGCGTGACAGGCTTGGGCAGCTCTTGGAGCCAAGCGTTGTTGGCGAAGCGTCCGTCGTAGAGGGTCGGGTCAGGCGCGAAGCGCACCTCGTAGGTCGTAGTGCCCGCCTGCACGGGGGCGAGATCGTAAATCGGCGACTGCACCACCAGCGGGGTCTGCTGGAGGGCGACCTGCTTGACGGGCTTCGCCGTGCGCAGCAGCACGCCGTCATGCACGCCCTTGCGCCAAACAGCGTCGAACTGCGCCTGCGGGGCGAGCTGGGCGGCTTTCCAGTGGTCTTGCACCAGTTTGAAGGTCTCGGCGGGCGCGCCGTTGAGCTGCGCCATCACCTCCAGCACACTGCGCGTGTTGGGGTACAGCGGGAAGATGAGCGGTTGTTGAATTGTGACGGTGCCGTCGAACGCGCGGGCGTCGCCCCACACCTCGAAGGCGTGGCTTTCGGGCAGATGCCACACGCACAGCGCCGCCGTCTCGTCCACATACATGCCGTGATGCACCGAGAGGGGCACTTTCGGGATGAGCTCCTTGAAGTTCAGGTCGGCGGGCGCGTTGTAGGCAGGGTTCACGCCCCCCAGCATAATCAGCACTTCGACGGCGTTGTTTTTCAGGTCATCGGCGAGCTGCTTGATGTCTTGCATGTGCAGAGTGGGCTTCTCGTCGGGGGGCGCGGTGAACACGAGGGTGCGCCCGATGTTG
>JBKBKS010000103.1:0-8399 GCA_046294565.1 Fimbriimonadales bacterium
CGCCCGACACCGACTGGATGACGCGCGCGGCAATCCTGCGCGAGCTGCAGCGCAGCGGGCAGGTGTTCTATGTCACGCCGCGCATTCAGGGCATCATGCATGTCGCCGAGCGACTGCAGCGGCTGGTTCCGCACGCGCGTATCGCCGTCGCGCACGGACAGATGCCCCCCCAACAGATGGAGAACACCATCTTGGCGTTCTACAATCACGAGTACGATATCTTGGTCAGCACCACGATTATCGAGAACGGGCTGGACATGCCGAATGTGAACACGCTGATTGTGGAGGGCGCGGAGCGGTTCGGCTTGGGGCAGCTCTATCAGCTGCGCGGGCGCGTCGGTCGCTCTGATCGGCAGGCGTACGCCTACTTCCTCTTCAAGATGGGACGGTTGAGCGACAAAGCGGAGGAGCGACTGCAGGCGTTGCAGGAGTTCTCGCATTTAGGCTCTGGCTTCGCGCTGGCGCTGCGCGACTTGGAGATCCGCGGCGCGGGCAACCTGCTGGGCGAGGAACAGCACGGGGCGATGCGCTCCGTCGGGCTGGAGCTGTATCAATCGATGTTGCGCGACGCCATCCGCCGCTTGCGCCAAGGCGAAACCCACTGGAACTTGGAATCGCCCATCCAAGAGGAGCTGCCCGACGCAAGCAAACTGCCCCTGCACGCCTTCATTCCCAGCGAGTATATCGCCGATACCGCGCAGCGACTGAGTTACTACAAGCGCATTGCGGGTAGCCGCACGCGCGAAGAACTCAAATCGCTCGTGCGCGAGCTGCGCGACCGCTACGGCGAGCTGCCCAATCCCCTGAAGAACCTCATCCGACTGATGGAGCAGCGCATCCTTGCCCATGCGCTGGGCGTGCAGAGCATCGGAATCGACGGCAAACGGTTCGTGCTGAAGTTCAAGCCCGACCGTAAGCTCAAGGCGCGTTGGCAACTCGCGCTGCAGCAGTCGGTCGCAGGGGCGCGCACGCAGCCCGACGAAATCAGCGCGCCGCTCGGCGAACACCCGCTGGAAACGCTAATGCGCCTGCTCAACGTGCTCAAAGCGATTGTCGAAGCGGGCTAACGCCTACTGCGGGTAGTGATACAGCTGCGCCAGCTCGCGATAGGTCAATAGCCGTATCTTCTGCTCATCTAAGACGCGCTTGAATTCCGGCTCTTGCAAGATTTCCAGCTCCTGCACGCGGTAGCGCCAGCCGCTCGAGACGGCGTTGCCTTCGGGGTCGTCCATCCCCAAATGCACAATCAGCTCGTTCACGCCTGGTTTGAGCGTGCGCAGGTACTGATGCAGTCGCTCCCGATGACGCTCTTTGCTCTCGCCTGGCGCATACTGGGCGTTCAGGAAGTCGATAGTGGGCAGTCCGGCGGCGCGGATGCGCTGATATATCTCACGATAGTTCAGTCCGCGCGCCGCCGCCATCAACATCATCTCAAGGGTGGGGCTAAACACCATCGGCGGGATTTTATACTCGATTGCCGTCTTCAGGAAGACCTCGAAAAAGCGCGGGTCGGAGTAGAGCGTGCCCATATGCGAGTCGAGGTGAGTGGGTTTCAGCCCCATCTGCCGCGCGAGTTCGATTTGGGCGCGGATTTCGATCTCCACTTCTTGGGGGGTCGCGTGGCGCACCACCTGTTCCACACTGCTCCACATATAGCCTTGCGGATCGAGGAGACCCTTCACCTGATTGGCAGGCGCGACAGGACGCCAGCGGATGGTACTCCATTCGCTGGTGAGTGTAAGGTGTAGCCCCACATCGGCGTCGGGGTGCTTTTTACACCACGCGACCGCCTCCGCTACCCACGCGCAGGGCATCATGATACTCGCGCTGCTGATGACGCCCGTCTCTAACGCGAGGCTGGTCGCCCGATTTTTGGAGTGGCACATGCCGAAGTCGTCGGCGTGAATAATCAGCAACTTCTCGTCGGTCTGCAGCTGCCCGTCCTGAAACATCGCACGGCGTCGCATATTTATTTGTTCGCCTCGAGGCGCCGATTCCCTGCCAACCGCTTGCAACCTTTGCGCCGATAATTGGGTATCATAGAGTGGAGGCGAAACCTATGAACAAGTTCAGTCTGATTCTGGCGCTTGCCGCTCTGCTGGGCGCAGGCGCGGCGGCTCTGATTGTCGGCGCGAAGAGCAACGAAACGACCACCCCCACGGCGGTCGTCACGACGCCCGAAAAGGGTTCTTGCTGCTCGTCGCACAACAAGTAAGTCCGACACTTGCGGGGAGGTGTGCAAGCGTCTCCCCGGCAGCGTGGCTCCTCGCTTCGCGCGGGAGGGTAGGGACTGTATCCCTTGCGTGTCTGTGCCGTTCCAAGCGAAGCGAGGGGCTTCCGTACTTGCGATGATACGCACTGCCATCGTGCCGATGGCGGGTTTGGGCACGCGCCTGTACCCTGTCGGCGCCGTTTTGCCCAAGGGTCTGACGCCGTTCGTGCTTGCGGACGGCGCGCTCACTACTGGGTTGCAACTGATTGTCGAGACGCTCGTGGCGGCGGGCGTTGAGCGTCTCGGCGTGGTGGTCTCGCCTGAGAATCGCGCGGTGTACGAGTCGTTTCTGGAGGGCGGTGGCGTACGCTACGCCCACGCACGCGCTCAACGTCCCCACCTCCAACAGATTTACGAGACGCTCCAATCGCTTGCCTGCCGTGTGCAGTTCATCGAGCAGCCCGAGCTGCTGGGGCTGGGGCACGCGGTGTGGTGTGCGCGCGCGTTCGCCAACGCCGAGGCGACGCTCGTCTTCCTCGGCGACCATATCCCCCTGCCCCTGCGCGACCCGACGCCCATCCACCAAGTCGTGCAGATGTACGAGACCTACCATGCGCCTGTGTACGGCGTGCATCGCGTGCCCGTCAGCAAAGCGTCGCAGTATGGCGTGCTGCAGGGCGAGCCGCTGGGTGCGCCGCGCGCCTATCGGCTCCTGCGGCTAATCGAGAAGCCGACGCCTGAGTACGCACGCCGCCATCTCCACACGCAAGGCTTAGACCCCGACGAACTGCTTGCGCACAGCGGCGTGTACGCCTTCCCGCCGATACTCTGGGACGCGCTGGAGCAACTCGCTGCAGAGCATAACCCAGCGCACGGCGAGTGGACGCTCACCGCTGCGCAACAACGGCTGCTCCAACATACCCACGCCTACCTGTGCGAGATGGAACATCACTGGCTGGACTTCGGCACTGCCGATGAATACCGACGCGCGTTCTGCACGCTGGCGGGGTGTGTGCATGTATAAAACCGAGTTCCGCTACCAGCAGGAGCGCGTCATTCTCATGGCGCAGCCCGACGCCGATGGTTGGCGCATCGTCCTGCCCGACGGCTCCGAGCAGATGGTGCGCCGCGCCGAGGCGCACGCCAACACGCTCACGCTGCACACCTCCACAGGGCGCGTACAACTCGCGTTCCTGCAGACGCCGCAGGGGGTGGAGATTCAGTACCGCGGGCGCGTGTATCGGTTCCAATACGCCGAGCCGAGCCGACGCAGCGCCGCCACGCACTCCAGCGCGGAAGGCGTTCTCACCGCGCCGATGCCCGGCTTGGTGACCAAAGTGTTCGTGCGGCAGGGCGAGACCGTAGAAGCAGGGCAACGCTTGCTCACTCTGGAGGCGATGAAGACCGAACAGTCGCTGCGTGCGCCCTTCGCAGGAGTCGTGCAGCAACTCAACGCACGCGAGGGCGAAATCGTGCAAGAGGGCGCTGTGCTGGTGGAAATCGCGCCGCTGGACAGTGCAGCACCCTCACCGAAAGACAATCAGCTGCGCCAAAGTGAAGTAGAGCAGTAGCCCCGAAGCGTCCACGACGGTCGTGATGAACGGCGCGGACATCACGGCAGGGTCAATACTGAGCCGTTTGGCGATGATAGGCAGGCACGAGCCGACAGTAGTCGCCAGCGTGATGATGCCCACCTGCGCCAGCCCCACCGTGAGCGCAATATGCAGTTGGTCTTCCCACTCATAGCCCATGCGCGTCCAGATGAGCGCGTTCACCACCCCAATCACGCCGATGAGACCCCCTAACAGCAGCCCTGTGCGCAGTTCGCGCGCCATTACTCTGAGGATATGTTGCCAGCGCACCTCACCCAGCGCAATCGCGCGAGTGATGGTGGTGGTGGTCTGCGCCCCAGCGTTGCCGCCTGAGCCTATCAGCAGTGGGATGAACCACGCCAACGCCGTGACCTTCTGAATGGCGTCGTCGTAGGTGCGCAATACCGCGCCCGAGAACAGCTGCGCCACAAACAAAAACACCAGCCAGCGCACGCGCTGACGCGCCAAATCCCACGGGCGTTGCCGAAAATAGGGCTCCTCCGTCGCCTCCACACCGCCGAGCTTCAGTACATCCTCCGTGCTCTCGCTCACCAGAATATCCACCACATCGTCCACTGTCACGATGCCGAGCATGCGCCCCAGCTCGTCCACTACAGGCACGGCGAGTAGGTCGTACTTCGAGAGCAGGTTCGCGACCTCCTCCTGGTCGGTTTCAGGCTGCGCCACGATGGGTTCGGTCTCCATAATCTGCTCGATGCGCTTGCTGGGATCGCTGACCACCACATCGCGGAGCGAGCAGACGCCCACCAAGCGTTGGCGCGTGTCCACCACATAGAGGTAGTAGATGGTCTCGATTTCGCTGCCGACTTGGCGCAAGTAATCCAAGCACATCTCGACCGTCCAGTCGGGGCGCACGCGCACATACTGGCGCACCATCAGGCGTCCAGCGGTGTTTTCGGGATACTCGAGCAGTTCGCGCACCTCGCGCGCTTCAGGCGGCGCCATTTGCTGGAGCAGGGCTTCGGCTTTGAGGGCGTCCAGTTCGTCGATGATTTGCGCGGCATCGTCAGCAGGCATGCGCTGCAGCAGGCGGGCGGCGGTCTCTAAGGGGATATGCTCCAGAATCTCGGCGACAATCGTCGGCTCCAGATACTCGATAACTTCGGAGGCGGTGGTCTCCTCCATTTGGAGCAGAGCGTGGGCTTGCTCGGCAGGATTGTCCATCAGCGCGAGGGCGTCGGCGATGTCTTGCGCGGCGTTCTCTTCCAGCAGTTGCTGCAGGGCGTCGCGCGGCTGTTGCAACGCCTCGCGCAGCTGTTCGAGCAGGACATCCGTGCGCGTCTCCATCACTTGCCTCCGTGCAGTAGGGGGGAATGCTAACTACAGTTGTGTACAAAACTATACCCCGAACGGCGCGAGGGCTGGGGAGCAGGCTGCGCGAGCCAGCTTCGCGACCTTCTCACCACACCACGCCGCAACGCCCACACCACCAACTCCATAGTCGTTCCCGCCCCCAACTTCGCACGCACACGCGCCAACTCGTTATGTGCTGCACAGTAGACCACTATGCGCTTGTCGCACCGCACCGCGAACACCTCCGCGCGAAACGGTTTCGCCGCGGGGTGGGGCTTTCCTGCCGTTTGGCGACGAGGGCTAAGCAAATTTCACTATCACATGAGTAAATTTACTCTCTGGTATGGAGAGTAAATTTGCCTATCCAGTAGTCAAATCTACCTATTGCTTAGGCGCAAAAGGGGCTTGGTCGGGCGTTCGAGCGGCGCCAAGCATAGGTAAATTTGACTACTCATGAGTATTTTTACTCATTTTGCCCCAATGAGTAAATTTACCTATGCAAAAGTCGCTTGTCAGGGGGTAGACTGGAGACGCTTTGGAGGTTCCGACCATGCTGAGCCTTGCACTAAACAGCGCCGATGTGTTGATGGGCTATGATGGCGAGAATCGGCGCGTGTGGGTACAAGACGGCATCGGTCGGCGCGAATATACCTACGACGCTTGGGGGCGCGTGCGACGCCAGCAAGGCTGTTGCGGAGACCAAGCAGGAATCAGCGTGGTTGCTGTCGAAGCCTCTTATGACCCTGCAGGGCGACGGAGAGAAATCCAAGAACTGACGGAGGGCAACTTCAGCTTGCGAACGATAACAACCACTTACGACGAACTGGGGCGCGTCCGAGAGGTAATTAGTGAGGGACGCAGGGGGGTCTATCATTATGACAGCGCGGGACGCCTCTGGAAAGAGCAGCAACCGAACGGGATTATCGTTTGCTACACCTACTACGGCAGTGAAGAGCCGTCTCAACGCGGGTTTTTGAAGGCGATAGAGTTTGGCTTTGGGGACTGCGATGCCCCAGAGCGAGATGTTTTACTTCGTTATGAGTACCGCTATGATGTGTTGGGGCGGGTTGTATGGAGCAAGGAGTTGCCGAGTGGAGATGAGTTGTCCTACAGCTACACGGCGGCTGGGCGTTTAGAGAGCGAGGCGCGGACAGGGGATTTAGCGTATTATCGCGTGTATAGTTATCGTTCAGATGGTCGTCGGGCGTGGGTGTTGCGGGAGGACGGTTTGCGTGGTTTTTCGTTGGATGTTTATTTTTACGATGAGGCATCGGGTCGGCTGGAGCGTGTGGAGGGGTCGGACGGTGTTCATCGGTTTGGTTGGTCTGAGGCTGGGCAATTGGTGTGGTGGGCGTCGCCTGAGGTAAACTATAAGCGGGTGTACCGCTACGACGAGGAGGGTCGCATGGTGCGGATAGAGCGCGATTATGGGGGAGGCGATATGCGCCCTGTTTATGAAGCGCAGTATAATGGGGACGGCTTTCGCGTGTGGGATAAGGAGTGGTTATGGGAGGTTCAGAACCCGCCGTTAGTGCAGGAGTATCGTTATGTGTGTGGAGTGGGTTGTGGCAGGTTGCCGATGCGAGTGTATCGGAACGCGGATGGCTGGTGGGTCAGTTATGAGTGGTATGTTCGTTTGTTGGATTCGGTCTGGTATTCGGGTTATGAGTTTGAGTCGTCTTATACTTGGTTGAATGCGGATTATCCGTTATTGAGCGGTCATTTACTGATAGCGGAGTTGCTTTTTGCGCCGTGGGGTGAGGAGCTGATGTATGATCGGTTTGGGGTGTTTGTTGGGGAACGGTTCCATGTTCAGAAGGTGAAGCGTCGTCCGCGCTATTTGAGAGAGCATGTGGATGTGTTGCCTGGGGAATATGTGCCCACGCCTGCAGTTCCCCCAATTAATAGGGAACCTCGCATTCCTAACCCTTGGTTTCCTAAAAAGCCGAAGCCACTTGGACCAATTACCGATTTTTGTAATGGTACACGTATAGGAAGTGATGTATATGAGGCACGCAAGAAATGTCTCGAGTGGTTTAATACGAGCGAAGGCTCTGTTTGGTTCGAACAGTGTCAAGAGTATGATCCTGACTGTAGTATTGATATTCATCCCATGGAATGTTGCCTGTTGAAATGTATGGAAGCAGCGGGCGCAGGGACTGGAGCTGCTGGAGAGGCTGTTGAATGTCTTCTAAAGGGATATGGAGGAGTTTGGAGGGGCTTATGAGAGGAAGATTTTACAATTACAGAAATCTTCTTTTCTTGGGATTCATCGTTGTAGGGTTGATTATGGCGGGAGGTGTCATATGGCAAGCCAGTAGGAGTAAGCCTTCCCCCTCCGCCTTTGAGGCAATTTGGATGAGATTTGACGGTCCTCGTGTTAGATCCGCCGATCAAGCTACGGTTGATTTTAGCATTGTTCAGAAAGTTTTGAAGCATTATTCTTGCAATGAGTTTGAAGAGTTTTTCAAATACTATCGTATAATGTATACTTCAAAACACAGATTTATTTCGTCTGCGAAGCGCGGTATCCAACGAGGGCGTGCTCGTCTATCTGATATAGACTGTTCTACCGAGGTTCTGGTACTCGGATATTCCGAACCTTCTCTACGCTGGGCACGCTTTATGGGCATTATACTTTTGCCCGAAAAAGAGTCTCACCAATTAGCACATTTACATGATACTTATAGAGATAAGATAACTCAGGCAGAGCGTGCTTTGTGGAAAAAAATTGCCTTTATTGAGGTTAGAGTAGGTAGATATTTATTATTAACTATATGGTATCATGATGGAACTCGTTTGTGGTTATTAGATTTCATGGATGCAGAAGAAGTGAAACGTGGTCAGGGCTAACAGTGGATACACTGGAGAGTGAGACGGGTGCAGGTCTGGTAGCATACAGTCGGAGTTATGGGTATCATCCCAACGGCAGCCGTGCAGAGGTCTCGCGCAGCGACGCGCTGAACGGTTCGCACTGGGATATTTACTTCTACGAGGCGGCGTCAGGTCGGTTGCAGAGCGTGCTGGATGTGTGGACAGGTGAAGTGAACGAGTTTGTGTGGAACCCTGAGGGCACATTAGCGCGTTGGGAAAGCAGCGAGCCGAACAGTTATGCACGGGTGTTTGGCTATGACGAGGAGGGTCGGTTGACCAAGATAGAGCGCGACGATAATGGCAACTTGCAGACAGCGTATGAGTACGGGTATAATGGCGATGGGGTGAAAGTGGTGGAGCGAAGGTATCGTACTGCCACGCACTGGCTGGAGTTTCGATTTATCGGC
>JBKBKS010000104.1:0-3405 GCA_046294565.1 Fimbriimonadales bacterium
CCCCAACGCCGACCCCTACCCTGCCATCCGCCGCGTGATGGAGACGCTCGGCTTCGGCAAGGTGGCGACCAGCGCTGCAGAGGGCGAACAGTACGGCTTCCTGCGCAAGGGTGTGGATAAGATTTCCGTCAACCCCGACCGCATCCTGTGGCTGGCGAAACAGGAGGCGCTCCACCTCGCGCAACAGGGCTACACCCCGCCCGAAGAGCCGAAGGTGATGGCGTATGGCAACGCCGTGCTGACCCGACTGCTGGTCGAACTGCACAACCTCAAGCGCGGCAACTTCATCACCGAGCACGACTTCACGGTCGCCTCGCAGATAGCTTATGTGCTGTCGGGCGGCGATTTGAGCCAGCCGACGGAGATGCCCCTCTCCTACTTCTACCGACTGGAGATTCAGGTAGTGGGCTACCTGGCGCAGCAGCCCAAGACATGGGATCGGATGCGCCATATGTTGGAGACGGGCAAGCCGTTGCGCAACTAATCGTGGGCGGCGCGTGTCAGGCGGTCGCGCAGGGCGCGCGCCAAGCCCTCCTCTGGGGGCAGCGGGCACACAATCGCGTGCGTCTGCTGATGTTCCAGCGTGCGTAAGCCCAGAAACAGGCGGTTCGCCAGCCGCTCCCAGTCGCCCCATGCGCCCCACTCGAACACGCGCAGGCGCGGCTCGGTCGGCGTGCGCCACCCGTCAGGGCGCATCGCGCCCACGAACGCATAATGGCTGAGCGCGTCTTTGATGGCGCCGTAGAACGCTTCGGGCGTGGGCGCACACAGCAGCAGCCGTGCGTGGGGCGCGTAGTGGCGCAGGCTCAGCCCCGGCGCGGGCAACGCCTCGCCGCGCTCGATTGGCGCGCCCAGCAACCGCACCTCGCCCACAATCTGCTCCAACGCCTCTTTAGCGACCCCGCCCGGACGCAATAGCGTCGGCGGCTGAGTCGTCAAGTCCAGAATCGTCGACTCGACGCCCATCGGGGTCTGCCCTGCGTCCAACACGGCTTCGATCGCGCCGTTGAGGTCGTGCAGCACATGGTCGGCGTTGGTGGGGCTGGGGCGTCCGAACTTATTGGCGCTGGGCGCGGCGATGGGCGTGCAGCTGCTGCCGATGAGCGCGCGCGCCACAGGATGCGCCGGCATGCGTATCGCCACCGTGTCGCGCCCTGCCGTCACCACGCTCGAAATCGCTTCACGCTTCGGCAGCACCAGCGTCAGTGGTCCTGGCATGAACGCCAGAATGAGCCGCTCGGTAATCGGCGGCTGATGGCGCGTGTAGCGATAGATGGCTTCAGGCGTGTCCACATGCACGATTAGCGGGTCCCACGCTGGACGCTCCTTCGCGAGATAGATGCGTCGCACCGCTTCCGCGTTTAGGGCGTCTGCGCCCAAGCCGTACACAGTCTCGGTGGGGAACGCCACCAGCCCCCCCGCGCGAATGATGGCCGCCGCCTGCTCAATCAACGGCGCGTCGTCCGATTCATCCCCCGTCAAGACCAGTCGCTGGGTGAGCATAGTAATTTTACGGGCGCGCCCGTACGATTTTGACGCCTGCCAGCTCAGTGATGGTTCCCGTTGGCGGCAGCCGCTTGCCTATCTGCAGCTCCACGCGCTGGATGGCAGGGAACTGCTCTAAGATTGCGGCGCACATCCGCTCCGCCAGCGTCTCCAACAGGCGCGTCTGCTGTGTCGTGCCCATCTGAATGATTAGCCGCGCGAGGTCGCCGTAGCTCACCGTGTGGCGCAAATCGTCCGTGCGACCCGCCTCGCGCAGATCGATATCGGCAACGAGATCCACCCGATACCGATGACCTATCTGCTGCTCCGCGTCGGGCACGCCGTGATACCCATAAAACTCGATGCCCTGTACGATAATCTGATCCATCGCCTACAGGAAGATTGTACCATAGGCTACGGGGAACTTAAGGTGTACGGCTTGCGTATCGATCCATGCGCAACGGTCTATGAATGGGCTGAGCGAGCATCAGGCGGTATTGATTGCGCGGGCGTTGGCGGATCCGACGCGCCTGAGTATACTGCGCGCGCTGCTGCAGCACTCCGAACTCTCCTGTGGCGAGATTGCCCACCGCTTCCCGATAGCGCAGTCTACCGTATCCCACCACTTGAATGCGCTGATGCAAGCGGGGCTGGTCGCGATGCGCAAACAGGGTCAGCACCACTACTTCCGCGCCGTGCGGGAGACGCTCTGCGCCTTTGCACAGTGGCTCGCAACGCTCGAGGAGACCGTGTGCCACACCACTCAGGAGGAGGTTCCCTATGACTAAACGATTCCGCACGCGCCTGAGGGCGCACTTGGCGATTCTGGCAACTGTTGTTGGCTCGTGGCAATCGGTGCAGGCGCAGCCTGTGACTTATCGGATAGACCCCGTTCACTCGTTTATCATCTTCCGCGTGAAGCATCTCAACACAGGCTTTGCCTACGGACGGTTCAACACTTTCTCGGGCGCTTTTGTTGTGGACGAGCGCAACCCGGGCAACAGTTCGATTCAGATGGAGATTGACGCGAACAGCGTAGACACGGGCAACCAGCAGCGCGACGACCACCTGCGCAACCCTGACTTTTTCAACGCGCGCCAGTTCCCCAAGATTACTTTCCAAAGCACGCGCGTGCGCAAGATTAACGACACTACGGTGGAGGTGCAGGGCAATCTGACGATGCGCGGCGTGACGCGTCCTGTCACGGCGCGGGTGACGCTCACGGGCAAGGGGCGCAACCAGCGTGGTCAGGAGATTATCGGCTTCGAGACCACCTTCACGATTCGTCGCAGCCAGTTCGGGGTGAACTACGGCTTGAACGGCGGCTTAGACGACGAGGTGCGCGTGACTTTCGCAGTGGAGGGCGTTCGTCAGTGAGTGTGGTGCTGCAGAGTCTGTGGACGGCGGGGCTGGCTTCGGTTGCGGCGGCAGTGTTCTGGCTGCTGGGCTGGCGGCTCCGCCGCGCCCACTTATGGCTCAGCGCGCTGGGGCTGACTGTCGGATTTACGATTCTCTATGCCCGCGTATTGGGTCGCCCCGACTTCCCGCCGATTGACGGGACGCAGTGGGCGTTCTGGCTCGCGTGGCTGGGGTTGCCGCTGGGCTGGTTGGCAGGGATAGGCGCGGCGTATCGCTGGGTATGGGCGTGGGGCGCACTGCTGGGCGCGCTGTGGCTGTTCGTGTTGCCGTTCCGACCGCTGATTGAGTCGGGGTTCTGGACGCCAACGGTGGGCGTCGCGTCCATCGTCGGGTTCGGCGTCGCGGCGTGGCTGCTGATGATGCTGAGCGCGCCGCTGGGCGATGAGACGGGCGCGTCCGCGCCGCTGCTGATTGCCCTGCTCGGCGCAGTGAGCGCAGGCATGCTGTTTTATGGCGGTAAGAGCGCGTCGCTGGCGCAACTTTCGGGCACGCTGGGCGCAG
>JBKBKS010000104.1:3415-8396 GCA_046294565.1 Fimbriimonadales bacterium
TGATGCTGTTTCTGCTGTTGTGGACAACGGCGTACGGGTTCGCCAGCCTCACACTGGGGCAGTTAGCGTTGCTTTACCTACTCGCGTTCGCCCCTGCGCTGTATGCGTTGCCAGCCCTGCGACGCCAGTCGGCGCGCACGCGGCTAATCGCACCCCTGATGATACTGCTCGTCGTCGGCGGCGCATCGGTCGGATGGCAGTACCGCGCCTACATCACGCAAGGCGGCGACTACTACAGCTACTGAAGTTTCACGGGCACACAGGTATACTCTTTGCCGTCTAACAGGCTGGAGGAGACGATGCGAACCTTGTGGATTGGAATATTGGCTATCGGGATGTTGGCTGTGGCGTCTGCGCAGACAGTGCGTGATGCGGTGAACCTCGCCAATCAAGGCAAAACGCAAGAGGCTATTGAGGCGTTCGAAACGCTTTTCCAGCGCGACGAGAACAACCCCACGATAGTAAACTGGCTGGGCTATTTGTATCTCAAGACGGGCAAATACGCCGAGGCGGTTCCCATGCTGGAACGCGCCACGCAGCTCAGCCCGCGCAACGCCCAAGCGTGGAACAATCTCGGCAACGCCTACCTCCACACGAACCAACTCGACAAGTCTATCAACGCCTACCGCAAAGCGATAGAAATCAAGTCCGACGACGCCGATGCGCACTACAACTTGGGCAATCTCTACACCAAGACCAAGCAGTACCAAAAAGCGGTGGAGCATTACCAGCGCGCGATACAGTTGAACCCACGCGATGCAAACGCGCACAACAATCTGGGCTACGCTTTCCAAATGCAGCAGTTGAACGCGCGCGCCCTGCAGCACTATAAGCGTGCGGTGGAGCTGGAATCGCGCAATCCCACCTTTCGGTATAACTACGGGCTGATCCTGGCAGCTACGGGGCAGTGGCAGGAGGCGGCGACGCAACTGGAGCAGGCGATGACACAGATGCCCACGGAGGCGAACGGCTGGCTGAAACTGGGGGAAGCCTACTCGCGCCTGCGCCAACCCGAAAAAGCCATCCAAGCGCTGCAGCGCGGCGTCGCTGCCAACCCCGACAATCCTGACCTGCACTACAATCTCGGCGTGATGCATCTGCAGCGCGGCAACTTGGCGGCGGCGGCGACCGCGCTGGAGAACGCGCTCAGCCTGCGCCCTAACGACGCTGACGCGCTCAACCAACTCGGATTCGTGCAACTGCGCCAACGCCGCCTCGACGACGCTATTGCCACTTTAGAGCGCGCCCTCGAACTCAACCCGCGCCTCCACACCGCCCGATTGAACCTCGGCACTGCCAAGCGTCTCAGCGGCGCACCCGACGAGGCGCTCAAGCTCTACCAGCAGGTCGTCGCCGCCGAACCCAAAAATCTGGACGCGCGATTGGCGATAGGCGACCTGCTGCTGGAGAAGGGCGACCCGCGCGGCGCCGAAGCGCAGTACCGAGCCGTCCTCAAAGAGAACGAACGCTCGCATGTCGCGTGGAACAATCTCGGACTGGCGCTGATGCGCACGAACCGCATCCCAGAGGCGATACAGGCGTTAGAACGCGCCGTCGCGCTGAACCCGCGCTCGGCGGTCTACCTCAATAATCTCGGCGCGGCATATGAACGCGCCGGTCAAATCGCCAAAGCGCGCACCCGCTACGAAGAGGCGCTCAAACTCGACCCGAAACTGGAGGACGCGCGGCGCAACCTACAGCGATTATCTAACCGATGAGATGGCGAACGCGCTGATTATCTATAACGCGGGCAAGCCCGACGCTGCCCGCCGCGCCCAAGAGACGGCGCAGTGGCTGCGCGCGGCGGGCTACGGCGTCGCCTTAGCCGACCAGCCCACCGCCGCCCGCTGGAGCCAGCCGCCCGACCCCAACTTAGCCATCGTCGTCACCTTAGGCGGCGACGGCACGCTCCTGACAGGCGCGTCCATCGCCGCCCCCGCCGGCGTGCCCCTGCTCGGCGTGCATATGGGCAGATTCGGGTTCATCGCCCAAGTGGAACCCGATGAGATTACCGACGCGCTCCGACGCTGGCACGCAGGCGATTACCAACTCCAAGAGCGGTTGATGGTGCAGGCGCGTGTGGAGGGGGAGGTGCGCGTCTCCGTCGCGCTCAACGAAATCACCTTGCTGCGCACGCCCACATCGCCAATGCTGAACTTCGCAATTCGCATCAACGACCTGTTGCTCACCACCTACCCTGCGGACGGCTCGCTGGTCGCCACCCCCACAGGCTCCACCGCGTATGCGCTCTCGGCAGGCGCGCCAGTGGTGCATCCGCTCACCGAAGCGCTGGTGCTGGCGCCTGTCTCGCCCCACACGCTCGGCGCACGACCGCTCGTGCTACCCCCTAACGCTCGTATCCGCATCGACCTCGACTGCGCCGCCGCCAACGAACCCAACGCGCAAGCCATCATGACCACCGACGGCAGACGCCATCAGACGCTCACAATGGGGCAATCCGTCCACATCACCGCCGCGCCCTACCGCACGAAACTCCTCTCGTTCAACGAGGGCGAATTCTTCGAGAAACTGCGCGACCGCCTGTTGTGGGGCGCGCGCGTGAACGAGTGACCTCGCCCCACACGCGCAAGGACGCACACGCAGTCGGGCAGCTCCCTGCGCCTTTGGAACCATCGAACGGGAAATGTCGTATAATAGCAAGGCAGGAAAATGCCTCCTGCCACAGCGGGCAACACTCTTTCAGAACTGGCGTTTGGCGCACTCGCCTCTAAAATATACACGATTTCACAGCGTGTATGGAATAGTTCCTTCACGGGTTCCGAAACCCCTATGCTTTCTTCGCCGTCGAACCGATAATATACAGCGGCGTCGTGGGGGCGATGAGCCTGTATCCTAAGTTCATGGGGTGAATGCAATGAGGCAAACCGAACGCCCGTCGCGGGAACACGCGACCCGACTGCCCGCGTCACGCACAAGGGGGTCTACGAGTATGAGCGCATCCGATTTCTTGCGCCAAATCGAAGAACAGCGACGGCTGGAGAAACAGGTTACTTGGGAAGGCACTTTCCGGGAGTATCTGGAGATTGTGCAGCAGAACCCGAAGGTGGCGAACCTCGCGCACGCGCGCGTGTACGATATGATTCTCAGCGCGGGCGTCGAGGAACACGGCGATGGACAGCCGCGCGAATATAAGTTTTTCACCTCCGAGCTCTTCGGCATGGAGCGCACGCTTCAGCAGCTGGTGGAGGAATACTTCGCCCCCGCGGCGAAACGGCTCGATGTGCGCAAGCGCATCCTGCTGCTGGTAGGACCGGTCGGCGGCGGTAAGTCCACGCTGGTGACGATGCTCAAGCGCGGGCTGGAACGCTACTCGCGCACCGACGACGGCGCGGTCTATGCCATCAAAGACTGCCCCATGCACGAAGAACCGCTACACCTTGTACCTGAAGAGCTGCGCGCCGACTTCAAACGCCAGTTCGGCGTGCATATCGAAGGCGACCTCTGCCCCGTGTGCCAGTGGAAACTGCGCCACGAATGGGGCGAGAACATCCAAGATGTGCCCGTCGTGCGCATCAAGTTCTCCGAACGCGAACGCACCGGAATCGGCACTTTCAAACCCTCCGACCCGAAATCGCAAGATGTGTCCGAACTCACAGGCAGTGTGAACTTGAACCTGCTCACTCAAATCGGCGTCGAGTCTGACCCGCGCGTGTATAACTTCGACGGCGAACTCAACAAAGCGAACCGCGGCATCATGGAGTTCATCGAAATGCTCAAAGCCGACAAGCGGTTCCTCTACGAGCTCAACACCGTCGCAGGCGAACAGATGATTAAAATCGGACGCTTCGCGCTGATTTACACCGATGTCGTCGTGATTGCCCACACCAACGAGTACGAATACAACGCCTACTTCTCCAACAAGGAGAACGAGGCGATGATCGACCGCATGTTCGTGGTCAAAGTGCCCTACAACCTGCAGGTCTCGCAAGAGGTGCGCATCTACGAGAAACTGATTCAGCAGTCGCAGTGGAGCGACGAGACGCAAGACCTCTCGAAAGTGCATATCGCGCCGCACTCGCTGCGCGTGGCGGCGATGTTCGCCATTCTCAGCCGTCTCAAGCCGCCTAAGAAGAGCGGCATGTCGCTGATGACCAAGATGAAGCTCTACGACGGCGAGCGTCAGGTGGGCGACTGGGACCAGCGCCATGTGAAGGAGCTGCGCGAGGAATACACTGACGAGGGCTTGAACGGCGTCTCGCCGCGATTCATCCTAAACCGCCTCTCGGCGGCGATGGTGCGCGGCGACAAACGCTACATCACCCCCATCGATGTGCTCCGCTCCATCCGCGACGGGCTTGCCGAATACACCCAGAACGAGGAAGAGCGCAAGAAACTGCTCACCCTCTTAGACGATGTGCGCAAGGAGTACGACGAGCAAATCAAGAAGGAGGTGCAACGCTTCTTTGTCTACAGCTACGAGGAAGCCGCGCACACCCTGCTGGAGAACTACCTCGATAATGTCGACGCCTTCTGCAACAAGACAAAGGTGCGCGACCCCATCACAAACGAGGAAGTCGACCCCGACGAGAAGCTGATGCGCAGTATCGAAGAGCAAATAGGCGTGTCGGAGAACGCCAAGCGCGAGTTCCGCGAGGGGATAATGCGCTCGGTGGCGTCGCTGGCGCGGCGCGGTGTGCGCTTCGAAATCGGCAGCGACGAACGCCTGCGCGAAGCCATCGAACGCAAACTCTTCGCCGACCTCAAGGATGTGGTGAAGATTACCACCTCCGCGCGCACGCCCGACCCCGAACAACTGCGCAAAATCAACGATGTGATCGATCGCATGGTCGCCCACGGCGGCTACACGCCCGAAAGCGCGAACGAAATCCTGCGCTATGTCGGCGCGCTGCTCAATCGCTAAATCTTCCCGGTGCGACGACATTCCTGTCGTCGCACCCTGAGATGTGGCCTGGACACTCCTGTCCAAGCCTCTTTTTCGTCGGCGGGGACGCCGACGCTA
>JBKBKS010000105.1:0-8335 GCA_046294565.1 Fimbriimonadales bacterium
GGGCTGGTGCGCGGCGGACGGCGCGCTCTATCGGGAGCTCACGGGCTACGAGCATCTGCGCTGGTGGGCGCAAACGCGCGGCTTGCCCGACCATCCCGACGCGCTGATGGCGCAGTTAGACCGCTTTGAGCTGGCGCACCGCGCCCACGAGTGGACGCGCGCTTACTCCACAGGCATGCGCCAGCGACTGCGGATGGCAATCGCCGCCTACGGCGAACCGCCACTGCTGCTGCTGGACGAACCCGACGCGGGGTTAGACCCGTCGGGACTGAAACTGTTGAAACAGGTGCTGGATGAGCAAGTCGGTCGTGGAATCGCAATCTTCGCCACCAATCGCGCCGAGTGCGCCGCGTGGGGGAACCTCACACTGGAGTTGGGCGCGTGAAGTGCGCGCGATTTGGCTCAAAGATTTGCGGCAGGAGTGGCGTCTGCGGCAGGGCGTGGTCGCGTCGCTGTTGATGGGTGTGGCGACGGTGGTGGGCGTGGGGTTTGCCGCGCTGGGGCAGACGCTCGCCGCAGGGTTGCAGGCGGGGCTATTCTGGGTCGCCTTGCTGTTCGGGATGTTCCCTGCGCTGGCGCGGGGGTTCATCGTGGAGGAAGAGACGGGCACAGCCGATTTGCTGCGCGTGGCGGCGCGCCCTGCCAGCGTGTTCTGGGGCAAGTGGCTGTTCCACGCGACGCTGTACGGGCTGCTGACCCTCGTGCTGGTTCCGCTCTACACGCTGCTGGTTGTCCCTATCAAGGGGCACCTGAGCGGATGGCTGCTGCTATGGCTGGGCGGTGGATTCTGCCTGACCACAGTGCTGACGCTTTGTGGCGCGTTAGTGGCGCAGACGACCGTGCGCGGCGCACTGCTGGCGGGCGTTTCGTTCCCGCTACTGTTGCCTCTGCTGCTGATACTGATTGCGGGCACTCGCCAAGCGATCGAGGGCATCTTCCCTGCCGAGCCGCTGCAGGGCGTGTTCGGCTACGCGCTCGCGCTCAGCGCAGGCGGCGCATGGGTGTTCGAAAAAGTATGGCGCGAGTGAATACAAACTACAGGTACAATTGCTGTGCAACTCTGTAATTGTGAGGATCAAACCCATGCGCAAACCGATTTTGCAAAAAGATCCGCACGGGCAATTCTTCAGAATCCGTCCCAGTTTATGGGGATTGACACAACGGCGCAGGCAGATCCTACGCAAGTTGAAACTTACGAGATCCGCCAGTTCCCACGCCCAACAGCAGTTCAACCACACCTACTACCAAGCCATTCTGCTGGAGATTGGAAATAGTCTCAACTACCACACAGCCGTCGCCCGTCAAGACAAAAATCGTGAGTTTATCGGCAAGAAACTTGGCGAAATAGCCAGCCTCCGCGATATTCCTAAATTCACCTACGAACCACTGGTTCGTGAGGCGCGTAATATTGATGTGATCTGGTTCAAGGAGCATAGTGGCAACTGCCTATTTCCATCGTGTTTCTTCGAGATTGAGCCTACAACAGACTTCAATCGCTCGCTCCTCAAGTTCGACGAGTTCGCCTGCTTCGCTGCGAAGTTTTATATCGTTGCCGACGCGAGCCGTGAGAAGCGATTCCGCAGCACGCTGAGTCGTAGAACCTTTCAGCATCTGCACGGAATGGTCGAATTTCTCGCGTACGAGGAGTTGGAAAACGACCACGAGAGTCTACAAAACAGCCAGCGACTGCGTGTAGCTCGGCTGATGGGACAGCCTTAGTCGGTATAGTTTGCCAACCGTTGTCCCGTCGCCTCGTCAAAGAGGTGCAGGTACTCCAAGTGGAGGCGCAGGGGAATGACTTCGCCCTCGCGGGGTTTGACTCGTGCGCTGAGTTGGGCGATTAGCGGCGCGCCCTCAAGTAGGAGATGCACATCGTTGCGGTCGCCGTGCGGTTCCACCACATCCACCAGCGCAGGCACACTCTCTGAGAGAATCGCGTCAGGGGGCGCGGTGTGTTCGGCGTAGAGGTCTTGCGGGCGCACGCCCAGCAGCACCGTTTGTCCCACCCGTGCTTGCAACACCTTCGCGTGCGCTTCCAGCACTTGCAGGCACACTGCGCCTATCTGCAGCGCGGGCGCGCCGTGCCGCTCCACGACCTGCGCCCGCAGGAGGTTCATCGGCGGGGTTCCGATGAAGGTCGCCACGAAGGTATTCGCAGGTTGAAAGTAGACCTCTTCAGGCGCGCCCACCTGCTGCAGCACGCCCTCTTTGAGAACGGCGATTCGTGAGCCCAGCGTCATCGCCTCTTTCTGGTCGTGCGTCACATACAGGGTGGTGATTCCGAGCTGCTCTTGGAGTTTTTTCAGTTCGGCGCGGGTCTGGTCGCGCAGTTTGGCGTCGAGGTTGGAGAGCGGCTCGTCCATCAGGAACACTTTGGGTTGGCGCACGATGGCGCGTGCAAGCGCGACGCGCTGTCGCTGTCCGCCCGACAGTTCGCGCGGCAGGCGGTGCAGTAGGTTCTCCAGCTCCAGCATGCGCGCGACTTGGCGCACGCGCTCGTCGATGCGCTGTCGGATGGCGCGCGTCTCGCTCCAGTGAGTGAGTTGCCACAGTGCGCCCTTCAGCTCGCGCAGGCGCAGTCCGAACGCGATGTTGTCGTACACGCGCATGTGGGGGTAGAGCGCGTAGTTTTGGAACACCATCGCGATGTCGCGGTCGCGGGGCGGAACCTCGTTCACGCACCGTTCGCCAATGTAGATGGCGCCTGCAGTGGGGTCTTCCAGCCCTGCTAGCAACCGCAATGCGGTCGTCTTGCCGCAGCCCGACGGTCCCACCAGCGTCATAAACTCGCCCGCCTGCACCTGCAGGGTGAGCGCGTTCACGGCTATCACACTGCCGAACTGCTTGGTGACCTGCTCGAAGCGCACGCTTGCTGCGTTCATGCCAGTCCCAATTTCTTGCGCCAGTAGCGGGCGTAGCCCAGCGCGATGAGCTCATAGCCTGCGCCGAGGTCGTAGCTGCTGGGGTCGGCGCCCTGTTGGTGCATTTCGGTATTGCCGTAGTCGCGCAGGCGTTGCATCAGTTCACCATCGGAGACGCCCTGCTCTATCAGCGTGCGTGTGAACTGCCCCCAGTCCAGCAGGCGGGTCTCCAGCTCGTTCAGGTGGCGCGCCACATCGTTGAACATGCCGAAATGGGTCAGCGCCAGCTGCTGGATGGGCAGGTCGCGCAGTTTCGCGAGGCTTGCCTGCCACGCCTCGATGTCCAGTTCGGGCGGGGGGGTTGGGGGGCGCACATAGGTTGTGCCTGGCATCCGTACCCCTGCGACATCGCCTGCGAAGAGCGTCCCCGTCGCCTCGTCCAGGTAGCTGTGGTGGTGGCGCGCATGTCCGGGCGTATCGATGGCGAGCAGCGTGCGCCCTGCGACCTCGATGCGTTCGCCGTCGCGCACGATGCGCAATCGCTCTTGGGGCACGGGCGCCACTTCGCCCCACAGCCGCTCCATCATCTCCCCGTACAGGCGCGACGCGCTCGCCATCAGGCGCGAGGGGTCGATTAGGTGCGGTGCGCCTACAGGATGCACATAGGCGGTGGCGTTCGGCAGCCGCTGCAAGAGCCACCCCAGCGCGCCCGCGTGGTCGAGGTGGATATGGGTCACAATAAGGCAGCGCACCCGCTCTAACGGCGCGCCCCGCGCCTGTACCTCGCGCAGTAGCGTCTCCGCCGTGCTGGTCGCGCCCACCTCCACCAGCGCCGCGTCCACACCGTCGTCCAGCAGGTACGACGCAATCGCTAAGGGGTAACCCAGAAACTGCAGGTCAATCAGCTCCGTTCTCAAGTTCGGCACTGAGGTACAGTTCGCACTCACAAACGAATCTCCTGCTCCCATTCTCGTACTATTGTGGGGTGAAATGCTGTCATTGCAGGAACAACAGCCTGCCTGTGAGCGTCTTAGAGATTGTCTTGCAGATTCGCCCCTGCAAGTGGAACAACACGAGAGGAGGATGTACATGCGCGCGGTATTGGCTTTTGGAATAGCAGTATGGATTGCAGGCATAGCAGGCGCAGTAGAACCGCTACATGTTGTGCCGCGCAACAGCTATTTGGTGCGCCCAGTTGCGAATGCGAAAGAGTTAGCGAACCAGATCCGAAGTGAGGTGGTGGTCGCCCAGCGTTATGCACGCCACTTTCGGCGCAACGCATGGGAGTTTGCCGACTATGTGGAGAATCACCTGCGCCTGACGCAGTTGGAGCGAGCGCAGGCCTTCAATGTGTATTACTCGCCGCCCGACGATCGGATTCTGGTGGTGCGGCGCACGCTGCCGAAGGGCACGCATGTTTATGTGGATAAGCGCACGAACAAGCCGATACTGAAGGCGAACTGCGGCAATCCGCTCACATCTGCCGCGCCAATAAGCGCCACGCCCCAGATGCAGGCGCCCACAGAGATTGCGCCCACGACCGTCGGTGCGACGCCGCTGATGGTGGAGAATACTGAAATCGCCCAGACCCCAATTATCGACATTGTCGAGATTGCCGAGACGCCGATTGAGGAGACGGTCGCGGCGGATGTGCTGCCGACGGAGACACTGTTTGAAACCACCCCCGAAGCGATACCCGAGACAACGCCTGTCGCACCCCCTGCCGTGTTGGCGGAGACGCCGCCGCTCGCGCCAATCCTCACGCGCAGACTGAGCTGGGTCCCGTTCCTGCCGTTGGTCGCGCTGTTTGCGCCGCGCGGAGGGGGGGATAACTACGACCCAATCCCTGAGCCGGCGAGCCTACTCGTGCTAAGCGCAGGGCTAGGGCTGCTCTATCCGCTCTCGCGCAAGGCGTTCAAGCGTTCCCAGAACTCCAGCCAACGCACGGGCGTTTCCAACACGCACGCGGCGTAGCGTAGCGCGGCGCGCGTGAGCGCACGACACGCTTCAGGGCGAGCGCCGACGCTTAGACGCTCGCCCTGCGTCGATTGTTGAAGCAGCTGCACGGCGTCGGCAGGCAGGGCAACCCCTTCGGTTGGGGGCGCGCACGGCGGGCACAGAAGCGCGCCTGCCGTAGGCGACAAGATCGCGCCCGTATTGTCAAACGCCTTGCCACAAGCGGCGCACCGTGAGTGCTCTGGGCTGTACCCCAGCATCGCTAACCACCGCCACAGCGCCCACGCCGCCGCATGTTCCACCACGACGCCCGCCTCCAACGCTTCCAAAGCGACTATCAGCACGGCGTACGCCTCTGGCTCAACCTGCTCGTCGGGGAGCCAACGGTCAATCGTCTCACACATCGCCAGCGCCACGCTCAATCGTTCCAGATCGCCCCGCACCTGCACATAACTGCGCGCCAGTTGGGGCTGTACGAGAAGCCGCTGCGCCTTACCCTCAATCACGCGCGCCCGCAGCAGGTTCAACGGCTCGGTCAGCATGCCCATCTTGCTCTTGGGTTTACGCGCCCCACGCACCCGCGCGCGCAGCTTGCCATGCTCAGGCGTCAAAAAACTCACCCACTTGTCGTATTCGCCCGCATACCAACGACGCAATACAATCCCCTCGGTCAGAATCTCACGCGCCATCCGCGAAATTGTACCTCCACGCCCTCTTTGTGCTATAATAGCTGCTGGAGGCGAACGAGTGATGCGGAAATGGAGACGGGCAGGCATGGTCGGGCTGTATTGCGCGCCAATCGCCGCGCTGATGGCGCTGGGCGGCGGCGATTTCCACCTACCAGGCTCGCAACCAAACCCTGACGGTTATGACTTTCAGTCTACAGACCTGTGCTCTTACTGTCACGGCAACAGCCAGTATGCCTACAACCCCGACACTTTTGAAGGTCCCGATCCCTACTTCACCAGCGAGCATGAACCGCACTTCCAGTGGATGGGCGGGATGATGGCGCAGTCAGCGCGCGATCCTGTATTTCGCGCCGCGCTCACGATTGCCGAGCAAGACGCGCCTGGCGTCGGGCAGTTCTGCTGGCGCTGCCACGCGCCCAGCGCGTGGTTGGAAGGGCGTTCCATCCCCTACGACGGCTCGAACTTCGTGCATGACGACCTGAAGGGCATCCAATGCGACCACTGCCACCGCATGGTGGATCCGCGCAGCGAGGAGGGACGGCAACTCTCCGACATGCCCGTGCCTGGCATCGGCAACGGAATGTATGTGATTAGCCCAGAATCGGCGAAACGCGGTCCACGCGACGATTCCTACGCCAATCACGAGTGGCAATACTCGCCGTTCCACAAAAGCAGCAGCTTCTGTGGCGTGTGCCACGATGTGAGCAACCCACTGCTGGCGCAAAACCCACGCACCCAAGCCCCCCACGAATACTTCCCGATCGACCGAATCTACAGCGAGTGGAAGCTGAGTCACTTCGCGCGGCGGGGCATCGAGTGTCAAACCTGCCATATGCCGCGCACGCAAGGCAAAGCCGCCAGTTTCGAGTTCCTGCCTGCGCGTCCTGATCTTGCCCAGCACTCGTTTCTCGGCGGCAACTACTGGGTTCCCCAGATCCTGCCGATGTTCTGGAATTACGACCAACGCGAGCTGGACGCGCTGATTGCAGGGCGCAACCGCACGATTGACTTCCTGCGCACTTCGGCCAAACTCAACATCATAGAGTATCCCAAGGCGGGCAACCCGATCGTGTTCCGCGTGTATAACCGCACGGGGCACAAGTTCCCCAGCGGCGACCCCGAGTCGCGCCGCGCGTGGCTCCATGTGGAGTTTCTGGATCGCAACGGGAATGTGATTGCCGAGTCGGGACGCTACGACTTCGACACGGCGACGCTGGTCGAAGACCCCCAAGCGAAAATCTACCGCGTGAAGCTAGCAGAGAACGGCACGCCCACCTTCCACATGATTCGCGCGAATCAGGTTATTAACGACAACCGCATCCCGCCGCAGGGCTTCCGTCGCCGCGCGTTCGAGCAGTTCAAGATTGCGCCTGTCGGGGCGAACTATCGCGACGGGCAGTTCTGGGACGACACCGCCTACACCCTGCCGCCGGGTACCGCGAAAGTGCGCGCCACGCTCTACTTCCAAGTGATGACCCGCGAGTATGTGGAGTTCCTGCGCGACGCGAACACGACCGACAACTGGGGACAGCAACTCTACCAAGCGTGGCTGGCGAGCGACAAAGCCCCGCCCATTGCCATCGCAACGGCGGTCTACCCACCCGATACCACCCGACCCACCCGCCCCACCCAGCTGCAGGGGCAGTCGCCCTCCTCATACCGCGTGGCGCTGAACTGGAACCCCGCCACCGACGACGACAAGGTGGTCTTCTATGAGATTTGGCGGCGCGCCCCCCACGAGAGCCGATTCCGCAAAGTCGGCGCGACCTTCGCCGCCGAAACCACCTATACCGACGCAGGTCTCCACCCTGACACAAACTATCAATACTATGTACGCGCAGCGGACGCCAGCGGCAACGCCTCCCAAGCAAGCAACATCATCACCGTGCGCACACAGCCATAACGCGCTGCCCCTGCATGGGGTACAATCCTATGCAGGGGCAACTCTATGAAACGGTCTGGTTTCACACTGGTTGAACTGCTCGTTGTAATCGCGATTATCGCGGTGCTGGCGGCGCTCATCTTCCCTGTGTTCGCTCAAGCCCGCGCTAAAGCCCGCCAAAACACCTGCATCTCCAACCTCCGGCAGATTGGCATGTCCGCCGAAATGTACGCGGTGGACTACGATGAACTCTACCCGTTCGCGGTAGACCCCACCGACAAATTCACACCCGAAATCTGGTGGGAGTTCCCCCAGTGGCAAGCGTGGATCCCCTCCATGCCGCTGCTGCACGAGACGCTCCAGCCCTATCAGAAGAGCCGCGAAATCTGGCGCTGTCCGTCCGACACGGGTATGGAAGTGCAAGACTTCACAGGCATGCCCTTCCCCGCGCGCCCGTCGCTCTATGAACAGTACGGCAGCAGCTATCTGATGCGCACCGAGATAGTGTTTCGGCAGCTGCGCGTGGGGGGCATGCAGTACCCCGCCGAGACGAACTTCGTGTTCGACGGCACGGGCAAGTGGCACGGCAGTAAGAGCTTGTTCCGCGACGACTACCCGCCCGACCCGAACTACCGCTACAACTGCCTCTTCGCCGACCTGCATGTCAAAAACATCACTTTAGAGCAGATGTGGCGCGCGTGGAACACAGAACTCTGAGCACGACGCGCCGTGATGATGCCTCGCCGTGCTCAGTTCCAGTTGAGGTTCCTCTTGGACAAGGTCGCTACCCACGCGATATTTGTTTTGACAAACTTAGGCATCTCTTAGCGCGGCGTAGCTGCCGTTGGGCAAAGGGATTTGAGAGGCGTTTCGGTCAAGGGAGTGCGCAAGCGCGCCGCGCAGCGCTCTGCACCAGGGGTTTCGCGGGGCGTCGGTCAACGCCACAA
>JBKBKS010000106.1:0-8039 GCA_046294565.1 Fimbriimonadales bacterium
CGACGAACCCCCAAGCTCGTAGCGTCGGTGTCCCCGCCGACGAGCAACACAGGTGCGACGCCAAGAATGGCGTCGCACCACGCTCGGACAAGAGTGCCCAACCACAGGGACGACGCCACGCTTGGCGATACACCTCCCTTCTTTCCGCACGCTGGAACCTAAACCTCTGCAACGCCGTAGTGCAGTTCAGGAGGTGCATGTTATGCAACCAAATGTTGGAGGCATCGATCGTATCTTGCGCTTAGTGTTAGGCACGGCGCTCATCGGCTGGGGCGTGTACGCTCAAAGCTGGTGGGGCTTGATTGGCGTTCCGATTCTGCTATCGGGAGTCGTCGGACAGTGCTTTGCCTACAGGCTGTTTGGAATCTCGACCTGTAAGATCAAGCAGCATTAAATCAGATACGGTACGATGGGGCGAACTCCATCGTACCGTATTCTGTCTGACGCCGTCGTAGCCGTGATTACTTCTGCACGCGCTTGATGGTGCATCCGAACGCGCGTGTCTCTTTCACTTCAGGGTCGCGTCCGGCGAGTATCGCATCGAGGGCGTTCTTCAGGTCGCGTTGGCTCACACGCTGCGGATTCTGACTGTCGTCAATGCGCCCGTGATAGCGTAGCGTGAAGTTGGGATCCAGCACGAACACTTCGGGGGTCACCTTCGCGTCGTACATATCGGCGACCTTATTGCCCTCATCCTTCAGCACGGGGAAGAGGAATCCCTTCTTCTGGGCGTGTTCGGTGACCTCTGCTGCAGGCTCGATGTTGTTGGAGTTGATACCGATGAACATCACGCCTTTGGGCATATACTCTTTCGCGAGGCTCGCCATGCGCTCGTCGTAGTCCAGCGACACGGGGCAGCGCGTAGCGATATACATAATCACAATCGCCTTCTTATCCTTGATGTCGTAGAGGGTGACCTCTTTGGGCAGTTCCTCGCGTGGGTTCATGTTCGGCAGGGTGAAGTTCGGTACGCGCTTGCCGATGGCGGGCTTTTCGGGGGCTGCTGTTGGCGTGGCGCCGCCGTATTGCGTGCGCGCGTTGAAGTACGCCAGTAGCTCGTCGGCGTGGTTGCTGGTTCCTGCCTTCTCGAACACCTTCTCGATGGTTCCGTCAGGCGCGATTACATAGGTCGTTCGGCTTGCGAAGCCTGCAGTGGTGCGCACCCCGTAGGCTTCCGCCACTTTGCCGTCCGCGTCCGCCAACACGACCTGTCGAAGGTTGTGCTGCTTGGCGAAGTTCGCTTGCGTGTCAGCCGTGTCGACGCTGATGGCGAACACGACGGCATGCTGACTGAGTTTATCGTACTGGTCGCGCACGGCGCAGTTCTGCGCGGTGCAGCCGGGAGTATCGGATTTCGGGTAGAACATCAGCACGACGCGCTTCCCCTGATAGTCGCTGAGGCGATAGGTGTTGCCGTCGCTGCCGACGAGGGTGAAGTCGGGGGCTTTTGAACCTTCTTTCAGAGGCGTAGAGGAGAACACAATGCTCCACACGCCCCACAACAAGATACCGATGGTGAACGGGATTGCCCACCAGAAGCGGTTGCGTTTCTGCATAGTTGACACCTCCTATAAGGTTTTAGACGCGCGGCTTCGCGCACGGTTCAGAGTATACCCCATCAGCGTCGGGGCGCCAGTTTGGAGAGCGCGAGTCGCATCAGCGTCTGCTCGTCGGCGTCGGGCTGTTCGCTGAGGGCGGCGTTGAGGGCGGCGTGCGCCTCGCGACGGTTGTAGCCCAGCTGCACTAACCCGTCGGCGAGCGCGTCGATATCGACCCTGCTGGCGCGAGTCGCGGCTACGAGCCGCTCCACTTGACGCTCGAACGCGAGCTGCGCGACCTTATCGGCGAGTTCCAGCGCGAGCCGTTCCGCCAACTTCGAGCCGACGCCCGGCAGCGACTTCAGGTAGCGCGTGTCCTTGCGGGCAATCGCGCGGGCGAGCGTTCCCATATCCGTCGCGCCCATCATGTTCAACGCAAGGCGCGGTCCCACCCCACTGACCGTGATGAGCAGGTCGAACAGGCGGCGTTGGGCGGGTTCCAGAAAGCCGAACAGCATCAAGCCGTCCTCTTCGTGGAAGAGGGTGCGGATGTGCAGCGCGACGGTCTCGCCCAGCGGTGGGAGTTGCTCCTTGAGGTTGGGCGGCAGGCGCACCTCGTACCCCACGCCGCCCACATCGATGAGCGCAAAGTTCTCCTCCACGCTGAGCAGCACGCCGCAGATTCGTCCAATCATCACAGAGCCGTTCGCTTCCCCCTTGCGGGTGTTTCGTGGGGTGGGCGTGGTTCAGGGCGCGGGCAGCACGGGCACGAACAGCATCGCCATCAGCATTTCCATCGCGCGCGGGGGTTCAGGCGGCGTGAGGCTCGTGACTCGGTTCGGGTCGAGTTGCGCGGCGCGTCGGATGGCTTGGTCTGCCTCGCGCACCTTGCGCAGCTCGGTGTAGATGTAGGACGCGCCCACCTGCGCCCACGCGGTGTCGCGCGCGGTCTCCAACGCTTTCTCCAGCGCGGCTTCGGCGCGTTGGAGCGTCTCGGCGTCGGGGCGATTGCCGTCGCGCTTGGTCGTGTACGCCTCCAGCGCGTAGCTCAGCGCGATTCCCATGTGCGCCGGCGCATAGTTCGGGCGCGCCTGCAACGCAAGATCGAACCACTCACGCGCGGTCGCCAGCAAGTCCTCGTCGCCTGGGCGCAAGCCGTCGATGAGGTTCAGCATGCCGCGCAACTGATAGGCTTCCGCCATCAGGGGGTCTAGGTCCATCACGCGCCAGAAGGCGTCTTTGGCGCGGTCATACTCGCGGCTGTTGACAAAGCTCCAGTAGCGCATGAAGGCAACTTGGGAGGTGTTGTCGCTGAGACCTTGCGCTTGGGCGGCGAGTCTGCCGACGGTACTGACACGCCGTCCCAACATCGCCAAGTTCGCCTGCACAGCGAGCAACGCACGCGACTCTTTGTCGATTTTCTCCGCCTCTGCGAAGGCGCGTTCCTGCTCGCGCGTCTCGTTGAGCAGCGCGGCGGCGAGACCACGAATGGCATAGGTGTAGTCGTTCGCGACGCCGCGCCGAATCGCCGTGTTCGTAATGACAATCACATCGCGCCAGCGTCCTGCATGCAAATAGGCGTAGGCGAGCATATTCAGGTAGCGCGGGTTGTTCGGCTCGCGCTCGACAAGTTGGAGCAGGTCGTTGATGGTCGCGCCTGCCTGACCTTCCGCGATTTGTAGCAGGGTACGGTTCAGCACGGCGTCGGGCGATTGGGAGTCGGCGACGGTTTTGAGGCGCATCTGGTTGATTTTGTGCTGGGCGTCGATAGCGTTGCGCAGCAGTTCGCGCTCGTTGCGGGCGTTGCGGGCGCGTCGCAGGCTCGCCGCCACGCGCAGCTCCTGCGTCTCGATCGAGTCGGGATAGAGTCGGGCGAGGTCTTCCACGGCTTCGTCGGCGTCGGCGGCGCGCCCCAAGCGCAGGAGCGCCTGGATTTGCAATACGCGCGATTCGCGGTGCGCCGAGTCGGCTTTGAGCGCGACGCGCGTATGATAGAGGGCTTCTTCGAACCTGCCCTCGGCGAAGGCGTCGCGCGCCTGCGCGTAGTGATGCGCCGCGCCCAGCCCCACGCCGTTATCGATGACTACCTTAAACTCCTTGACCACGCTCTTGCCGCCTTCTAGCAGCGCCGTGATTTTGAGCGTGCGTTCGCCTTCCGTGTCGGTCACGGTATCCCACTCATACTCGTAAGGCGTGCTATCGTCCACCTCGCGCAGCGCGCCGTCGACAGAGAACTCCACACGCTCCACGAGGTTCTCGGTCTGCACGCGCGCCACGACCTTCACCGTGCCCTTGACGGTCGCGCTGCTCTCTAAGTTCACGCTGATCGTCGCTTCTTGTTTCGGCTGGGCGTAGGCGCATGTTGCGATTAGCCCCGCCAGCCACCACATCTGCCGTATCGCCTTCATAACGGCGAATTCATTCGCAGGACGCCCCAAAACTCCTGCCATAAGAAGGGCTTTCTCCTGCCCTGCACGCATGGGGACAAGCCGATTGAAGCTGCTCAAATATTAGAAGCCTTGTCTTGAGATTCCTCGCCTTCGGCTCGGAATGACAACCTTTCTCGCTTCGCAATAGCCTGTCATGCCGAGCGGAACGAGGCATCTCGAGAGAAACTTCTTAATGTTTGAGGGACTTAGGAACGAACACAGTAGGGGGTAGCTCCCTCGGCTGCCCCCTACGCATACGCCTACATAAAGCGCGTAGGAGAAGGGCGGGGATGAAGCACGCCCCGTGCACGCTCTAACGAACCTGACGGCGGCGTCGGAAGAGACCCAACCCGCCAAGTCCTGAAACCAAAGCAATCAGGGAGGCAGGTTCAGGCACAGGCGCGAAAACCATGTCTTCCAAGAAGTAGCCGTTCCCGGAGAAGGAAGCGATAAGCTGCGACTGGAACGCATTCGCTGCACTGTCCCAATAGACATGGTAGATCTCGCCGCCGCCGTTAAGCTCTCGCGCGATAAACAGGTCATCAGGCTGGAGATTCGGGATGTTCGCGAAATTGGTCAGTTGAATGATCTTGTTATTCCCTGACCATGTGAAGAGCGAAACATAAAGCGCAAGCGGCGCGCCAGTGCGCAAGTGGAACACACGGAACGACTCGGGAGCCCCAGGAATCGGCGAGGACATCACCAGATAATTGCCTGTTGCCGGGTCGATCCGGAAAATATTCGTGCTAAACGAGTTTTGTCCCACAATCACGCTTCTTTGAAAAGGACCCCAGCGCGGATTGACGCCAAGCACAATCATGGCTTCAGGCAAAGCCAACTGCTGCCCTGCATGTAGTAGGGTTGTGGTCCACACAATGCTGCCGGAACTGTTAACGCGGCTGACTTGCCCGCTGCTCTCGTTCGCGTAAAACAGGTCATTGTTTGCGACGCCGTATTCGTCCCAGCGCACTGTGGTATACCGTGTGGATGTGGACGCGCCTGTCCCGCTTGGCAATCCTGTCGCGAAGGTGGAAACATTTCCGAGGGGGTCTATCGCATAGATGTTGCCGCTGCCGCCGCTGGAGACAAAAGTGGTTCCCTGCGCATAGTTGTTCCAACCTTGAGGCATAACGGTTAGGAGCGTCTCGTGGAAGGTACCAGCGGTCGTCTGCGCTAAATGGGTCAGGTTTTTGGTCGCCAAATCGATGGTGGCGTACTGCGGAGGCGTGGAACCGTATTGATACTGCACTACGAAGTGATTACGCGCCCAGTCGTAGTCCATCTTCATGATGGAATCGCCTGTTCGCCAATCGGTCGCGGTGACGCCATGGTAGGTCGTTACAGTAACCTGAGCGGACGCAAGGCTCCAGAGAGCCGCAACACAAAGGTACAAGCCCGTGATTCGTTTAGAGTAAGTCATCACAGTTCCTCCACGCATAGTTTAGACTCGTTACGAGCCGAAAAGTAAGCATGGGTGTGATGTCACACCTGTACAAAAGCGTTTGTAGCAACTTTTGTGCTAAACTATTTCGGAGGCTATCTTGGAAAGCGAATCGGTACAATCCAACTATGATCTGTGAAAACCCTATTCCTCATACCTAACGCCCCAGTAGTGGGTATCTTGGAGCCGATCCTGCGCAGAGCGCTCTACCAACGCAAGCGCAAGCACCGCGGCGCCCCCACGACGCTACAGCCTCTACGACCTCGTGTGCGCCATCCTTTATGTGCTCACTACAGGCTGTGCGTGGTCTTACCTCCCACACGATCTGCCCCCGTGGAAAACGGTCTATTACCACTTTCGGCGGTGGCTGTTGGATGGGGTATGTTGCGGATGGGTTCGGTACAAGAGTGATAACCGACAGCGCGTATAACCGCGAAGGACTGCTGGAATGGCGGCGCGCCAATTTCCCGCACGTCTTTGGGTACACTAAACTTCACTGAACAGTCGGTCGAGGTGGAATTATGGCGACGAACTATCTCAAGGGCGAGCCGTTGGAGCTGCGCTGGCGCAGCGCGTGGTGCGAACATCAGGCGCGAACCATCCCCAGCCTGTTCCAAACGCAGGCGGAGACACTGGGCGAGGTCGCGCTCTATCTGGTGAAGCGCGACGGGGCGTACCAGCCCATTTCGTGGCAGACGGTGAAGCGCGATGTGGAGCAACTCGCCGCCGCGCTCCTCCATCGGGGGGTGCGGCCGGGCGACCGCGTGGCGATACTCGCCGAGAACCGCTACGAGTGGGTAGTCGCCGACATGGCAATCCTACACTGCGGCGCGGCGTCCGTTACGCTCCACTTCCCGCTCACGCCCCAACAAGTGGAAGAGCAGCTGCGCGATTCGGAAGCCTGCGCAATCTTTGTCTCGAACGCGACGCAAGCACAGAAGGTAAATCAGGCGCGCGCCCATCTGCCTGCCCTGCAGCATACCTTCAGTTTTGAGCCTGTCGATGGCTGGACGCCTCTGGGCGAGCTGTGGCGCGAGGGCGAGCGAGTTCTGCGCGATAAGCCGACCCTTGTGCGCGAGGTTGCCGAAACCGTTCGTTGGGATAGCCTCGCCACGCTTATCTACACTTCGGGCACGACGGGCGACAGCAAAGGCGTGATGCTCTCGCACGGGAACTTGCTCTCCAATATGTACGCCTGTATGCAGGTGTTCCCGCCGCCCGGACGCGACTATGTGATGTTCAACTTCCTGCCGCTGAGCCACATCTACGCGCACACATGCGACTATTTAGTGGCGATTGGCACGGGCGTCACGATGGCGTTTGCGGAGAGTTTCGACGCCTTAGCGCAGAACCTGCAGGAGGTGCGCCCGCACGCGATTAACGGCGTGCCGCGCTTCTACGAGAAGGTACGCGAGCGTGTCGTGAGCGTGATTCAGAGCAAGCCGTTCCTGCGCCTGCTGGGAGGCTACGCTCGCAAGAAGGGGATGCAGCGCGCCTTCGGCGGTCGGCTCATCTGGGCAATCAGCGGCGGCGCAGCGTTAGACCCCCAAGTCGCCGAGTTCTATTGGGAGAACGGCGTGCGGCTCTTTCAGGGCTACGGACTGACCGAGACCTCGCCCGTGCTGACCTGCGGCGCGCCGAACCGCCACAAACTCGGCACAGCCGGCGCGCCCTTCCCCGGCGTGGAAATCAAAATCGCCGACGACGGCGAAATCCTCGCGCGCGGACCCAACATCATGCAGGGCTACTGGCGCAAACCTGAGGCGACTGCTCAAGCAATCGACCCTGACGGCTGGTTCCACACAGGCGATGTCGGCGAAATCGTGGACGGGCAGTACCTGCGTATCACCGACCGCAAGAAGGACATCCTCGTGCTGGCAGGCGGCAAAAATGTCGCGCCCGTCGCGCTGGAAAACGCCCTCATCCGCAACCCCTACATCGAGCAAGCCGTCATCTACGGCGATAAGAAGAAGTTCGTCTCCGCGCTGATTGTGCCCGACTTCGTGCAGCTGGAAGAGTGGGCGGAGCGCGAGGGTATTGCCTACGACTCGCGCGAGCAGCTCATCGCGAATCCCCAAGTGCGCGCCTTCATGACTCAGCAAGTGGCGGAGGCGATGCGCCCCTTCGCCAACTATGAACAAGTGAAACAGTTCATCCTACTGCCCCAAGCGTTCAACTTCGAGGCAGGCGATGTTACCATCACGCTCAAAATGCGTCGCGCACGCATCATTGAACGCTATCGTGAACAACTCGATGCACTTTATGAGACAGAGCGGGTATAATAACGCCTCGATGACGATACAGGAGGTTTCGTGATGCTGAGAATCCGTCTGATGCGCATAGGCAAAAAGAAGAAGCCCTACTATCGGGTCGTGGTGGCGCCGAGCCAGAACCCGCGTTCGGGCAAGTGCGTCGAAATCGTCGGGCAATACAACCCGATTACCGACCCGGCGCATATCCACTTCAACGAGGAGCGCGTGCTGCACTGGCTGCGCATAGGCGCGCAACCGACCGAGACCGTGCAGCACTTGCTGAAAGTCGCAGGCGTCTGGGAGAAGTTTCAATCGAGCGCGCCTGGCGACAGCACAACTGCGGCGAACTAAGGGGAATAGAGCATGTTGCGAGAGTTTC
>JBKBKS010000107.1:0-7943 GCA_046294565.1 Fimbriimonadales bacterium
CGCGCCGCTTTCTTCGAGCAACACATCCGCCTCTACGACATACAGCCCGCGATGGTGGAGCGCGCAGTGCAAACCGCCGTGCGATTGCACATCCCCGAATCGTTAGCGCGTCAGAATATCCGTCAGCGCGATACGCTTGCAGACTACCCCACTGAGGTACTCCGCGCAGGATTGCCCGTGTATCATATCACGAACCCGCCCTACCTCTATCTCGGCTACATCGCAAAACATCCTGAAACACAGCACTATTTACCGCTCTTCGAGGGTGCAAACCGAGGCTATCAAGACCTTTACCAGATTGCATTGATGAACGACCTGCGCTCAAAAATCCAGCGCATGATTTACATTATCCCGACCAACTTTCTGTTTGGCGCGAGCATCTCAAATAAGTTTCGTGATGACTTCCTGCCATACTATCGGATAACGCGAGCCGTCATCCTTGAGCGAGATGTTTTTGAGCATACAGGCGTGCATGTGGCGATATGCTTTTTTGAGCGAAAGCCATTCCCTGAGAAGGCAATCCAGCACTTTGAAGCCATCAAGCTCAATAGCAACGAGACGCGGCGCGCGTACTGTTTGGAACCGCGTTATCACTATCGCGCTGGTAGCGAGTTTGAAGCCTTCGTACAGCAAGCGCGCGCCTCGCCCCCTAACGGTGCGCTTCTATCTGATGCTACACGAGGTGGAAGCCTCGCCAGGCGACTATCCAATCGTGTTAATCGACGCGAACGGCTATGCGCACGGAGAATATGGGCGCATCACGGCAAGTGTGTCCGAGACGCTCTGTCAAAAAGTGCGCTCGAATCCCTTGCTCTTGCGCACGCTCGATACAGGCAGCTTGGATGGACGCGCAGGTCTGTACTGGATTGCCGACGAGTTTCCTTGCGCGGATGGAATCGTGGTGACCAAGGCTACTTTCCGCACCCATCCCATTCAACTGTTCATCACGCCCACCCTCAATCGAGACGAGTTGTGCATTCTGCGCGATTACTTCAATCTGCTGTTGGAATATTGGCGCTGCCAAACCGACAGCGAGTTCATGACAACCTACAAATACTCTGAGAGCCACTACACGCGCAAGTATTTAGGTCTCTCTCAGGCGAAAGCGCTGATTGAAACCTTCCCTTGGCTCACCCTATCGTCTCACCAGCGAGACTGGCTTGCCCGCGTCGTTGCAGCAGGCGATGCAGAGGCACTTGTGGAGTTTTTGAAGAAGTCTGACCGTGAACAGGAGCTGAGATTATGGGAGTAGAACCATCTGCGCGCAAAAGGAATATTGACTACTGGGTGGAATCACTGCAGATGCCTGAGCCACTTGTGCAGGAAGGTGGTGGGCATCAGAACGAGCAGATAAATCAGCTAATTAAATTTATCAGTGTTAGCGAAACCAATCCAAGAGAGTCTTCAAGACAACCATCACGCGAGTTTTACTTTTCATATGTGGCATTTTTGGACGGCTGGTATTTCAACCGCTTTAGGGAATCTTGTAAGCTGAGAAGACAACAGCCAAACTCTAAAATATCTCCCAAAATTGCGAGCCAGCGTAAAGATATTATTGATAAATTAGAGAAAAATCATTACAATTATTTCGTAAATACTCACGGGTTTTGGCTACTGCTCAAAGATTCACTTCCCACAGAGGTGCGTAACAGCTTGCCCGAAACTTTTAGCGGAGGCAACTAATATGCGAGATTACAAACAGCTCCAGACAGAGACTCTCCAGCGCGTGCTGCGTTGGCGCGAGAACTTCAACCCCGATGGCACGCCCAAACCCTTGCGCGACCCCAGCGATACGACGCTGTGGCCCAACATAGTCAGCAACGCCAACTCGGATGAGTGGATTCCCCGCAACCACGACCGTATCCGCCAGATGCGCCCGCGCCTGCTCTGCATCAACTTTGTGAACGGCATCGAGCCAGGCAAACCAGAGAGGATCTTCGCCGACCTCATCACCGCGCTGAACGAGAGCAGCCGCTATCACGGCTACAAAGACCCACGCGCCCCACGATTCTTGGAATACTCCGTGTGGCGCTATGTCGACCTGCAAGACTCCGACGGCGTCAAAGGGCGCAACAGCTCCGCCACGCCGCGCCGCAAAAACCCGCGCCCCGACTTCATCTCGGGCAGCTACGACGGCTTCTTCACCGAAGAGTTCGCCGAACGCATCGGCGTGCGCGACCCGAAAGACCGCCAACGGTTCCTCACCCTCAAAGAGCTGGTCGACAGCGGCTATGTTCACGAGGTGTGGTTCACGGGCGCGGCGGACAACATCGTCAGCTGGCTGGAGTGCGTGGAGATTAAGCCGATGTACGACGAGAACTTTCGGCGCATTCCGGGCAAGTACGCGCAGGCGGGCAACGGCGGCGACCCCGAGCAGCGGTTCATCGGACGCTCGCTGCGCTTGAACATGCTCAACTACGAGCGCGGCGTCGGCTGCGGAATGGAGAACCTGGGACACGCGCTGGAAGGCACAGCGCACAGCAACTGCATCCCCTACTTCCGCAAATATTTCTATGAGTATGGGATGTTCGATCTGGACACGCGCTTCGGACTGCCGTTCAACTCCTACTACTATCTTTGGGGCGAGGATAAGGGCATCGAGTACCCAGACGAGCGCACGGCGATAGTGCGCGACGGCGACCGACGCTGGACGCTTAACGATTACTACGCCACAGGCGGCAATGTCCACTTCCCGCCGAACGGACGCAGGCACTACGACCAAGAGAACACCCAACCGGTGCTATCGACCATCGAGGATTGGCGTATCGGCAGCGGGCGCGGCGGCACAGACCTCCGCAAGCCATGGACCAACGCCGTGCTGGAGCCGTTTCGCGACCTCGCGCCCGACTGCATGGGGCGATGGCTGGTCTATTGGCGACAGAATATGCCCGGCTACCGCAACCGCAGCCGCGACGACTCTGGCAAACCGATGAAGAACTGGTGGCCCTTCCTGTTCTATTGAGCGGCGCAGGTATACTGAGGCAGCGGCTGTACGCGAGAAATACGCGGGCTGCCCGCCGTTGCCGGGCGACATCGCGCAGAGGCTCGAACCGCTTGCCCGAAGCGATGGCGCACACGCCCCCCTCTGCACAAGGCATACCGTAAGATACTTTCGGTTCCCCCTGCCAGCAGGGGGAACCTTGGGGCGGGCACGCCTCTGCCTCAGATGACCGTCCGTCGGAGGTCTTCCCCGCTCGAACCGGAGCGGATGGGCTTCACGCTCGCCACATACTCTGGTTCGTAGTCGATGAGCTTGAGCCAATCCTCCATCACATCGGACTTGGGGAAGATTTCGTTCTCGCGGTACTCCATCTCGATGGCGCGTTTGAGGTCGTCGGGGCGGATGCCGTGATTGGCGCTCGGCTCGTCGATGGCGCGGCGGATGGCAATCTCTTTCGCGCGGTCGACGACCGACTTGATGAGCGCGCCGCTGACCATGTCGCGCCAGTAGAGCGTCTCCACGCCGCCGTTGCGCAGGTACACCTGCAGGAACTCGGTGTCGGGCGCTTTGCGCCACAGGTACTGCACCGTCTGCTCGATGAGGCACTCGCGCGCTTCGGCAGGCGTGTCGTACTCGCGCACGAACTGTGGATCCAGCGGCAGCGTCGGTGTGAGGTAGATGCCGAAAATCTCGCGCGTCGCATCGCGGTCGGGACGGCGCACCTTCACCTTGCGGTCGATGCGCCCCGGACGCAGAATCGCAGGGTCGATGTAGTCTGGGCGGTTCGAGGTGAGCATCACCACCACATTCTCCAGGCTCACTAAGCCGTCCATTTCGGCGCAGAACTGGGGCACGACGGTATTGGAGATATTCAGCCACCTGCCCGAGCTGCGCGTGCGCAGAATCGACTCCGCCTCATCGATAAAGATGAACACGAGGTAGCCCTCGCGCGCCTTCTCGCGGGCGATCGCGAAGATTTCGCGCACCATCCGCTCCGTCTCGCCCAGCCACATGTTGAGGATTTTCGGACCGTTGATATACATAAAATACTCTTTCACGGGCTTGCCAATCTGTTCGGAGTATTGGCGCGTGAGGTTGTAGGCGGTGGCTTTGCCGATAAGTGTCTTGCCGCAGCCAGGCGGTCCGTAGAGCAGGATGCCCTTGAGCGGCTGTTTCTCGAACTTTTGGAAGATTTCGGGGTGGAGCATGGGCAGCTCGATGGTCTCGCGGATGAGGCGGATGGCTTCCTCCTGACCTCCGATTTGACTCCATTCGAGGGGCGGCACCTCCTCGAAGTAGTAGTCGCGTACCTCTTGGTGGGGGATATGTTCGATAGCGACCTTGAAGTTGGGTTCGAGGCGCACCTCGTCGCCAGGCTTGATCAGCACTTCCGACAGGTCGGTGGAGCGGAACACGATGCGCGAGGTCATGCCTTGGGGGTCTGCCCCGACGCGCAAGCGATCGCCCTCCAGCACCTCCTGCACCTTCACGATAGGTCCTGCAGGGTGATAGCCCAGGTCGCCGATGACGGCAAACGCCTCGTTCACCTTCACGCGCGTGCCCACCTTGAAGTTGGGGTTCTCTAACTTGGGGTCGATGTTGGCGTAGTATTCGCTGTCGCCGAGCGCGACCATCGCGACGCCCTCGTCGGGTCGGTCTAAGAACACCCCGATACGATTCGCGGGACTGGTCAGTTTCTGATACGCCTCCTCGTACTCCTGAATCGCCTGCATCGCCTCTTGCATCTGCTGCTCGTCCACCTCTAACTGGTGCTGGAGCAAGCGGAGCATCTGGCGCAGGCGCAGGTCGTCGCGGGGCGCGATACGCATAATCTCTTCCAGAATCGCCAGAGCGCGGATTTGCGTCTCGGGCAACTCAAACTCGTCGTCATAACGCCGTGCCATGCGGATAGAACCTCCTCACCATGATACTACGACAATTCTACCTCGAAGGTTGCAGGGTCAGCGACCTGTTCGGGAGTCATTAGCACGCGCCCATCGGCTGTGAACCTGACCCCCTCTCGCTGGAGGTAGGCGCGTTGCAGCTGGGCGAGCATCGGGTCGCGCTTGTGGATTCTCAGCCGACCGTCGCCCCCCACCACACGCCACCAGGGGATATCGTCCTCGAGTGTGCCTGCCAGTATCCGCCCCACCTGACGCGCCGTCAGCGGCGCACACCACGCTGCGACCTGCCCGTAGCTCATCACTTTGCCCGCAGGGATACAACGCACCAGCGCATACACACGCTTCACAGTATCGCGCACGCGCCCCTAATATACCTTCATGGTACTCGCAGGAGAAATCATCACACGCGCGAATCGTCTATCGGTATGATGAAGCGATTCGTACTGTGGGGCGCGTTGCTGGTGGGCGTTGCGCTGTGGCTTGGGGGCTGCAGCAACGAGACGAAGATGGGCATCGTGTCCGGCACGATTACCGACATCGAGGGCGACCCTGTCGCCGACGCGGAGGTCTTCGCTGCAAACGCCGTCAACAGTCGCACGCGCTCGCTGCACAATGGCACCTACTACCTGACGAATGTGCCCGACCGATTCACGGTAATCCGCGCACGCGCCGTAATTAACGGAGTGGAATATACAGGGCAGAATGTGGCGCAAGTGTTCGAGAACGAGCAGAGCAAGAATGTAAATATTATGATTGCTCCTGTGAACCGACAGGGGACGATAGAGGGGTTTGTGCGCGACGCCTTTGGCCGTGGGATAGAGGGGGCGCGTGTGTTCGCAGGCGGCGCGCTCAGCAGCGCGTTCGCGCTCACCGATCGGCGCGGGTTCTATCGCATCGCGGGGCTACCTGCCGGCTACGAGTACCCAGTGGTCGCCTCCGCGCCCGACTACGAAAACGATAAACGCACAGTGCAGGTAGTAGCGGGTCAGACCACTGTCATCAGTTTCACGCTGAATCAGTCGGTGAACCGCCCTGTGCAGACGCCGCTGAACTTGCAAGCGACGGCGTGGACGATGCCGCGTGCGCTGAGCGCCACGCGCAGCGCGCGCGAGCGCGACGCCTACCACGCTATCCGCGCCCTGCTCGATGAGAAGCCCCGTCAGCGACGCCCTGTCGCCTCGCGCGCCACAGGCGACTACTGGATCGAAGTCGACCTCCGCTGGGAATACCAAGAGCAGAACAGCCTGCTGGGCTACGGCGTCTATCGCGGACACACGATTGAAGAGCTCAACCGCAACGCGATTGCCTTCCTGCGCGACCCGCTCGCCGATTTCTTCGCCGACTTGGATCCCACGCTGCAGCCCAATGTATCCTACTTCTACGAGATGGTCGCGCTCAACACCGACTACCTGAATGACCTTCCGGGCACGGTGTCGGGGCGTAGCAATCGGGTCAGCGCGCGTCCATTCGCGCCGATTGCCCTCACGCGCCCGTTCGTGAACGAAATCGTGGATGGTCTCATCCTGCAGTGGACGCCTGTGCCCAACGCCGACTACTATCTGGTGCTGATCTACGACCGTTTCCCCGACTATAATGTCGCGCCCTACTATCCCGCGGATTTGAGCAATCCGGGCGCGGCGAAGGTCTTTGCCCCTGCCACCTCGCTGGTCTACACGGGTCCCGCGCTGGTGAGCGGACGCACCTACTACGCAGTCGTGATTGCCTTCACCAACGACCGCAGCAGCCGCGCGATTAGCCAGATTGTGTCGTTCCAAGCGCGCTGAGAGCGGATTGCTCTGCGTAGCAAGTTCGCCCTCACTCCCTGCCCTTTCCCACTACGTGGGAGAGGGAGTGAATGTGATACATAACCACCCCCTCTCCCGCTGCACGAGAGAGGGGGCTGGGGGGGCGGTTAATGGCTCACTGCCTGAGCAACCCTAACAGCCTGAACCGAAGTTGAACAACACTATCAGCAAATCCGCGTCGTCCACCATATCGTCGCAGTTGACATCGACGCGCCCAAGGCACTGACCTTCCTGACCGAACTGGAACAAGATGGTCAACAAGTCCGCGTCATCCACACAGCCGTTGTTGTCGACATCGCCGTTATGAGCAGCACAGAGCGGCGCTTCCAGCCAGAATCCCAACGTGGTGGAATCGTCTGCGGCATGCCCTGTAATATAGCGTCCGTCAGGTGATATTGCATCTACCGCTTCTATCATGTAATTCTCCCCAAATTCGGTAGTGAATAGAGTATTGAACCTATCCGTGAGATTTTCTGTTGCACACTCTGTCCAACGGTGCAATCCCCAATCTCCCGAAGTGTTTTTACCTACCCAAACGATCACAGAGCCATCAGCAGACATCACGGCTGAGGAATTATTGGGAGTTTTCCCAATTTCTTGCAGCCCAGAAGTGTTAGTCCAACGAAGCAGTGCCTCATCTGTGTTTGCAAAGTCCTTCTTGACAATAATTACCGAACCGTTTGAGGATACTGCGGCTGGGTAGAAGCCAACCGTTGCATCGCCTGGGGCGAGCATTTCGAAGCCACCTGCTTCGGTCCAGCGAAATGGACGCATGAGCCGGCGCCGGTCGTCGTTGTACGCATAGCCGATAATCGTACTCCCATCGCCAGATATTGCCGTCGCTATGGCGTTCGTATATCCACTGGGAGCACCCAAAACTTGCAAACCTGCCTCAGTCCAACGAAAGACAGAGTATGACCCTGTGCTGCTCTGCACCCAACCTGCCACCACTGTGCCGTCATGCGAAACATCCACTGCATCGCTTCTGAAATAGGAATCATCGAGGTATTGATAATCGGTTAGACTGGTCCATCGTATCGCCTTGAGTATACTTATACCGCCGTGGTTTCCAGTAGCCACGTGTCCGACAACTACTGAAAAATCGGCTGATACCGCGTTTATCCAGCCATAATAATTGTTTGGGCGAGTAAAGAACTCCATCCCTGTATCTGGGCGCCAACGGAAGGTATGTCCACCAGTCACCACTTTGTCATTCGAGACGAACAAGGGTAATAAGAAAGCATCTTGGCAGAAATTTGCTGAAAAGGGTTGAGTTCCACCGTCGGGCGTCCA
>JBKBKS010000108.1:0-7909 GCA_046294565.1 Fimbriimonadales bacterium
AACGCGCTCACGGGCACGATTTTAATTAACCCCAATGCGTCGGGCTTCTACGAGCGGTTCTGGCGTGGCGTGCGCCCGCTGGAAGCCTATGTGAGCTACTATGTGCATGACTGGTCGATTATGCGCGAGGAGTTTACCGTGCCGAACTCTGGACGCCTGCGCCTCGCCTTCTCCGACCTCAAACAGGTGGGCGACCTGCTGGACAACCAATCCACCTATACAGGAATGGGGCTGGGCAGCGACGCCAATAACGCCCCTCTCCAAGCCGACATGGTTATCGTGGACATGCTGACAGGTCTTGCGGCATACTTCCGTCAGGGGCAACAGATTCCCGCGAGTCAGCTGGCTCCCAGCCTGCGCGACCAGCTGCTGCCCGACCTTGGGGCGACCATCGACTACGCCACAGGCAATGTGCAGATCAGCAACCCCAACATGCGCGGACGCAAAGTGCGCGTGTTTTACAAAGTCCACGAGAACTGGGCAATCTCCGTGCAGAAAGCCGCCGACCGTTACTATCTGGTGCGCGACCTGCGCACGCTGACTGTTGATAGCTGCTGGTACGACTTTGACGCCGCTTATAATGGCGATTCTACCGACCGTGCGCGTCGGCTCTACTTCACGCCCAGCGAGGCGGGCAAGACCGTGCTGCTGCGCGAATACTGGTATGTAGACGCGAACGGGCGCACCCAGCGCGGCACGAACGGCGTGTTCAAAATCCGCGATGTGCTGGAAGGCGGACTGGCTTACCTCGACCTGCGCGATGTGCACCCGAACGCGGTGCGCTGGGATCCGAGCGTCACGGGGCAGGCAGTGCGCGGCGTGCAAGGGCTATCGCTAAAGGTACGCGTCACCCACGAGCCGCCCGGACGACGCACGCGCACCGACTTCGATATGTTATTGCCCGTCCGAGATTGACAGGGGAACCCCGACCCCATAAAGTGAGTCCAAACAGGGAGGCATAAGATGCGGTTTCAGCAGGCATATCGGGATAGACAGGCAGGGTTCACGCTGGTCGAGTTGTTGGTAGTGATCGCCATCACGGCGATTCTGCTCGGCTTGTTGCTCATCCCGCTGATTCAAGGGTTCCGCCTCACCCGGCAGGGGCAAATTCAAGCGCAGGCACAGGACGCCACACGCCTTGCCATCAATCAGTTCACGAACGACCTCAAGCGCGCCGCCTATGTGTTCGACAACGCCGACCGCGTGATCAACCTGCCTGTGTTGAACGGGGCGGGGCAACCCGTGAGCGTCCCGATGCGCTATGCTGTTATCGACATAGTCGCTCCTGCCTATGGCGACCCATCGCAAGAGTCGAACGACCCCACTTCCGACATCCCGATTGGTCAATATGGCGAGCCTGACGCTGAGCTCGCTGTGCCCATTTCGCCTGGACGCACGGTAATTCGCTACTTCATCGGGCTGATGGACAACAATAGCCCATACTTCAACCCCGACGAGGTCGCCTTAGCGGCGGCGACGCAGCCCGAGAACTACGCCGTGCTGTATCGCGCCGAGTTCCGACTCTATGTGCGGCAGGGCAACCAGTGGGTGCTGAACCCCGAGCTGTTCGACAATATCGGCGAGTTCTTTGACCCGAACTTCTTCTACGGCGCTAAGCGCGCGGCATGGCGCAAAATTGCCAAGCCCATCGTGCCACTGGGACAGGTGGACATGGTGAACCTGACCTACGATGCCAACGGCAACCCGATTGTGGAGCCGCTGATGCAGCTGACGCCCGCGTTGGCGGTGAACCAGATGGGCGCGCCGATAGAGACCGACACATTGAGCGACGAGGGCGCAGGCGCCGCGCCCCTCCAAATCCGATTCCCGCAAGGCTTGTGGGATGTGAACCCCGAAACCTTCCGACTCGTGGCGTTCCGCAGCCGCCCCGATGCGCGCCAACGCAACGAGACGCTCCGATACTTCTATGTCGCGCCCAACAGCAATGGCGAGTGGTACCTCCGCTACTACCGCGCCACGCCCAGCGGTCAGGAATATGACCAGTGGGTGGCGAACCTCACGCGCATCCAACAGATGATCCATACGGGCACACCGCAACCCAACTGGTTCAACACAAGCCTCAACTACTACACCGACGCCGAGCCGATGGCGTTCTATGTAAACGCAGAAGCAGGACTCATCGACATGGCGCTGCCATGGTGGTTCCAGTTCCCTCCACAGGGTGTGGCGTTCAACACGGGCGCGTACCTCACTCCCTTCAACGATAGCGCGCCGAACACCACCACCATCAACGGACGCTACAACGCCGCCTATCGCAACGACCCCAATAACGCGCCCAACATCCGACGCTACATCTCGCTGATGGACCTCGATAACGACGGCGTGATGGACGGCGCCGCGAACCATCTGACTTTCCCCACAGCGTCCATCGTGCCCGGCTCGGAGATTGTAATTGGCCCAGACCAGCGCCCCGGACCGAACTACGGCAACCCGATACGCTATCAGCGCGTCTCGTCGGCGACGGCGACGCCTGGGCTGAACCAGTACCGAATTCTATATGAGGACGCCGCGCCCTACGCGGAAGTGATGACCAACTACGGCTTCACTCCGCAGCTCCTGCGCGGCTACATCGAGTTCTACAGCGATCCGAACACGCCGCTGCCGCCCAACAGCACGATTGTGGCGACCTTCCACTATCGCTTCAACCTGAGCGGCGACAGCTATGTGGCGGACTATCAGACACGGCGACTGATGAATCTCAAGATGGGACTGAAGTTCTACGGAGCGCAGCAGCCCGTGAACTACGCGCTCACAACGCAGCTGGAAGCGCCCAACATCGTTCAGGCGCGCGGGAGGTAAGGAGATAGGGACTATGGCACGCAGATACACACAACGCGGTCAGACGCTGGTGATTGCCTTGCTGGTCAGCTTCGTGCTGCTGATACTGGGCGGCGTCTTCATCACGGTGATTGCCCGCAACATCCTGAATGTGCAGCAGGCGCGGGAACGGCTCAGCGCGCAGTTCTTCGCCGAGTCGGGACTGCAATACGCGATTGACCAGCTGGTGCGCAGCGAGTTCGGCGCGGACTGGCGTCCCATCCCCGACAATATCACCACGCCTGCCGACCCCGATTACTTCTGGCTCAAGCCCTATAACCCTGCCGACGGTACAGGCGGCTTCACGCGCGTCAACCTCCAAAACGGACGCGCCTTAATCCGCGTCTCCTACCAGCCCTCCGGACCCGTCCACCGACAGCCCGTAATCAAGATTGAGTCGGTCGGGCGCGTGGGCGTGATTGACCCGAACGACCCCACCACCTTCAACCTTGCCGACCGCTCCAGCCGCGCCGAACGAACCGCCTATATGCAGGTTGGCACGATCGACTACCTGCGCTTCGTGATGAATAAGGAGCAACGCGGTACGCTGATGGACTTGGGCGCGAGCGATATCGGCATCGGCGTTCCGTACCGCATGATGTTGGGCGAGTCGGGCAGCGGCGGCGGCTCGATTTTCGTGAACGGCAACTTACGCTTCAACGGGAATGTGGAGATTGCTATTAACCCTGCGCAGGGCGAGCGCGTCTATGTAGCAGGCGAGGTGAACCACGCCAATGGCGCACAGGTGCAGCTGCGCGTCGGGGCGAACACCTTCAACCTGTTGCCCAGCAACGCGGCGAACTTCACCACTGTGAACGGCTTGTACCGCGATGGACGCCCCACCACCGCCGCCGACGGCTACCCCCGCGCAATCGCCTATCTGGAGCCGCCGCGCATGGATACCGTCGACCCTGCTACGAACCAACCGCGCTACGCCGCCGCCACCCAAGAATCGGGCGTCTGGCGACAGCGACCCAACGGCGTGTGGTTCAACACAGGACAGTACGGCTTCGGACGCGGAATCTACATCAATAACGCGCTCGATATCCAGCAGGAGAGCCGCGGCTTTCTGGGCGGCTACACCCTGCGCGGCGACTGGGTGAACCCCGGACGCTCGCGCTTCTGGAACGGACCGTTCTACGAGCCGCCCGGCGCGTTCATCGAACTGGTGGAAGTGCTCGATTCTAACGGCGCAGTTCGCGCGCAAGGCTTCCGCATCACGCGCAACCAAGCCGAGCCGCGCGATGTGTGGTACAGCCCCCTCACAGGGTTGCCCACCAACCTCAAGACGATGAACTTCTTCTTTCGCAACCCAACCAACCCGAACGACCCCACGCTCACCAGTGAAATCACTTTCAACGATACAAGCTTCGATGTGCCGTTCAACGGCGTGATTTACGCCGAAGGCAATGTGCGCATCAAAGGGCGCATCCCCTCGGGTAGGCAGATTACGATTGTGACCAACGGCACGGCGTATATTGAGGGCAACATCGTCAAGGGTGATGCACGCTCCGCCCTGGCGATTATCGCCAAAGACTATGTGTGCGTCAACACCACGCAGTTCCTGCAGCGCACCTTCGACAGCCCCGCCAACGCGCAGGGCGACCCGACGAATTTCGAAGCGCCCTACTTCTTCGAGGTGTTGCCCGACCAGCCGATGAAGTTGCTGTTCAGCTTCGGGGTAGACCCGACGCAGTACACGGGCAACTTCGGCGGGCTGCGCCTGCACTTGCGCCACGCCGCCAGCGGCGCAGGCTCGTTTATCAACTTGTTGGTGAACCCGTCCGAGTTTACCGACCCATTCTATCGGTTCAACATCGCGGGCTTCCCCGATGTGATGTACCCGCTGGGGCGCAGCACGCTGCAGGTCTACCCGAACTACGAGAAGCTCGCTCTGCCTCTGACGCCGCCGCCCGCTGGCTCGAGCTACAGTTTCGCGCCGCAGCTCGGCATCGTGAACCTGCTGCAACTGCAGCTGCAGCCCATATCGAACTTGGGCAACTTCCAACTGCCCACTGACAACACGCCCTATCGGCTCAGCGCGGCGGCGATTCAACCGCTGGATATTCGCATCGAAGCTGCGCTGTTCGCGCAGGAGGGCAGCTTCTTCGTGATTCCGGGCTACTGGTTCAACACCGATCCCCAAGATACGCGCGAGAACTTCGCGCTGCGTGGCGCGCGTCCTGCGGGTGTCGCCTCGCCCGAATTCCCCTTCTATGGCGAGCCGCTGGACATTAAAATCACCATCGTTGGCTCCATCGCGGAGAACTTCACAGCGTCGCAGGGCGACCAGACCGAATGGCTGCGCAAGTGGGGCTGGATCCCAAGACGCTACGGCGCTTCGAATTTCGAAATCCCCACGCAGCACCAGACCCATTTCCACGATGTGGCGCAGCAGTACGCGGTGAACCTGCTGATGCGCCACGATCCCGTGTTCCGCATCCCGAACCTCGTCGGGCGCGTGGCGTACGATGCGATTCAGGACCCCTCTGGGCAGCATCCGGGCAGGCTCCTACCTCCTATTCCGCGGCTGCCCGTGTGTCCGAAACCGATTTATGCAGGCGATATCCGACCGTAAGGCGGAGGCAGAAACGATGAGACAACTGAAGCAGATTCTGATAGGCGCATTAGGCTTGATAGTAGCGAGCGCGTTTGCGGACGGGCGCGGCTACGAACCGCGCACCGTGACGGTCAACGCAGGTGTGGTGGTGTTCGGCGATAACGATACGCTCGCGCGCGATATATACACCTTCTACGCGATGGATCGGCGCACCGACCTCAAACCGTTGGGGCTGGCGTTCCGCAATCCGTATGCACGGACGGGCGAGCCGCGCAATCGCGCCGCCTACTGGCAAGTGGATGTCGGTCGGCTCAACGATCATCAGCTGGCGCGCTATCGGATACTGCTCCTCAGCCGCACGAACTGGGGCGGCATGACCGCCGAAATCCGCGAGAAGCTGCGCCGTTTCGTGGACGGCGGCGGCGTGCTGTGGGTCGACGCGCCCGCCTCAGGCGCGGTCGGCAGGCTCTTCTTCCCCGAAGTGGAACCTGTCAACAACTCGGGCGCGATAAACATCGTGAATATCAACCATCCGCTGCTGCGCGGCTACTACACGCTCACGCCTGCCGAAGTGGCGAGTTTGGGCTTGCGCGGGCGCGGGTTCGGCGGCGGCGCACTCGATATTAGCGCGAACCGCCCCCTGCTGCAGATTGTGACCGCTGTGAACGCGAGCACACCTGTTATCGCGGCGGCAACCTACGGCGCAGGGCGCGTCATCGTGAGCAACGCGCGTATCGCCGCCGCTATCAACGCGCCTCTCGTGCGCAGCGACGGTACTATACCCTCTCAAGCCCTCGAATTCCGCATGGAAGCTGTGCCCGACCTGGAACTCAAGTTCGCCTATAACCTCATCCGCTGGGCAGGCGCAGGCAGCAGCGACGCTTTCAATCAGCGACGCGCCAACGCCGTCTCCGACCAATACAGCGCGCCGATGGCTATCCGCTGGCGCGACCGCAACACCACCTACAGTCTCGCCAACGGCGCTCCTGTGGTCTACGGGGGGCTGGTGTTCGTGGTCAGCGGCAATCGTCTCATCTGCTACGACGCGCTCCCGCAACGCGACCTCGACGGCGATGGACGCGCCGACGACGGAGCTCTGGACTTCGAGCAGGGCGAGAGCTTCGATAAAGTCTGGGAAGTGAACTTGGGTGGTCAGTCCTCGCCGCCCGTGGTGGTGGAGACGCAGCAAGGCTTGCAGGTGATAGTGGTGGTGGGGACTCAGGTGCGCGGTTATTGGGCGTTGCCGCGCGACGCGCAGGGGCGTATCCCGCCTGCCGGTCAGTTGGTCTGGACGGTCAACTCGCCTGCGCCGAGCGCGTCCACGCCGACTACCGCCGACGGACAAATCCCCGCGCCGATTGTAATCGACAACACGCTGCTGCTGGTACCCTCGCTCCACCAAGCAGGCTCCCAGAACTCGGCAGGGTTCTACGCGGTGCTGCTGAGCAACCCGCCGCAGGTTGTGAACAGTCAGGGCGTCTTCCCCACGGAGTGGTTCCAGCCGCGCACGGGCAACGCTGGCAACTGGCTGTTGCCGGCAGCGGCAGGCTATGTGCCGAACCTGGCGCAGGGCGGCGGCAACGATGTGATGGTCTACTTCGGCGCACGGCGCGACATCGGCGGCACAGGCGCACAACAACTGGAAGGCGTGCAGGCGTTCTGGCTCGGCGCGAAAGGCGAAGTGCTGACCCCGGCGATTAACACGGCGGGCGTCTATCAGAACTACCTGCGCTCGCGCATCACCGGGCGCGCCCGCTACTATGTGCCCCCCGACGGCATCGCCAACCCGCTCCATCCGCGCGTGTTCCGTATCGACAACGCCACAGGCGCAATCGAGGACATCACCGACCAGTGCACCTTCAACCCGCCTGCCGAGCAGGGGCGCGTCGTCTATAGCGGTCCCATCACGGGATTCACCTTCATTATCGATTACTACATCGACTGGGCATATGCGAGCAACTTCAACCTGATGTTCCGTACCTTCGCGAGCTTGCCCCCTTACTCCGATACGAATACTGTGCCGCCGCAGAAGCTGCGCGGCTTCACACTCGCGCCCAACGGTATCCTCTATATCACGACGGGCGCCGACGGAACAGACGCGAACACGGCGAGCGGCAACATCATCGCGCTGCAAGAGCAGCTGCCCCCCACGCAACAGCAGACTCGCGGAGGATCTAAACTGCTCTGGCGTTGGCAGTCGCACGGTGGGTACACCCAACAAGTACCGGGCGCACAGATATCCGACCCTGTCGTCGTGGAGCCGAGCAATATCTACCGCGAGCCGAACGAGTACTTCATGCAGTTCGTGGGGCGGTTCCTGCGCTTTAGCCACGACTATGTGCCAAACCCCAACGACGAGCCGCAACGCCAGTGGATGAACCTCACCTTCAAAGGCGCGCCGATTTACTACGACGGTGCTGTCTACGCCTTCGCGGAAGGGCAAGCGCGTGTGGGGCCGTTCGGCTTCCCCTACACGGTCATCCTCGCGCTCGACGCCGAGCCTGAGCAGTT
>JBKBKS010000109.1:0-7839 GCA_046294565.1 Fimbriimonadales bacterium
TAATAAAATGCAGGAAGTCCTGTTATTTCATCATCTTTTTTTCCTTCAAGTATATCTTTTAAAGGTATTGGAAGCCCTGTTACATAAAGAATTTTCATTTATTTTCCTCTTTTAATTTAAATAAACTCAATAAAATTATAAAAATTGGAACAAATTTCTGTCTGTGTCTTAATGCTGTCCCCGAATTACCTACACCAGAACCAAAAATTAAAGCAACAAAAAATAAAATTAATCCCCAAAGCTCAACTTTCTCAACAGCTTTAATCCCAAAATAAATAAGGATTGCCCCCGTAAGCCATTAAATAAAAACAAAAATTAATATTGGGGTGCCACCACACGAATGTCGTCGCACCCAAGCGTCTCCTTACGGCGAGCGCGCCGTCGCACCAAGCTACGAGAATTCTATGAACGGTTAGTTGCTGCTGGTGGCGGCAGTCGGCGATTTCGCCTCTTTGCGTTGCAGCGTCGCCTTGAGCTGTACCTCGTTGCTCTCGCGCTCGAAGTCCTTAATCTCCGAGCCGTCCTTCTTGATGGGTTCAGTGGTCTGGTTCAAGCTCGCCTGCAAGGTCATGCGCTGCACCAGTCCTGTGTCGGGGTGATACCACATCGTCATGGCGCCTTTCATCAAGCCCTTCGTGACGCGCACGGCGGCGTCCTTGTCGTTGGTGGGCTGATAGAAGGCGTCTTGGTACGATTCGATGGTTTGCTCGAAGGTCTGGGTGACTTTGTGCAGTTTCATGCCGTTATATTCTTCCGTGCCCTCGTAGCGGGCGTTCATGGGGATTTTGAGCGCGTCGTCGCCTGCGCCCATCATCCGAGTGAACTGCCAGCTCATGCCGTTGGTAAGCGGTTTCTCCGGGAGTTCGGTGGGGAACAGCAGGGTCGCCATGTTGCGCGGGTCGAAGCCGGGCAATTGGAACCCCATCAGTCCGCCGCCTGCCTGTAAGCCGCTGAGCTTACCGTTGGGATGAACCACCGCGGTCGAGTCGGGGATGACGCCTCGCGCCATGTCCAGCCCCACAGGGAACGGCTGCCCGTTGAATTCCGCCTCGAACGCTTCCAAGCCTGTCTTGACCGTCGCCTTGCCGTCCTCTTCCACCTTGTCTACCTGCATAAACAGGGTCATGACGAGCTTCAGCGTGCCTGCCATGCCTGCTGCGCCCGGAATGGGCAGGTTGCCGTTCAGCTCCACAGTGGCGTCGAATAGCTCGCGTTGATTCTCGGTGAATTTGAATTGTAGGTTAGCGGAGTCTTGCGCCATCATAGCGCTTGTGAGTACGCCCAGTGCCAGTAGACTTGCGATTCGCTTCATAGGTCTGCCTCCTGCATCGGCGCATATGCGCTCCTATGAGTATACCTGCAATTTTCGACGCATGGGTCGAAAAAAAGTTTTGTAGGTCGCTGCGGGTATCGAGCCGTGCGTCAGCGGCTACTCCACCTCGAAGACCTTCTGACGGCTGGCTGCGCCTGAGACGAGACGGATGCGCGAGGGCGCGATATCGAGATGCTCTGCCAGCAGGCGTATCACAGCGCGATTGGCTTCGCCGTTGGCAGGGGGCGCAGTGACGCGCGCCACGAACCCGCCGTCAGGCAACTCCACCAACTCGTTGCGCGAGGCGCGCGGCGTCACTTTCACGCTAATCCGACGCGGCATGGGCGGTCTCCTGCGCGGACTCAGGCGCGTCGTCCGTCGGTTCTGGGACGAGTTTAGGCAACGCCAAGAACTCCGACTCGCCGTAGAAGAAGTAAAGCAAGCGTTCGATGATAATCTTGAATGTGGTGGCGACTGGCACAGCCAACAGCATCCCCCAAATGCCCCAGTTCGCGCCGACCACGATAGCAATCAACGCCGCCAACGGGCGCAACCCCACCGCGCCCCCCAGTAAACGCGGCGTGACCACCAAATCGAAAATGTTATTGACAGTTATCGCCGCTACCACCACTATCACGGCGTGCCAAATCTTGGGCGCTGTGAACAAAAACAGAATCGGGTGCGTGCTGCCGAACATCAGCGTCATCGCGAACGCGCTCAGAGCAATCAGAAACGACCCCAAGTAGGGGATGGGGTAGAGAATCGCCGCCAGCACGCCCAGTAGCACGGGGCTGGGCGCGCCCATCAGCCAATAAACGAGCATGCTGACCGCGCCGTAGGCGAGCGACGCCGTGACAATCCCCCGAATGTACCGAAAGAAGAGCGCGCCTATCTCCCCCATTAGCTGGCGCACCGCCGCGCGTTGGGCTGGGGGCGCAAGAAACAGAAAGCTCCGCTCCAGCGCTGGCATATCCAATAGAAAGAAATACGCGCTCATCGGAATCAAGATAATCCACAGCGCTTTGGAGAGTAGTTCGAGCAGCGTGTTGAGGAAGGAGTTGATGTAGCGCGCCGCGTTGTCCAATAGGATCTTGTTCGCGCGTTTCTGTAGGCGCGAGGTAAGGGCTGCTGCCAGCGCTTGCGGCTCGGTGGGCAACTCCAGCCGCTTGAGCAGCTCGGCGTTGCGTTCAATCAGGGCGCGCCGCTTGGGTATCTCGCGCTCTAAGTAGCCCTGCGCGTCTTTCACCCACCCATCGACCACTTTGCTGATGTCGCCGTTGCCGCGTTGACTGAAAGTTTGGATAATCTGCTGCGATTGTGCATAGAAGGCGGGCACAAGCATCAATCCCAGTCCCAGCGCGAGCAGCAGGAACGCGAGGAACACATTCACGATGGCGCGTCCACGCGAGTAGCCCCTGCGACACAGCGCTTCCACGAACGGATTGAGCAACAGCGCAATCACGCCCCCAATCACGAACGGGATGAGGGACGCCCGCACGATATAGAGGAAGTAGAGGGCAGCGGCGACCACCGCTGCCCAGCCCAGAACGCGCCACATGGCAGATTAGGCTTCGTCGGGCGCGATTTCCTCGGCGACTTCGTGCGCCTTGCGGCTGACGCGCTCGCGCAAGTTGCGTCCGACCTCGCCCGCGCGCTCGGAGACTTGGTGGCTCAACTCGCGCACCTTCTCGCTCAGGTCGTGCAACTTATGCCCGAGCTCGCTGCGCACTTCCTCGCCTGATTTCGGCGCGAACAGCAGTCCAATCACCGCGCCAATCAGCACGCCTAGCCCGATTCCTGCCAGCAGATACAGCACGCCACTGCGTTCGTCGTGGTTTTGCATAATCATCCCTCCTTGTGTGTGGTTGCCTCCCCGTTGGGAGTACGCTCCGCCGAATGTGCGACGGAATTCTCGATGGGCGCGTGGATAGCGGTCTGTGAGCGCTCCGTATCCGTGTGCGCCTGTAGAGCCGTCTCAACAAGACTACTCTCTGTGCTGTGATGGGTCGGGTGGGCGTCTGCGTGGGTGGTTTCTGAGCCTCGTGCGCCGTCGTAGATGGTGGGGCGCTGGGGCTGCAATCGCTTCTCCAGTTGCTGGCTCAGCAGTCGCCCCCCCAGTTTGAAGCCTTGATGCATCACCTTGCCCAGAGCGCGTGCGGTCTTTTCGGGCAGCCGACGCACCTTCGCGCCCAGCGTATCAGCGACCTCCAGCTTGTGGCGAATGTTGTCGCTCACGATGTGTAGGTTCTCGATGGTCTCGGCGGCTTCGTGCAGGGCGCGCTCGGCTTCCTTGAGCGTTTGCGTCGCGCCGTGTAGGGTGGGTACAAGCTCGTCAAGCACCTGCACCACGCGCCCGTTGATTTCGTTGATTTGGCGTTGTATCTTGGGCAGCTCGCGCTTCGCGACAATAAGCAGCCCAATCACCGCCCAGCCCAGCGCCAGCAAAGTGACGCTCATGAACCCAATCAGTACCATCAGCAAAGCTTCCTTCATACCTCTACCCCTTCCGGCAGGAACGGCTGCACGATTTGTAAGGCGCGTTTCACGGCGCGTTCGGTGGTCTCGGCGTCGGGATTGGCGTCGTTATGGGCTTCAATCACGCCGCCGCCCACCACCGTCTCGCCTCGATAGAACACGCCGAACTGACCGGGCGTGATTGCGCGCACGGGCTCGTCGAACACGACGCGCACGCGCGTCGGCTCCGCCAGCGGATACAGCGTCGCCCCCACAGCAGGCGCATTATACCGAATCTTCGCGCGAACGCGCATGGGCTTCTCCAAAAACGGGATGCTACTCCACTCCACATCGCCGACGGTCGTCTCGCGTTCGTAGAGCGCCGTCTCCTCGCCTACGATGATAGCGTTCTCCTCCGGCAGGATGCGCAACACGAACATCGGCTTGCCGTCCGTGTGGATGCCCAGTCGCCTGCGCTGTCCGATGGTATAGAGCGCGATGCCGTTGTGCGTGCCCAGCACGCGCCCCTGCCTATCGCGAATCTCGCCAGGCTGGAAGGCGTCGGGAGTCACCTGCCGCAGGAACTGATGATAGCCCCCCGCGTGCGCCGCGAAGCAGATTTCTTGACTGTCGGGCTTGTTGGCTGTCCACAGCCCCAGCTCGGCGGCGAGGCGGCGCGTCTCGGTCTTGCTCGGCATCGCCCCCAACGGGAAAATCGAGCGGCGCAACTGCTCCTGATTCAGCATATACAGCACATACGACTGGTCTTTGTCCTTATTTACGGCGCGGAGCAGGTTGTAGCGTCCTGTATGGGAGTTGTAGCGTGTGCGAGCGTAGTGCCCAGTCGCGATGTAGTCGCAGCCGAGTTCGTCCGCTTTGTGCAGCAGCGCGTCGAACTTCACGAATCGGTTGCACTGCACGCAGGGGTTAGGCGTGCGTCCGCGCCGATACTCGTGGATGAAGTCGCGTATGACGGTATCGGCGAACACACGGCGGAAGTTCAGCACATAGTGGGGGATGCCCAGCCGTCGGGCGACGCGACGCGCGTCTTCCACGGCGCCCAGCGAGCAGCAGCCCCCGTGCCGAGGGTCGGGGTGCGACTCTTGCCAAATCTGCATCGTAACGCCGACGACCTCGAAGCCGCGCTTCATCAGAACCGCCGCCGCCACCGAACTATCCACGCCCCCACTCATCGCCAGCAGCACTGTGCCTCGCTTGCGACCCATATCATCTATAGTGTACCTAATCGGCAACGGTACACCCCCCAACTTTTGAAAGTTAAGACTTGGTTAAGTTTCTTGGGAGGTTGTCCGATTACCCAACGGTTTCGAGTCATATGTAGTAGAGCCGCTCGAAGGCTCACGAAACCCAACACTTAGGAGGATTGCTATGCAGATAAGGTCTCTAACCACAGGGATACTAGCGCTTGTACTTTCGATGAGCGCAAGCTATGCGCAGTTCACAAACATCTTCAGCAGAGACAATCAGGCGTTTATACCGCCTCAAAACCGTTCCGTAATCGTCACAGGGTATCCACTTGGTTAAAGTTCAGGATCTACAAATTTTGGAACACTCAACGCAGGCGTTTTTGGTTTGAATGCGCCTGTCTACGCTCCGTATTTTTCCCAAGCTGTTTGTGTGGAAGCGGGGAATCCGCAGCCGTTCAACCAGACCGTCTTCTACAATCTCCATCGCTGTTATGGGCGTGTGGGTTATGTGCTGCGGCTGGCGGCGAACCCAACCACTACTGACCAAGCCGCAGGGCTACAGCTTGCCATTTGGGAGTTAGAAAACGATGTCTATCCAGGAGGCGCTGCTAACCTGTATGCAGGCAATTTTCGCATCACCAGCGGGTTTTCAGCTGGCGCCGTTTCGTATGCAAACTATCTATTGAACAACTCCGTCAATCAATCCGCTGAGTATTACTATTTGATACAATACACCACACAGGCGCAGGACTTAATTTTAGTGCCCGTTCCTGAACCTGCTAGCCTGATTGCGCTCGGAACTGGTGTGTTGGGGCTGCTGGGTCTGCGGCGTCGGCGACAGCAGTAAGCGCACTGTCGTTGTTGCTCCCAGCGTTCAGGAGCATAGAGCATCCTGAACGCTGGGTTCTCGTTCACATGGGGGATTGTCAACACCCACTGCCGAAGTTGAACAGCACCAACAGCAGGTCGGCGTCGTCCACAATCCCGTCGCCGTTCAGGTCGGTTGCCGCGTTGCCCGAACCGAAGTTGAACAGCACCTGCAGCAGGTCGGCGTCGTCCACGCAGCCGTTGCCGTCCACATCACCCGCAGGGCGCGTGGCGGTCTGCACCGTGAGCCGATACCGCTGCACATCATCGGTGGAGCCAGACCCCGAAAACACCCGCGCGTAGTAAGTGCCGCCTGCAGGGGGCAGTACGAAGTTCGCAATCTGCTCCGCCTGCCCCACGCCGTTCGCTGTCGCCGAGGCGATTACCGCGCCGGTGCTATTACGCAACTCCAGCTGGAGGTTCTGGATCCGCCGCGTGTCGATAGTTGTCGGCGTGCCACCGTCCGGACCCACCTGATACTGCGCGCCTATCGGCGCGACTGCAATCGTGAGGCGGCGGAACGCGGGGATCTCCAAACGATACCAGTCCACATCCGCCGTGCGGTCCAGACTGGGGAAGTCGAGGGTTGTGTTGTTGGTGTTGGTCATGTCGATCACTGTCGCTTGGGAGACGGCGTTATTCGGCTCGTGGGGGTCGCCGTAGTTGCGATGCGCCCCACGAATATCGTCGTCTTGAGGTCCATCAAAGTTCGTATTCAGGTACGGCTCCATCAGCTTGGTGGAGTTGGTGGGGATGACATGCTCCAGTCCCAGCCCGTGTCCGTGCTCGTGCATGACCACATTGCGCAGGAAGCGGTAGGTTCCACTGCTGGACTGCCAGTTTTCACTGCTATCCAGCACCATATCGCCAACATTGGGGAAGTAGTTGAACGCCAACACGCCATTCACGCCGTCCAGTGCGCGTGCGCCGATGCGCACATCGCCGCGCGGCGCCGTGGCAGACCCCGAACTATTAGGGAACGCCGCGCCGTCGTCGCTGACCTCTGCATAGCGAATGCCTGCCACTTGTTGCCAGCGATCGAAGCTGTTGCGGAACTGGTTTTGCCAAAGCGTGGTGTTGCCTCCGAACTTGATGTTCATGCTGCTGAACAGGTTGCTGGGCTGGGTGGTGTTATTCAATCCGGGCAACTGCACGCCGTCGGGCACGAAGCTCCAGCGCAGGCGTATCGGGTTGCCGCGGTTGCCCGTGCTGCCATATGAGGTGGAGGTCCAGCGCGCGCCGATGTTGTAAGCAGGCAGGAAATCGCCGAAGATGAGGCGCGAAACATACTCCACATACTCTGGCGGCGTGCCCGGCGCGAAGCACAGGTGGAGCGGTAGCCCGTCGTGCGTCACGCCTTCCGCACAGCAGCTGCCAACGCCTTGTATGCCTGTCAGCGCTTCAATCGCGCGATGCTGAAACTCGAACGAGTAAGGCTGTTCCCAGTCCCACAGCGGCGCCCAAGCGGGCAAAATGGGCTTGTTCACAAAAAGCGATGTTCGAGGTGTATCACCAAAAGCGAGGCTAAGCGATAGCAGCCCCGCCAAGTAGCTCCATACTCTATTTCGTTGCATAATTGACCTCCTGCGTGATTGCAAACAATCACCTTCGGGCGCGTTGCAGACGCGTACTGACCCTATTATAGCACATTGCATACCAAATGGGGTATCCTCTGCTCTGATGCGCCGTGTTTTGGTGCTGGGTTCCACGGGGTCGATAGGCAAACAGACGCTGGATGTCGCGCGCCGCTTGCCTGAAAGGGTGCACATCGTGGGATTGGCGACCTATCGCGACTATGAGACGCTGATGGGTCAGGCGGCGGCGCTGGGGGTGTGCGCTGTGGGGCTTATCGAGCCGCCGGCGAACGCCTCGCTGGCAGGGCTGACGCTCTACACGGGCGTGGAGGGTTTGTGCGCGATGACGCAGCGCGCGGATGTGGGCATCGTGGTGGTCGCGCTGGGCGGCGCGATGGCGCTCAAGCCGACGCTCGCCGCGCTG
>JBKBKS010000110.1:0-7782 GCA_046294565.1 Fimbriimonadales bacterium
GCCATCTGCGTCAAATAGCCAAAGCTGGGTGTCGAAGGTCGCGCCTCCTACAGTGGACGCGCTGAAGTTCGCGGGGTCGGTGATGTAGATGGCGTACATGTCGACATCGTTGGCGTCAAGCGAGCCTTGAATCTCGGCGATAGGGCCGCTCCCAGTGGATTGAGCGGTTTCAGGCAGGTCGCCTGCGTCGCCCTGTTCGTACCAGGTCTGCGCCTGCGCACTCAAACAAAGCGCCGTGGTAGCCAGTAAAGCCCAGATGTGTCTCACAAGTGTCCTCCTTTCGGCAGCTAAGCCGCCATCTTGATTATACCTTAACAATTGCTTAAAATGCAAGTTTCGGAGAGGGCGTTCGAAAAAACGCGCGAGAGGCGATTGGTGTAGGGGGCGTCCACATAGGCGCGCCCCTACTGCTGATCCCAATATCGTCGCCAGAAGCCTATCTGCTGCTCGGCGTAGCGGCGGGCGAACTCGCAATCAGCGGGGTCGATGCTGGGGTGCGCATGGTCGGTCAGCGTGGGGATGCGGTCGTGCCCCACGAAGGTTTCTGGGGTCTCGTCGGGCAGCTCTGCGCCGATGAGCGTTGCAATCGCGAGCGTCCACATACGGGGCACGGTAGTCAGGTTATACCCCCCACCGCCGAGCGCGACGGTCGGCAATCCCAGCGACTTTGCCCACGCCACGGCGTGCGCCCAGCCCTGCGCCGTGAGACACAGATGCCCCAGCGGATCTAAGTAGTGCGGGTCGCAGCCCATCTGCAGCACCAACGCCTGCGGCTGGAACCGCGCGAACGCTTCGGGAACCACCGCCTCGAACGCCGCCCACCAAGTTGCATCGTCGGTGTAGGGCGCCAGCGGGATGTTGACCGAAGTCCCCTCTGCTGCGCCCTCGCCTAATTCGCTCACCGCGCCTGTGCCCGGAAAGAGCCACTTGCCCCCCTCGTGTATCGATACGGTCAGCACGCTGGGGTCGTTATAAAAAATCCACTGCACGCCGTCGCCGTGATGGAGGTCGATGTCCAGATACGCCACGCGTTCGAACCGTTCGCGTAGGATGTGGATGGCGATTGCCGGGTCGTTGAAGACGCAGAACCCGCTGGCGCGGCTGGGCATGGCGTGGTGCAGTCCGCCTGTGATATTGATGGCTAAGGGCGCGCCGTCGCGCACGGCATAGGCGGCGGCGACAGTCGCGCGGGTGTACGCCAACGCCGCCTCCCACATCCCCAGAAACGGCGGGTTGTCGCCGTGCGCCGAGAAGCCCCAGCGATGCGCCTCCATCACGGGCGCGCCCGCGCTGAGCTGGCGCACCACCTCGATATATTCGGGCGTATGTACGCGACGCAGCTCCGAGTCGGCTATCGGCGGCGGAACACGCTCCTCCAGCAGGTCTGTCAAGCCGTAAGACTCCATCAGCGCGCGCAACAGCACGAGCCGCTGAGGCTTGAGCGGATGCGACTCGCTGAACTGGTACTGCTCGATCGCCGAGTCGTAATAAAACGGCGTCATCGGGTGCAGTATACCTGGAGCGATGGCGTACTGCCAGTGCAGGAGCGGGTACAATAGTAAAGCGGCTCTTGTTCCAGAAGGCTGGGCTTGACCGGGAGCAAGCGATGGAGACAGTTGGCGTTGGGATTATCGGAGCGGGCGGAATCGCCGCCGCGCACGCGAAAGCCTATCAGATGATGGGCGCAAAAGCGCACCTGATTGGCGTCGTGGATATCGACGATGAGCGGGCGCGCGCTTTCGCGCGGCGCTATGAAATCCCCGTGTGGAGCGGCGAGAGCGACGACCTGCTCAAGCGCGACGATATCCAAGTCGTGAGCGTGTGCCTGCCGCACCATCTGCACGCGCCGACGACCATCGCCGCGCTTCAGGCAGGCAAGCATGTGTTGGTGGAGAAACCGCTCGCGATTAGTTTGGAGGAAGCAGACGCGATGATCCGCGCCGCGCAGAAAGCCAAGCGCCATCTGGGCGTGGTGTTCCAGCTGCGCTTCGAGAGCGATGTGCAACGCGCACGCCTCATCTTGGAGCGCGGACTCATCGGCGCGCCGTTCTACGCGGAGGTGAGTTGCCTCTGGTGGCGACGCCCGATGTATTACGAGAACACATGGCGCGGCAAATGGGCGACGGAGGGCGGCGGCGCGGTCATCAACCAAGCCACCCACCACCTCGACCTGCTGCTCTACCTGCTGGGCATGCCGTCGCGCGTCTACGCCGAAATCGACACGATGGCGCACCGCATCGAGGTGGAAGACTGGTGTCTGGCGACGCTCTACTGGGAGGGCATGAAAGCCAGCTTCTGCGCCTCTACCTGCGCCGAGCTGGAGACCGACTCCAGTCGCATGCTGATTTTAGCCTCGAACGGCTCGCTGCAGATGTTCCCGTTCCGCCCGCACTCGCGTCAAGAGGAGCGACTGCTCCAAATCGGCGAGGCGTGCCGCACCGTGCCCGAGCAAGAGATTCCCGGACACACCGCCCAAATCCACGACTTTGTATACAGCGTGCTGGAGCGCCGCGAGCCGCGCGTGCCTGCCACGGAGGGGCGGCGCGCATTAGAACTCATCACCGCCATCTACCAGTCGGCGTTCATCGGCGATGTCGTCGAACTGCCCCTGACCCCCGATAGCCCCTGCTACACCACGGCTGGCAAACTGGAGATGGCGCGACGCTTCACGGCAAACCGAGCGAAGCGAACTTAGCGAGAGATGGAGGGAGACTATGGAAACGCACAAATCGCCTATCCGCGTCATGATTGCTGAGGACGAAGAACTGACCCGCTTGATGGTGCGCACGCAGATGGAACAACTCAACTACGAGGTGGTCGGCGAAGCGGAGACGGGAGAGGATGCCGTGCGCATCGCCCTACAGACTCAGCCCGATGTAATCATTATGGATATTCGGATGCCTATTATGGACGGCATCGAGGCGGCGCGAGAAATCGTGGCGCAACATCCCTGCGCCATCGTGTTCCTGACCGCCTACGCCGAAGAGGACTTGGTGAACCAAGCCACCGCGGCGGGCGCGTATGCCTACCTGCTCAAGCCGTTCCGCAAGCAGGAACTCGCGCCTGCCATCAGCGTCGCACTGACCCGATTCCAGCAGATGCAAGCCAAAGATAAAGAGGTACGCGAACTCCAAGAAGCCCTTGAGACGCGCAAACTCATCGAGCGCGCCAAAGGCATCTTGATGGATCGGCTCGGACTGAGCGAGTCGGAAGCGTTTCGACGCATTCACTTTATGGCGCGCAACCAAAACAAGACGATGAAAGATATCGCCCAAAGTATCATCACGGCGTCGGAGATTTTGTAGCGGTCGCGCGCCCCGCACTCGCCCGACGCCCCCTGAGAGCGTTCGCACGAAAAGTAATCGGCGTAGGAGCGCGCCTGTGTGTGCGCCCTACCCCCCGATTTCTCGAGCACACCCCCTTGACACGAGGCGCGTCGGTTTGGGGTATAATTATTCGCCCTGCGCGGGTGGTGGAATTGGTAGACACGCATGGTTGAGGGCCATGTGGGCATAGCCTGTGTGGGTTCGAGTCCCACCCCGCGCACCAGTGGGCAGTTAGCTCAGCGGTAGAGCGCTTCGTTCACACCGAAGAGGTCGCTGGTTCGAGTCCAGCACTGCCCACCATTCCCGTTCAGAACCGACGCAAGAATGGCTCCAGCTGCTCTTGGGGCACGAGTCGGAAGCGGTTCTCGCGCAGGGTCTGACGCTCCAGAACGCCCAGCTCGGGTTGCGCCTCGTTGAGCATCTCGCGTAGGCGGCTGCGCCCTGCCTGCTCCGACACGGAGTCGTTGTCTTCCTGCTGCGCCGCCTCGTAAGCGATGCCCCACGCCGTGAGCGCAATCGCGATGCTGGTCTCGAACGAGGGCGTGCGGCTCAGCTGCGCTTCCAAGTAGCGCGTCGCCTGCTCCTCGGCGCTGTTCGTACCGCCGATGACAGCGAACCGCTCGTAGGGCAAAAACTCGCCGTCGTAGTTGAGGGTGTAGAACTGGTCGCGTTCAGGCGTCTCGTGGAGCTCGGCGAAGAGCGCACGCGCCACGAACGGCGTGGTGAGCGGGTCGCCGAACGCCTTTTTGAGCGCAGGCGCGAGCGCGAAGCCCACCACGCGCTGAATCGTCACATCGTCTGGGCTACGCACGAAGCCCTCTTGGTGCGAGAAGTCGATTGCGGCGAGGCGCAGGTTCTCCACATCGGCTTGGTTGCCCATCGCCGAGAACATCAGGCGGTCGTAAATCTCGTACACTTTACGCCCGCGCCGCTTGAGCGCCAATAACATCACACCAGCGTCATAGCTAATCCCAATCACAGGGCTGCCGACCCTTAGGCGATTGCGGATGTATTGCGCACGCTGCTGTAGGTTCTCTTGAAAGTCATAGGGCGTAAGCATTAGGCGTTCCCTCCTGCGCGGATGGCTTGCACCATCTCACGGATGGTGGTTTCGGGCACTTCGAACACGCCGTCTCGGTTGGCGTAGCGGGCTGTGGGCAGCACTTTGTCGATGCCTCCGGTGGCGGCGTCCAAGTCGGCGGCGATATCCAACAGCAAGATTGCCTCACGCAGCGCGTCTTCCATCGGGCGTTCACTGAAGGGACCTTTGGTTTTGGTGATGTAATCGAACACGCCGCGAATGCGTTCCGAGCCGGAGCCTGCCGCGCCGTATTCGGGGGTCTCGAAGCGTGCGCCACTGACATCGTAGAAGAAGATTCGCCCGCGGTCTTGTTCGGGGTCGTACACGCTGAGGATCGGAATGAATAGCCCGATACCGCCCAGCGCGTTTGGAAGGTTGGAGGCGAGCGCTCGGCTGACCTCTTGGAGTTTGCCGTCGAGGCTCATGGGCTGCAGCTGGCTCCGCGCGTAGTATTTGAACGAGTGGCGTAGATAGCGCACCACTTCCATTGCGCGTCCGTATGCGCCTGCGATGGCGACCAGCGTATGGTCGTCCAGCGGGATAATCTTGTCGGCGCGGTCGTACATCACGGCGTTGGCGGCGGTGGCGCGTCGGTCGCCGACATTCAGCACGCCGCCTTTGAACTTGACGGCGATGACGGTGGTTCCGTGCACCTCCAGCGCGGCGTTGGGCGCGTCGGCAGGCGCGTTCACGGGCTGCAGCAGGGGAACGCGCACGCCTGTCTGCGCTTGGTAGCGCTGTAAAAGCTCATAAAAGTCGCCAGATGTCGTATACATAGCTTGCATCTCATATCGTGGCTTGGACTTTAGTCCAAGCGTTTGGCACGCACAGGGCGTGGCTTGGACTTTAGTCCAAGCGCAGGTGCGACGCCATTCTTGGCGTCGCGCTGATGCTCACTGTCCGCTGCGTTGTCGGTAGCGGCGCGCTTGCTCGGGGTCGATGCGACGCATGCGCCTGAGCAGTTCGTTCGTATCAGGTCGCTTCACATCGGGTTTGCTGGGTCCGTCGCCGTCGCCGCCTGGTCGGGTCAGCGGCTCGGTCGGCATGGGGCGTCGGACACGCTCTTCCGCTTGCAGTCTCATTGTCGTTCCTCCTCGTTGGTTCTGCTCGCCCTGCGGGGCGATTGCAGTAGATGTACGAATTCGGTAATCGTGCTTGCCGTCGTTAGGCGGCGGCTCAAATCGCTTATATCGTCCGTGAGTGGGCTCAGGTCCAGTCGCACGGATTGCGCCTCGTCGCGTAGGATGATGCGCTCCCAGTTGAGGCTTTCCACCTGCGAGGCGTAGCGTTGCACGCACAGCCCGCGAATGGCGGCGCGGGTATCCGCGGGCGGATTATGCATCGCGTACTCCACCGCCTCTTGGCTTGCCAGCGTCTGCATTCGCCCTTGCTCCACCAGCGCGTAATACAGTCCCTCAGCAGGGTCTATATCATGATACGCTAAATCGAGGGCAATCATCGCAGGGTCGTCCAGCGCGACGCCTTCCGATTCGGCGAATAGCGTCAGCAGTTGTCGCTTGGCGACCCAGTCGAGTCGGTCGCCGAGCAGTTCGGGGTCGGTCTCCAGCCGCTCAAGCACGGTCGCCCACTCGCGCAGCACCCAGTCGGTTTCGGCGTCGCGTCCTGCGTAGCGCGCTTGCGCCGCCTGCAGGTAGTGGCGTTGCACCTCGATGGCGCTGAGTATCCCGTCGCTGGTCTCGACCAGCCATTTGCCGTCGGGGTCGCGCGAGATGCTCTGCGCCGCCTTCACAGGATCCACAATAAACAGGTTCGCCGCCCAGCCGTCTTCCAGCAGGTTCAGCACGAGCGCGGTCGCGCCGACTTTGAGCGCAGTGGCATATTCGCTCATGTTGGCGTCGCCGCAGATGACATGCAGCCGTCGGAAGTCGCGCATGCGGGCGTGCGGCTCGTCGCGCGTGTTGAAGATGGGGCGACGATACAGCGTCTCCACATTCATCGTGTCCATGTAGAAGTCGGCGCGCTGACTGATTTGGTAGGGGACGCGAGGGGCGGGAGTCGCCTCCACGCCGACCTTGCCTGCGCCTGCATAAATCATGCGCGTGGTGAGGAACGGCGTCATCGTGGACGCCAGCGTATCGAAATCCACAGCGCGTTGCAGAAGGTAGCTCTCGTGCGTGCCGTAGCTGCTGCCGTGATAGTCGGTGTTGTTTTTGTAGAGCTTCACCAGCGCGCCGCTCTGCTTGCGATAGGCGTGGGCGCAGGCAAGCAGGATAAGTTCGCCCGCTTTGTCGTGAGCGATGAGATCCATCAGGCGTCGGCACTCTGGGGTGGCGTATTCGGGGTGTGCGTGGTCGTTGTAGAGCCGTGCGCCGTTGGGCAACACATGGTCGCTGCGAGCCTCCCGCTCCGAGAGGCTAATCGGATGCTCGCGTTCAATCTGGGCGTCTTGAGGGTCTACCGCTAACTGCTCCACGCGAAACCCACGCATGTCGCGCCGCGGGTCTTCGAGGCGATAGTCCCAGCAGCCTTTCACAGCGGGGAAGGGACAACAACGCAGCAGGTTCACCGATTCGAGAATCTGGTCTGCAACGCCGCGCCCCTCCACATACAAGCCATATTCAGTCTCTATGCCCAGCAGGCGGTTCACAGGTGAATTATACTCGATTCCAGCCCTGTCAATCCCCCTCAACTCAGGTATGATTCTCTGGAGGGTATCGTATGATTGACCGTATCCGCACGAGTTATGAAATCGGCGAGTTGACGGAGGCGACGGCGGGCGACGACCCGTTCGCGCTGCTCCATAGTTGGCTGCAGGACGCCCTGAACGCCGAGCTTATCGAGCCGAACGCGATGTGTTTGGCGACAGTGGACGCGCAGGGCAATCCTGATGCGCGGTTCGTGCTGCTGCGTGGGTTCGACGCACGCGGGCTGGTGTTCTACACGAACGGTCAGAGCGCGAAGGGGCAGCAGTTGGCGCATCGTGCGTATGCGAGTTTAGTGTTCTGGTGGGGCGCGTTGGAGCGTCAGGTGCGCATTTGGGGGCGCGTGGAGCAGGTGGACGATTCCGAAGCCGACGCCTATTTTGCGACGCGCCCGCGCGGGCATCAGCTGGCGGCGTGGGTCTCTCCCCAAAGTGCGCCGATACCCGACCGTTCGTGGCTGGAGAGGCGCGCCGCGGAGGTGGAACGCGAGTTCGAGGGGCGCGAGGTGGCGCGACCCCCCTACTGGACGGGCTATCGGGTGGTTCCTGAACGGTTCGAGTTTTGGCAGGGGCGTCGCAACCGCCTGCACGACCGATTGCTCTACACCATTCAGCCCGATGGAGGCTGGAAACGCGAGCGGCTTGCGCCTTAGCACTCGCCCTGCGGCTTTTCGGGCAGCTCCTCCAGGCTGTTCAGCCCAAAGTAGTGCAGG
>JBKBKS010000111.1:0-7696 GCA_046294565.1 Fimbriimonadales bacterium
CGGACAGGAGTGTCCGTGCCACGCGCCCCGTGGCTTGGACTTGAGTCCAAGCATCCTGCACGGACAGGAGTGTCCGTGCCACGCGCCCCGTGGCGCAGTGATGCACGGATAGAGCCGTCATCGATTCGGAAGCGATATAAGTTGGGTCGGGTATAATTGGGCTGAATACGCAATCCTGCGAGGAGGTGCGCCATCGCCAACGAGAAGATTATTCGGGAAATTTTAGTGAATGTCTCGCCGCGCGAGACGCGAATTGCGGTTTTAGAGAATAGTCAACTGATGGAGCTGCGCTTCGAACGCGGCGAGCGCGTGGTGGGCAATATCTATAAGGGGTTAGTGCAGAATGTGTTGCCAGGCATGGACGCCGCGTTCGTGAACATCGGCTTGGAACGGAACGCATTTCTCTATGTGGGCGACATCCTGCCCGAAGGCGGCGACGCCGAAGAAATAACTCCTATCCCCAAACGCTCCGAACTGCGCAAACGCAACATCGGCGAGCTGCTCAAAATCGGACAGCCGATCCTCGTGCAGGTGGTCAAAGCCCCCCGCGGTACCAAAGGCGCGCGTGTTACCACCCGTATCACCCTACCCGGACGCTATGTGGTGCTGATGCCCGACGGCGGCAACTCGCTCGGAGTCTCGCGCAAAATCGAAGACCGCAACGAACGCGAACGCCTGCGCCAAATCGGACAAAAACTCCACCCTCACGGCTTCGGACTCATCCTGCGCACCGAGTCGGAAGGCAAAACCGAGAAAGAGATTGGGCAAGACATCGAGTACCTCGCGCAGCTGTGGACGCAAATCCGCGCGAACATCGACGCCGCGCAGCCGCCTGCGCTCGTGCATCGCGACGCCTCTTTGCTCTATCGCGTGCTGCGCGATGTGTTCTCCTCCGAAGTCGACAGGCTCTGGATTGACGACCCCGAAGAGTATGAGAAAGTCCACGAAGTGCTCAAAGTCATCGCGCCGAGCCTGCGCAGTCGCGTGATGCTCTACGATAAGCCGACGCCGATGTTCGAGCATTTCAACATCGAGAAGGAGATGGAACGGTTGATGCGCCGCAAGGTGTGGCTCAAGTCGGGCGGCTACCTCACCATCGACGAGACCGAAGCCTTTACCGCCATCGATGTGAACACGGGCAAGTTCACGGGCAAGACCTCGCTGGCGGAGACGATTCTGAAAACGAACCTTGAGGCAGTCGAGGAGGTGTGTCGCCAGCTGCGCCTGCGCGACATCGGCGGGATTATAGTGGTGGACTTCATCGACATGGGGCGCAAGAGCGACCACCGTCAGGTGATGCAGGCGTTGCAGCGCACGCTCAAGCGCGACCGCGCGCGGTTCCGTATTGGGCGCATCAGCTCGCTGGGGCTGGTGGAGCTCACGCGCAAGCGCACGGGCGAATCGGTCACGGAGAGCCTCACCCGCCCATGCCCCACCTGCCACGGACGCGGACGCATCCCTGCGCCCGACACGGTGAGCCTATGGATTGAACGCGACTTGGAAGCGCGCGCCCGCAAAGAGCAGGTGGAAGCCTATCTCATCGAAGCGCACCCCAGCGTCATCGAACACCTTGTCGGCGAGGACGGCGTGAACATCGACCTGCTGGAGCATAATCTGGAGGTGGGGCTGTTCGCCCGCGCCCGACCTGAGCTGCCCATCGATGAGTACCGCATCCAGAGCGGCGCGCTGGAGACGCTCAAGCGACAACACTTGCCCTACAAACTGCTCCAAGTCGTGGAGTGCCAGCTGACCCCCTCCGCCATCGACGAGGAGAGCAAAGTCGCCTTCACCAAAGACGGCTACCTCATCCTCTGGGAGACCGAGCCGCCCAAACAGGCGATTAGCAAGGTCAAAATCAGTGAGGTGCGCCGCTCCTTCGCCTTCGCGGAGCCTGTGTACGAGAGCAAACTGAAGAAGGCGGAAGTGATGTAGGGTCGCTTACTCCGCCAGCACTTGGGCGCAGTCGCTGCACTCCAGCCACTGCTCGCGGGGGAGCTGCTGCATCGCGTTGTGAGCGCGCCCCTTACGAAACACGGGACGATAGAGGGTCTCGCCCGCCCCAAAATGGCGATGACAAGTGTGGCACTCGGCGTCGCGCTCCACCGAGACCGGCACAAAGCCCGCCACAATCCAGCCCTCATGACCCAAGTGCGCCGCCAGCGACTCGACCGCCGCACGCACCGCCTGCGACTTGTTGCCGTGATAGTATTGATTAGCAATCCGATTCAGCAAGCGGATTGTCTCCTCATCTAAAGTGAAGTTCAGCCGTTTCATCGTGTGTATTATAGCACATACCCCTCGCGAAAAATCACCGACGCGCCGATAATCTATGCCGATGTTGGCGATTGAAGTGCGCGATTTGGTGGTGCTGTATCGACGATGGTTCAAACCGCCCTTCCGCGCCGTGAACCATCTCAGTTTCGAAGTGCAGGAGGGCGAGATTGTTGGGTTTCTGGGCGCGAACGGCGCAGGCAAGACCAGCACCATCAAGACGCTGATGGGCTTCCAGCCGCCGAGCGGGGGCGTCGTGCGCATCTTCGGGATGGACGCGACGGACGCCCGCGCCCGTCAACTGGTGGGGTTCCTGCCCGAAACCGCGCTCTATTCGCCGTATCTCACGCCCTACGAGACGCTGCGCCTCTACGGCGAACTGCACGGGTTGCGCAAACGCACGCTCCACGCGCAAATCGAGGCGCTGCTGGAGGCTGTGAACCTCGCCCCCAAGATGCACACGCTCAACAAGAACCTCTCGAAGGGGATGTTGCAGCGCGTCGGGATTGCCCAAGCCCTGCTGGGCGATCCGAAACTGCTCATCCTGGATGAGGTCTCGTCGGGCTTAGACCCCATCGGCAAGCGCGAGCTGCGCGACCTGCTGGCAAGCCAACGCGCCCGTGGCACAACCATCTTCTTCTCCTCGCACGAACTGGCGGAAGTGGCGTCCATCTGCGACCGCATCTTGATTATCCACCAAGGCGCGCTTATCGCCCAACATCGACTGAGCGAACTCGCGGGGCGTGTGGACTCGCTGGAAGATTACTTCATCCGCACTGTGCAAGCGGGACGCGATATTCTCGAAGCGGAGGTACACGCAGCATGACACGCACATTCCAAATCACCCGAGCGCTAATGACGGCAGGACTGTTGGAGACCATCCGTCGCAAGGACTTATATGTGGTGCTGATTCTGACTATGCTGTTAGTGTTGGGGGCGTCGGCGTTTCGCGTGTTTGGCGTGCAGGGGCTGGAGATTTTTGTGAAGGATGTGGCGTTCACCGCGATTGGCGTGATGACCACCATCTTGACCGTGCTGATAGCGGCGCGTCAGATTCCTGAGGAGATGCAGCGGCGCACCATCTATCCGCTGATGGCGCGCCCCATCACGCGCGGGCAGTTGCTGCTGGGCAAGTGGGCGACGGCATACTTCACCGCGAGTTTGTGCTTCTTGCTGCTGGTATTGGCGACGCTGGGGCTACTGCTCGCGCTGGGCGTCGCTGTGAAGCCGATATTTATGCAATATGTGCTGCTCAAACTGATGGGGATTGGCTGGCTCTGTGCGATGGCGATTGCGCTCTCGCTGTACCTTACGCCCGCTGCGAATGTCACCCTGACGCTCATCTTGGCGTTCGGTTCAGGCGTGTTCAATCGCCTGCTGCTGATGGCGCACTGGGAACACGGGCTGAACGCGCTATGGTTGAACCTGTTGTACGGGGTATTGCCCCACTACGACTATTTCGATATGAGCAAGAAGGTGGTGTTCGACTGGGACTTAGCGCCGTGGTGGGTGCTGGGCGCGCTGGCGGGCTATGCGCTGCTCAGCGGCGGTGCATGGCTCCTCATCGGCTGGCTCAAGTTCCGCGAGCAGACGATAGGTTAATAGGCGCACCAACCGCGCTACTCGGTTTTGACCAAGCCCCATAGCATCGGCATTCTACCCGACAAGAGTCGCAACGCCTCGCCCCTACGCTTTACGCGCCGCTTGGGCTTGGGCAATCAGCGTGCGCGGCGGGATGAACTCCACATCTTCCTCCAGCACTTTGAGCGTCTCGACCGTCGCGTTGGGAGCATACTCCAGCAGTTTGCCGATGATGGCTTCGGTGGAACGTTCGGGGGTGGACGCGCCGCTGGTAACGCCTATCACACGCGCCTGCTGTACCCATTCCAAGCGCACTTCCTCTGGCTCCAGCAGCAGGTAAGCAGGCGCGCCCTGCGCCTCGGCGACCTCGCGCAGGCGGTTCGAGTTGCTACTCGTGCGACTGCCCACCACCAACACCATGTCGCTTTGCTGGGCAAGGGCTTTCACAGCGGTCTGGCGGTTGGTGGTCGCGTAGCAGATGTCCTCCTTTTTCGGCTGTTCCAGATGGGGGAAGCGGCGGCGCAGGATACTTAGGATTTGGTTCACCTCGTCGACGCTCAGAGTGGTCTGCGTGGCGACGGCGAGCGGCGCGCCTGCTGGGGGCTGCACGGTCTCCGCCTCCTCGATATTGTCGATGAGCGTGATTTGGTCTGGGGCGTGCCCCATGCTGCCGATGGCTTCCACATGCCCCCGATGCCCTATATAGAGGATATGATATCCCTGCCGTGCGAAGCGCGTGATTTCACGATGCACCTTGCTCACCAGCGGGCAGGTCGCGTCGATGACATTGAGGCGACGCGCTTGCGCTTGCTCGCGCACGGCGGGTGAGACGCCATGCGCGCTGAACACCACATTCGCCCCCTCAGGCACATCGTCCAAGTCTTCCACGAAGATGACGCCGCGTTGCTCGAACGAGCGCACCACATGCTCGTTATGCACAATCGCGTGGCGCACATAGAGGGGCGCGCCGAACGCCTCCAGCGCGAGATCGACCACTTCAATCGCATAGGCGACGCCCGCGCAGAAGCCGCGCGGCGCTGCCAGAAGCACCTTCTCCATCCCCCCTAAGTGTACCCAACCCCGATTTCGTACTTTTCACAGGCGTCGCGTCGCGAAAATGGTGTATAATAGACGCTGGAAAGGAGCCGACTATGCGAACGATAGCCATCGCAGGGCTGAGCCTCTGCATCGGAGTCAGTTGGGCGCAGTTGCAGCCGGACGCGCCGTGGCCCGCGCTGGGCAAGGACTATCAGAACACGCGCCGCGCCACGCACGGCGCGCCGACGAACGGCAGCGTGCGCTGGAACTATAACGGAGGGAGCCATTCCTACGCCTCGCCTGTCGTGGCGGCAGACGGAACCATCTACTTCGGCGCGACGAACGGCGTCCACGCGGTGCACCCGAACGGACAACGACGCTGGCTCTGGAACGCAGGCTACTCCGCGGCGAACAGCACACCCGCGATTGGCGTGGATGGCACAGTCTATGCGTTAGTGAACCCCGGCGATGCACTCTTAGTCGCTTTGAACCCCACCAACGGCGCACTTTTGTGGAGCTTTTATCTGGGCGGCGCGGAAGTGCGCTCCTCGCCGGCGATTGGTCCCGACGGGCGCATCTATGTGACGAACGGGCAGATCCCCGGCGGCTATCTCTATTGCATCAACCCCGACGGCACGCTGGCGTGGCGGCTCTACTTGGACACAGAGGCGAACAGCACGCCCTGTTTCGGCGAGGACGGCGCGATTTATGTCGGCTCGGCGCGCTATCTGAACGCCGTCAACCCCGACGGAACCTTCCGCTGGCGGTTCCCCGTGTTCTACCCCGTGCAGGGCACGATTGGCTTGGCAGGCAATCGCGTCTTTTTCGGCGCATGGGACGGGATGTTCCGCGCGGTCAGCACAGGGGGCGTACTGCAGTGGGCGGTTCCCGTGAATGCGGTTTTAGAATCGGGCGTTGCCATCACGAACGACCGCGTTTACATAACTCACTCTGGCGGCGAGGTGCGGGCTTACACGCACACGGGGTCGCTTCTGTGGCGTCATACAGGAACCTATCGCGGCAGCGCGCCTGCCGTGGGCGCGGACGGCGTGGTCTACGCGGTAGGCAATAATGGCGGCACTGTCTACGCACTCGCACCTTCCAGTGGACTGGTGCGCTGGCAGGCAAGTATCGGCACGGCAAACTGGTACGCCTCGCCTGCGATTGGCGGCGACGGCACGGTCTATGTGGTCAACGGCGATGGACGCCTCACCGCCTTCGGACCGCTGGGCGGTTTCCTGTGGGCAGGCGGCGATGTGGACGGCTGGAACGGCGGCTATGAGGGACGCAACGCCATCGTGCAGTTCTACCAAGACGGAGAACTCAAGTATGAGACGATAGCCGCCCTGAACTCCGACGGCACAGTGGAACTGCACGACACTCCCGTCGGAGAACACGATATCAAGATCCGCATCCACAACTCGCTGTTCGGGCGTGTCCCCAGCGTGGCGCTGGAGGTCGACCAGCCTGCGCAGATACAGGTGCGCCTGCTCAACGGCGATGTGGACGGCAATAACCTCGTCGACGACGCCGACCTGCTCTATATTCTGCTCAACTTCGGCAGCCACGCGCCTCAGTACGACCTGAACGGCGACAACTACATCGATGACAGCGACCTGCTGATTGTGCTGTTCAACTTCGGCGCGGTGGGCGAGTAGGCGCGTAAACCGACTAATTTTTTGCAGGAAACGCCTCTGCCTTCTCGAATCTCGCGGGTGGAGGCTTTTTTCTATGCCCATTCGCATCGGCTTTGTCGGCACGGGCGGAATCGCTCAGGCGCACTTCGACGCGCTGAGCCAGCTTGAAGAGGCGCAGCCCATCGCCTTCTGCGACATCGACGCCGAACGCGCCCAGCGCGCCGCACAGCGCTTCGGCGGGCGCGCTTACACCGACTGGCGCACCATGCTGGACGAAGAACAGTTAGACGCGCTCTACATCTGCGTGCCCCCCTATGCACACGAAGGCGCCGAGGAAGCCGCCGCCGAACGCGGGATACACCTGTTTATCGAGAAACCCGTCGCGCGCACGCTGGAGCAGGCGAAGCGCATCGAAGCTGCTATTCAAAAAGCGGGAATCCTCAGCATGGTCGGCTACCACTTCCGCTACTACGGCGCGACTGAACGCGCGAAGGAGCGACTGCAGGGACTGCCCGTGCTGATGGTCAAAGGCACATGGGAAGGCGGGATGCCCGGCGTGCCTTGGTGGCGCAAACACGAACTCTCCGGCGGACAACTGGTGGAGCAGACCACGCACATCTTCGACCTCGCACGCTACCTCGTGGGCGAAATCGTGGAAGTGTTCGCCTACAGCGTGAATAACCGCGAACTCCTACACTACCCCGACGGCGATGTGCATGTGAGCGATGTGGTGTGTTTGCAATTCGCGAACGGCGCCGTGGGCGTGATTACCGACACGAACGGTTTGCATGTGCCTGGCGAAGTGGGGCTGAAGGTCTACACTCCCCACCGCGTGATTGAGGTATCATGGGGGCGTATGGTGGAGAGCGAGGCGAATCGCAAAGAGGAGTACCACTCGCGCGACAACCCCTACCTGCGCGAGTCGCAGGCGTTTCTGGAGGCGATACGCACCGGCGATAGAAGTCTCATCCGCGCCGACTACCACGAAGGCGTCCGAACACTGGCAGCCACACTGGCAGCGGATGAGTCAAGCAGGCTGGGGCGGGTTGTGGCTTTGTAAACGTGCATGCCAAAACTCAAGAGCGTTTTTCGGTTAATCGGAAACACTCATAGCGAGCCGAGACACGCTATCTGGGCAACCATTCACATTTTATTCTGGCTGGTCTTGG
>JBKBKS010000112.1:0-7635 GCA_046294565.1 Fimbriimonadales bacterium
AGCGGGATTTCCACATGCACCCCAGCAGGCACATACACAAACGAGCCGCCCGACCACACCGCCGAGTTCAGCGCGGCGAACTTGTTGTCGTGGGGAGGGATAATCGTGCCGAAATACTCTTTTACCAGGTCGGGGTACTCGCGCACGGCGGTATCGGTGTCCACGAAGATGACGCCCTGCTCTTCCCACTGCTTGGCAAGGTTGTGATAGACCACCTCGGAGTTGTGTACCACGATACCCTCAGCCACAAAGTTATGAACCCCCTCAACCTCGATGTCAAAGGTGTCCTCGAAGCCGAGATAGGTTATCGATTCGATGGGCGCAAAGCCAATATCTTCGCTGGTATAGGCATTCAGGGGGGAGCCGTGGTGAGAGTTGTAGTGATGATAGTACCGGCGTGTTGTATGGTTCCTCTGAACCTTGACCGAATACTCTGCCAGCGGCGTCAGGTCGCCCATGATGAGGAATCGGTAGCCAACGCGCTCCGTGGTGCGCCCCTTGTAAGTAGAGCGCGAGGTAAAGGAGTAGATATTCGAAACGCGCAGTCCACACATGAGCGCCAATCGATGCATCGCCTCCAGCATCGGCTTGTTGACGCTGGTGAGCAAGACATCGTTGGATGTATCGGTATTTCGAACGCCGCCGTCGGCATCGATATAGCCAGCAAGGAGCGCCAGCTTCTGGCTGCGCGGCAGCCCATAGACCCAGTCGGGCACGGACTTTGTGTGGGCGTTGCCGCCCACGCCAAGCGCTTCGAGGAGCCGCGCGATTGGCGTGCTGTGAATGCGCACGCGGTAAGCGTCCTTGTCGAAACGCAGTTGGTAGTTGAACGCTTCACACATTACATCGGCGAGACGCTCGCGTATTTCGGGCTGCGAAGCGGGGAACGCGATGTCGATGATTGTCTTGGGCTTATCTTTGCCCTTCCTGCGAAGCCCGCCATCGCCTAAGAAAGCGCCCAGAAACCACATGAACGCTTCGTTTGTCTCGGTTGGCATACAGAGCCGCTTCTGCTGACGGGTGTAAAGCCATGTGTCGAGGTGTACCTCGAACTCGCCGAACTGATTGCGTCCCTTGTAGGGGCGCGCGAGCGTTATTTGAGGCAGCGGATAGGGCTTTCCGTCGTCAGGGAGTTGCTTGGTTATCGCGATATAGTCGCCGACCTTGAGGTCAGAGAGGTAGCGCCACTCCGTGCGGAATCGCCCTCGTTGCTTCCCCTCAGACCTTTCGTAGAGAAGCGCGTAAAAAGGATGGTTGAAGGTGGCTTTGAGGGTGCGCCCGGCTACTTTCACTTCGAACACCGCACGCTGCCCCTTATACGCAACGCCTCGCACCCGCTGCTTGACAAGTCGGCGGGTACTCGGATCGAGGGAGTAGACGACCTGCCCTGCCTTGATATCCGCAATGCGCACCGCGCCGTCTTCAGTGAAGACCATCGTATCAGCCGTCAGACAATCATATTGCGCCCCGACGCCCGCGAGGAACTTGCGCTCCCATTCGGGGATGCCCAATCGGTCGAAGGTGCGCTTGATGTCTTCGGGCACTTCGTCCCAGCTGCGCCCCCGACGCTCGGTGGGCTTGATATAGTAGACAATCTCATCGAAGTGCAGGCGCGACAAGTCGGGTCCCCAAGTGGGCATCGGCTTGCTCATGAAGATTTCGTAGGCTTGCAGACGGAATTCGCGCATCCACTGGGGTTCGTTCTTCTGGTACGAGATTTCCTCGACCACGCGGCGCGTGAGACCGCGTTCCGTTTGGAACACTGGCTCGATGTCGTCGTAGAAGCCGTACTTCTGCGTATAGTCCTGATCCAGGTTCAGAATATCTTGTTGTGCCATGGTAGGATACCTCCTTAGGGAGCGGTTGCGAGTTCGCCGCGCACCCAGTCGTAGCCTTTCTCTTCCAGTTGCACGGCGAGCTCGGCGCCGCCCGAGCGCACGATGCGCCCCTCAACCATCACATGCACATAGTCGGGTGTGATATAGTTCAAAATGCGCTGGTAGTGCGTAATCACAAGGAACGAGCGTTCGGGCGAGCGCATCATGTTCACGCCGTTGGATACAATCTTGAGCGCGTCGATGTCCAGCCCGGAGTCGGTCTCGTCCAGCACGGCAAGCACAGGCTCCAGCAGCGACATCTGCACGATTTCGAATCGCTTCTTCTCGCCGCCAGAGAACCCCTCGTTCACGGGGCGACCTGCGAAGCTGGGGTCCATCTCCAGTTTTTTGAGGTGTTGGAGCAGAATCTTATAAAAGTCGGTATATTTGACTTCGGTATCGAAGCGTCGCTGGTAGGCGAGTCGCATGAAGTTCGCGATGGTGACGCCGGGCACTTCCATCGGGTACTGGAACGCCAGGAACAGCCCCAGTCGGGCGCGGTCGTCGGGTTCCATCTCCAAGATGTCCTCGCCGCGGAATAGCGCCTCGCCGTCGGTTACTTCGTAGCCCGGATGTCCCGAAAGCACTTTTGCCAGCGTCGACTTGCCCGAGCCGTTCGGTCCCATCAGCGCGTGCACTTCGCCCGCGCGAATCGTTAGATTGAACCCGCGAATGATGTGGTCTTCCTCGTCGGGCAGTTTCACCCACAGATTGCGCACTTCCAGTAAGGGCGTTTTCTCAGTCACGGTATAGCCTCCTCAGATGTTTAGCGTGGCTAAATAATACCCGAAAGCGAGCGAGTTTGTCAAGGGGGGGTGAAGGGCTTCACAGCACGAAGTGCCAGAAGAGTGCGCCGTAGGCGCGCTTGGCGGTGATTTCCACGCCTGCCGAGAAGCCGAGCTTCAGGCGTGCGCCTGCGAAGAGCGAGCCGCCGCGCGGGGTTAGCACGCCCGATACAAACAGCGAGCCGTTCTTGTCCGATCGCCAGAAGTCGGTGGCGAGGGCGAGGCGAAAATCGCGTCCTGCGCTGTAGATGGCGCCGATGCGTAGGGTGGGCGCGAGCAGGCTGGGTGGATTGCCGAGCGGCTGACCCTCGAATCGAGCCTGTAGGTACTGGCGCACCAACCGAAACAGCGGTCGCTGCACCAGCCCGCCGCCGAAGTGTCCCGTATTGAGCCAGAACACTCGCGGCGCGCCCAGCACACGAATGAGTTTCTCGGTATCTTCGGTGGGCACGACGATATCGAACCGTGCGCCGATCACGAAGGTCTTCTCGCCATGTTCAGATGTGAGCAGGTTCAGCGGCTCGACGGGGGCGAGCTCCTCGCGCAGGCGTTCGAGGGTGTAGCCCTCGCGGCGCAGGCGCGCGCGGGCGCGGATGGCAAGCACGGAGTCCCACAGCACATGCGCCAAGTCTGCGCCGCCCAGAATTAGCACCGCGCTGTGGGCGCGCGGCTCGGACGCCAGCGCCGTCGCGCCGAGAATGGCGCCCAGACTGATGCCCACCAGTGCTATCCGTTCGGGGTCGGTTTCGGGCTGGCGCTGCAGCCAATCGAAAGCGCGGCGCACATCCCAAGTGGCTTGTACCGCCGCCTCGCGGAGCAGTGGGATGTCGCCCGTGAGAATCATATCGCCGCTGCCATGCCCTGGAGGCGTGCGGTTCATATGGTAGGGCAGGGTCATTAGGAACACGGCGATGCCGTTGCGCACGAGCTCACGCGCCAACCCCATCTCCAACTCTGGGCGACGGATACCCAAAGTGTGGAGCATAACGACAGTGGGGAAGCGTCCTGCGCCTTCGGCAGGCACTAACCACCACGCATGCACGGTGTTGTTGGCGGGGTATGCGCTCTGAAGCGCGCTCGGAAACTCCACGCGATACTCGGTGTAGCCCTCTTGACGCACGCCTGTCAGTAGGCGTGAGGGGAACACGGGGTCTAACGGGGCGCGCAAGTCTTGACCGAGACCGACAGTGAGGGAGAGGGCGGCGATTAGGAACCCAGCGAGCACTCGCGGCAAGAGCCTCACGGCTTAGTTGAACCTCCTTGTTTGGATGTCGCCAGCGCTTCACGGGCGGCAACAACGAGGCTAAGCGTCAACACAATCGCGTAGAGCGCTGCGCCGACACGATAGAGCGGCTCTGTAGGTTCCGCCACACCGTAGGCAAGCCAGAACGCCCACAGCGCCACAATCAGCCAGCCGAACGCTAAGAGGGTGCGCATCGTTCTAACGCCTCGCGCAAGGCGCAGGTTTCGATATTCGGCGTTAGTTGCGCGTTTCCTATCGCATGTAGCAGCACGATGTTGAGCGAGTCGCCGGTGCGTTTCTTGTCGCGGCGCATCGCGTCGAGGAGCGCGTCGGGGCTAACCGATGTAGGCAGGCAGGTGGGCAGTCCTGCGCGGGCGAGGGTTTCACGCAGCTCTTGTACGATCTCGGTGGGAGTAATGCCGAGAATCTGCCCCAACTCCGCCTCCGCGAGCATCCCGACGGCGATTGCCTCGCCGTGGAGCCACTCTCGGTAGCCCAGTGCGGTTTCGAGGGCGTGTCCGACGGTGTGTCCGAAGTTCAGCAGGGCGCGCCTGCCCGTGAGGTCGCGTTCATCTTCGGCGACTACCTGCGCTTTGAGGCGCACGCACTGCGCGATAGGCAGCGTCCATCGCGAGGCGTCTTTGCGCACGCGGTTGGGGGTGATGACGCCTTGCGCCAGCATCGTCTGCAGCCGTCGCCACAGCCCGCGATGGAGCGCCGCGCCGTACTTGAGCATCTCCGCGAAGCCGTTGCGCCAGTGGCGCGGCGGTAGCGTCTGCAGCAGTTCGGGGTCAATCCACACTTGCGTCGGCTGATGGAACGCGCCCACGAGGTTCTTGCCCTGCGGAAGATCGACAGCGACCTTGCCGCCGACGCTGGAGTCGACCTGCGCCAGAAGTGTGGTTGGAACCTGCACATAGGGGATACCGCGCATGTAGGTGGCGGCGACGAACCCGCCCAAGTCGCCCAGCACGCCGCCGCCCAGAATAATCAGTAGCCCGCTTCTATCCATGCCCGCTTGCAGCAGCTGCACATAAAGGCGCTCTGCGCTGCGAAGCGTCTTGACGCGCTCGCCTGAGCGCAGGGTTCGTATCGCAACGGGGACGCCTTGACTCTCCAGCAGGGTGCGTATCGGCTCCGCCCAGCGTTTGAGAGGCGTGTGGGTCAGGAGAGCGATGCGTGTGGGGCGCACGGCGTCCAAAATTCTGTTCGCTATGTGCGTGCGCAGTGCAGGCGCGATCCACACGGGGTAGCCGTGCGGTTGGTTCGGCAGCACCGACACAGTGAGCGGCGCGTCGGGTGTGGGGCGGTAGATGCGCATGACGCACTCGGCGACTTGGTCGGGCGTTCGCGCGTCGGTCTCCACCACCCAGTCTGCCTCTTGGTAGAGCGGTTCACGCGCTTGGGCAATCTGCGCGAGTGTACCTCGAGGGTCTGCGGTTTGGAGCAGCGGTCGGTCGGACGCCGATTGCAGGCGTTCCCAGAGCGTCTGCGGCGACGCTTGGAGATAGACCATCCAGCCGGTCTGTTGCATCAGTTGACGGTTGGCGTCGCGCAGCACCACTCCGCCGCCTGTCGCGACCACTGCGGAGGGTAAGTGGGCAATCTTTTGAAGTAAGCGCGTCTCTAAATCTCGGAAATGCGCCTCGCCATGCCGAGCAAAGAGTTGGGAAATAGTTGCGCCTGACGCTTGCTCAATAAGCGCGTCAAGGTCATAGAAGGGCAGCCCTAACCTCTCGGCAGCCTGTTTGCCGACGGTGGTCTTGCCGCTGCCCATGTTGCCAATCAGGTAGAGGTGTGGCATCGTTAGTAAGACGAGCTGCAAGGGCGGCGTGCGCCCCTGCAGCTCGGTATCACGGAAAGAGCAAGTGTCAGGGCGCCAGCGAGCCGCCCATGCCCTCTTCGTCGTCCAGCACGGTCGCCGTCACGAAGATGAGCAGCTCCGACTCCACGATTGCGCGGTCGCGCCCTCGGAAGAACTGCCCGATCACTGGCAGGTCGCCCAGTAGGGGCACTTTGGTGGAGACACTATTGTCGCTGCGTGTCACCAGTCCGCCCAGCACCATCGTCTCGCCGTTGCGGATGCGTCGCACGGTGAACACGAACTGTGTGTCGAAGCGCGGCAGGTCGCGCGCGCCCACGCGCACTCGCCCGACAGTGGAGATTTGTGGGAAGAGCGAGAGCGTAATCGTGCCGTCGGCGTTCACGCGCGGCGTCACGGTGAGCTGTGTCGGCACGGGGATGGGCACGGGCTGAGTGAAGGTGGTTGGCTGACCCGCTTGGTTGAACACCACGAACTGCTGCTCGATATAGTCGGTGGTGGAGAACACGACCGTGGCGGGGCTGTTGTTCTGAGTGACCACAATTGGCGCGTTCACCACACGCCCGCGCCCTTCGCTGAGCAGCGCGCGTAGGTTCGCCACAAGGTTGCCCGAAGCGTAGTTCACAAAGATCGGCGCAGTTCGGTCTGCCAATCCTGCCGTGCCTGTCTGTAGGTTCACTCGCGCGAGGTTCCAGTCGATGCCGAACTTCTCAGCGTCGTTGCGCGTAACGGTAATGAACTCGGCGCGGATAAGCACCTGCTTCGGCGCGATGTCAAGGAAGCGCAGGATGCGACGCACATACTCGATCGCTTCAGGGGTGCCTCGGATAATCAGCGAGTTGTCGATGTCGTTCGCGACGATGCCATCCAAGTTCTCAGGGACAAGGATGCCTGATGCCCCCTGACCTGCCAGCCCGCCGCCCGGTTGACCGCCGAACCCGCCGGGCTGACCGCCAAAGCCGCCCGGTTGACCGCCGAACCCGCCAGGCTGACCGCCAAAGCCGCCCGGTTGACCGCCGAACCCGCCGCGTTGCCCTTCACCGACATCAGGCGTCATCTCGCTGGGGTTGGCAACAGGCGTGTTGTTATAAGGAATAGCTGGGTTGCCATCGAGTCGCGTGGGTACGCTGGGGGGAACAGGAACCTGCATGCCCGGCGCGCTCTGTTGCAGCGTGCGGTTCACAAAATCGCGCAGCTCGGCGAATGGATCATCGGTCATCATCTCGGTCTTGATGATGCGCACGATATCCGACGCGCGACTGTAGCGCAGGGGAATGCGCTCGGTGACCACCAGCGGCTTCTGAGCCTCGCTGGGGGGTGTGGGAGGGGCAGGGGGGACGGCAGGCGTCGGTTTCGGACGCCCAATCACATACACGCCATTCGCCTCTTTACGGAAAGTCGCGCCCGCCGACTGGCAAATGTAGCCCAGCACCTGCTCGAAAGGCTTCTGGTCAATCTTGATGAAGCTGATGCGCTGGTACGGCTCGTCGGTTGGCTCGAAGACAACTTCCGCCTTCACCTGCTGCGCAATCGCCTTGACCGCCGTAATCAGGTCCGCGTCCATCAGATGGATGGAGACCAAGTAGTCGTCGCTGCCCCATGCGTTCAGGGCGATGGTCCCTGAGAGCAGGGCAGTCGTAAACACGCTCCAGATTCCTTTTCTCATCCGTATAGTCCTCCTCCGTGATACTTCGTGGAGGGGTTGGGGGAACGCCCCTCCACGATGGGAAACGAGTATCGTTTAGCGACCGAAGCCGCCGCCGAAGCCGCCGCCCAGACCGGCGCCATGCGGGTCGGAGTCCTGGGGACCAAAGGCTCGCTCAAGCTCTACCGCGAGTACCTCGCCGCCCGCGCCATGGGACTGGTGACGCTTCCGCCCGAACGGCAGGAGCAGTTCATGGTGACGCT
>JBKBKS010000113.1:0-7631 GCA_046294565.1 Fimbriimonadales bacterium
AGAACCGTACCCTGCTCATGCGCGAGGTGGAGGCGCAGTTCCAGCGCGTGGGCAGTGAACCGCACCCCGTGCGACTCCGCGCGCAGGTGGAGTATCGCACCCCCAACGATACTTTGGTGGGCACAGTCAACGCCCACTGGAAGAACCCGACAGCCGAGAACCCCCTCGAACTCCGTACCATCCCGCTGGAGCAGTTCCCGCGCGGCAACTTCGAGTTCAACGGGAACATAACGCCGCGTATCGGACGACGCGCACTCATCTATTTCAATGTCGTCCCCGAGCCAAACCTCTCCCCTGCGCGCATGCGAATTGTACTGCGGTTGGAGTTGGGCGAGGAGCAGATGGAAGGCGAGTTCGTGGGCAACCTGCGCGTGCGGGACGGCTGTGTGGAGCGTGCGCAGCCGTTTGAAACCGCCGCCTTGCAGATGACCCACACGCCGTCCAACCTGCGCATGACGCTCCGCTACGACGCCGAGACCGATACAGCGTCAGGCGATATCAGCAAGCCTGACGGAACGGCTGTGGCGCAGATTGGCAAGGCGAGCGCGCTGGGGCTTTCCGACTTGGGCGACGCCTACCTCGTGCGCTACATAGACAATACCTTTGAGACGGTGAACTCGCTGCTCTTGTTGGAAGAGTGAGCCAGACACTTGGGGGGAGAGCGCAACGCTCTCCCCAACACTGGATGGCTGGCGCGCTCTTTAGCCTGATGATGGTTGTAGGGAGCGCACAGGCGGTCTTCACGCCGCTCCAAAACCCACTGGGGACATCCCCCAACGAAACCGACTTCCCAGAGCGTGCAATAGAAACGCGCGCGCTGTACCTGGCGGATACCAATCTACGCCCCCTCCAGCGCAAAGTTTCTGAAACAAACCACGCTGCAACGCGCGCCTACCTCATCAGCGTTCAGGCATACGAAGCAAGGCTCCGCTGGCAACAGTGGGAACTGGCGTATACTTACGGTTTGGCAAACTGGTTCGAGGGCAATCGGGGCGCTGCACGCCTATTTTTAGAAAGCGAGCAGAGACGCTTGCGTCAGGATACGCGCTACTCTGTCGAGGCAACGCTCAATCGTTCCGCCGTGAACTGTTGGACGCTGACTTATCGGGGCGACCTTGCCGTTGAGGCGATTCGCCTACGCTATCATATCGGGTTCAGTTATCTCCATCTGCAACAGGTTCAGCAAGGACAGCTGCAGGGTCAGAAGGAAGGCGACGCTTTCGCAGGCGAGCTCACCTTGCTCACGACGCGCGGCGTGCCAGCCTCGCGCATCGGCGGATACGGCTATGCCGCTCACGCAGGCATCGCGCTGCAGACCAACCGCTGGGGCGTCAGCCTGTCCGTTGAGAACCTGTGGAGCCATCTGCGCGTGCGAACGGCGCAGCGGATTAATGCAACGGTGCGCGTGAACCAACTCACGCCCGACGCCGATGGGTTCCTACGCGCGCCGCCGTTGTTGGAGGGGCGTGTGTCGGAGCAAGCACTCGAACGCGCGGCGCGCCCCCGCACGGAAATCGCCCTCTGGCAACGCGACGGCGCACGCCGCTTCGGGGTCATCGCCACCCACCACGCCGATTGGCGACTCGCGCTGGCGCTCCGCTGGGATGTTCACGGGGACGCGTTGTGGGTAACTTATTGGCAACCTTATCCGATGGTGATGCTTGGATATGAGTCCGCACACTGGCGCATCATGCTCGGCTTGGACACGCTTCAGCCTAAGATGCAGCGCCGCTTCTACGGCGAGTTTTGCTGGCGCATTCCGCTGGAGTAGCTACACAATCCTGCGCTCCACAATCGCCACGGGGTCAAAAGTGCGCAGACGCCAGCCGATGGTGAACAGCGCGAAGCCAAGCACCATCAGCGGCACAGGCAGCGTATACTGATAGGCAATCGGGTCGAGCGGCTCGATATACAGTCCGCGCGGCTCCATGATGCGCACTTTCGCCCAGAGCAGGATGCCCATCGCGCTCAGCACGCCCAACACCCAGCCCAGCGCGACGACCGTGATGGTCTCCAGCGACACCCGCATCAGCAAGCCCAAGCGCGTGAAGCCTATCGCCTGCAGCAAGCCAAACTCCACCAATCGCTGCTGGAAGTAGATGTTCGCGAGCAGCCCGGTCATCGTCGCTAGCATCACCGACACCACCACGACCACGATACCCGTGATGAAATAGAGGTTGCGAAAGGCGCGGTGCGTCTCCTCTTGCAGCTCGGCATAAGTCCATACGCGCGCCTGCTCGCCTTTGAGCGTCTCACGGATCCAAGCGTCCAACTTGGGTTGCTGGCGCGGCTCCGTCGCGAAAATCAGCAGGTTGCGTGTGGGCGGGAAGAAGTTATCGCGAATGAACTCGAACGAACCAATCGCCAGCCAAGTATCGCCCTTGAGGACGCCCACCACTCGAACGGGCACAGGCGCGTACTGGTCGGGAATAAAGGGCGAGAGCACCACATCGCCGATTTGAAGGTTCTTGTTGCGCATCAGCGGCTCCGACAGCGCCACGCCCGCCTCGCCCGGCTTGGGATAGCGACCTTCCTTCAGCGTGAGCCGACAGCGCGCCGCCAGCGACTCCATCTGCGCCTGCTCCAGCCCGAAAATCACGAACGGCATCTTGCCCACGATGGTCTCCGCGTTCATAAAGCAGACCACCGTCTCGTAGGACGCGCCGTAGTAAGGCGCCTGCTCGATGCGCTCCACCAGTGCTGGCTTGAGTTTGTTCGAGCCGCGTGGGGTAATCGCCGCGAAGTAGCGGTTATAATCGTAGATTTTGAGAATCGTGCGATCGATGGAGTTGAGCAGCGCGACGACGCTGGCGATGGTCAGCACCGCCAGCGCCAGCACTAAGGTCAGGGGCAGGCTACGCCCCGGATTGCGCACCAGAAACAGGATCGGCGAGAGCGGATGGCGACGCGGCATAGATAGAGGATACCCCAACGCGCCGCGGCGTCACTCGAACACGAACAGCAGATACTGCGCGATCCCGATGTCGCCCTGAATTTGCAGTTCGCCCGTGTTGTAGGCGTCCAGCGGGTCGCGCTTGCCGTTGATGATGGCTAAGAACACCTCGGCAGGGGCTTTGATGGTCACCGCCGCTTCCGTCGGGTCGCCTTGCTTGCTTATTGTGGCTTTGCCGTCGGCGATGCGCAAGTAGAACTCCCCTGCGCCCTCCAGCACGAGCCGATAGGTCGCCTTGAAGTTGCCCGCGCGGTCGGGACGGAAACGCCCCAGATACCGCTCCAGCTCCTGCTCCACGGCGGATTTCTCGCCCGAAGCGGCGACACTGGGCGTGCGCGGAGCCAGCTGCGCCGTCATCTGCCGCGCCGCCTGCACCATCGCAGGACCTATCTCCGAGCCGACCGACATGCTGCGCTCGTAGCTGTATAGGTCGAGATAGAAGTCTTCCAAGCTCAAGATATAGCCCAGCTCGTCGTTGGCGATGCCGAACAGGAACACAGGATTGCCATACGGCGCGAGCAGCCGCTTGAGCAGGATACCCACATTGGGCAGCACCTCGCCAGGCATGGTGAACATCACAGCGTCGCCCAGCCGAATCAGGTGCGACTCGGTGGTCACTTTGCCGTCGGCGAGCGAGGCGCCCTTCGGCAACACGCCTGCAGCGAGCGCGAGTTTGAAGTTCTCGTTCTCCAAAGTCACTGTGTAGGTCGCCTCGCGATGTTCCAACGACACGGCGTCGGTGAAGGTCGCCTTGCCAATCGCTTCGAGGGCTTTTCGGGCGATGGCGGTTCCGAACCGCTCGGCGCGCGCCCAGTCGCGTCCTTTGGGTGCTGTGGAGTTGGGGTCTTCGGCGGGCGAAATCATGCCGCCCAGCGCGCCGTTGGCGAAAATCGCCACGCCCCCGACCTCGCGCTCCACCAGTTGATAGTACCAGTGGCAGATGTCGGCGGTGAGTTGGTCGTTGTTCAGCACTTCGGGGTGGCACGCGAAGTGGGTGAGCGTCGCAATCGCCTTGCCATCCGCCTTGCTGCGGAACTGCATCACCGCCGCTTCGGTGTCCAGTATCCGCTCGATGCGGTAGTTATACGAGACGCCCTCGACAGTCGTCTTCGCGAATCCCACCGTGGCGGGTTGCAATCGGCTTGCGGCTTCGTCCACCGTCTTCGCCGCCGTCTCAATCACGAAATTCACATAGTCGGGGTCGCGTCCTGACTGCAGGGGATTGGGTCCCCACAGTCCCATCGTGTCGGGCGCGGAATGCACATGCGTGCATAGCACCATCACGCGGTTGGGGGGTACCGATTTGACTTGCTGGCGGATCCGCTGCACATCGTCGCGCAGCAGTCCCAACAGGTCGCACACGACGATGGCGAGTCGCTCCTGCCCGACCTGCACCACCACTGCGCGCGCCCAGATATCGTCGTGCACGCCGCCTGTGTTGGGTCGGTTCGAGGCGTACCCTGCCAGATAAACCTGCTTGCTCGGCGTAATCTTATTGGCGGCGGCGCCTGCTTGCAGTCCTTGCGCCCAGCTGATTGCTGCTATCAGAACGCCCAGCATCGTTGCCCATCGTTTCATAGCGTCTCACCTCACTACCGAACGGTTATTCGACGCGCCCCCTCAAGCTCCTGCCGACACTTGGAGCTGAGACTCGCCAATCTCTACGATGTCGCCTGCTTGGAGCGCGTGCCGTTGCACTTTCACGCCGTTTACTGTGGTTCCGTTCGTGCTGTTGAGGTCGTAGATTACGAGCTGCCCTGCTTCAACCGTCAGCCGTGCGTGCAGCCGACTGACCAGTGGTTCGAGCGTTCGCTCGTTCCGAACGCGCAGACACTATTCGCCCAAAGCAGCAGGACTTTGAATGCAAGGGGCGAACGAGGAAGCATGATGAGTGGCACTTCAGGCGCGTCGTTTGCGTTGCCCTACGGCGTCCGCCTCAACAACGGACGCTATCGCATCGAGAAGACGCTCGGACAGGGCGGCTTCGCCGTCACCTACCTCGCCCACGATACCGTCCTGAACCGCCTTGTCGCCGTCAAGGAACTCCTGCCTGACGGCTGCTACCGCGACCCACAGACCTACACCGTCCAGCCCCAACGCCTCACGCCCGACGAGTTCCACCACATCCGCCAACGCCTCATCGAGGAGGCGCAACTGCTGGCGAGCCTCCGCCACCCCAACATCGTGCAGATCTACGATGTCTTTGAGCAGCACGGCACGGGCTACTTCGTGATGGAGTACCTGCACGGGCGCACGCTGGCACAACTATTGCAGGCGCGCGGCGGCGTGATGCCCGATCTTTGTTGGTGGGGCAGATACTGGGTAGGGCAGGCTGACTGGATTTGCTCGGCGACCGCTCAAAAAAACCTTGCACGAGCGGCAGGAGTCGGCGCGGTCGGCTCGAAAATTAGCGTTGGAGGCGATACGCCGATTGAGCGAGATGGTGCAGCCTGCATGGGGCGCGTGGCTGGCAGGGTTGGAGCGCGATATGCCTGCAGGCGAGGCGATTGAGTCTGCGCTGCGTTGGCTGATGGAGCAGACGCAGGCGCGGCAAGCGTTGTTACTGCTGCCTGTGCCCCACCAAGCGCAGGTGGAGTTCGTCTACATCGTGGGTGAACGCGCGGAGGAGTTGCGCGGGTTGCGCCTGCGTCCCCACGACACGCTGTTGGAGCCGACGCTGTTGCATGGCGAGGCGTGGCTATACGACGAGCCGCCGCGTCAGGACGCGATAGGCGCGGTTCGCACGGGGGTGGCGACGCCGTTGCCCAGCATGCCTCAAAGCGCGCTGGCGTTGCTCAATCGCGCGGAACCGTTCGACGCGACGCACCGCGCGCTTTTGGAGCAGTTCGCCCCGCCGCTGGAGCTGCTCGTGCGCATGCAGACCTTGCAGGCGCAGGCGCAGCAGCGCGAGCGCGCCCTCAAATGGCTCAGTCGGTTGCCCAAGCGTATCGGCGCGGACTTGAGTTTGCAGCACGCGCTGGAGGCGATTGAGTCGCTGATGCGCAAGGCGTCGCCTGAAGGGGGCGGCGTGTGGCTGTATGACGAGAACCGTAAAATGCTGCTGCAGGCGTTGCAGTATGGCGCGTGGCCGTTGCCTGGGCAGATTGACCCCGCCACCCTGCCCGACGCTTGGCGCGACGAGCCGTTCGAGACGCACTGGGCAGGGCGCGCCCACTACGCCTATGGGCTGACGCTGATTGATAAGCCGATCGGGCTGCTCGCGCTGGCCGCGCCGCCCGACGCGCCCGACGCTTACGACTGGATTCCGCCGCTGCTGGGGCACATCGCCCTCACGCTCTCCAACGCCCTGCTGTACGAGCAGACCGCCCGACGCGCCCAGCACATGGCTCAGCTGTACGACCTGTCGCAGCAGTTGGGCGAGACGAGCAGCCTGCGCGAGGTGCTGAGCCTGCTCTGTCGCACGGCGCACGAGCTCATCCCGCACGACCACACGGTGGTCTACCTGCCGAGCCGACGCGAGCCTGACCGCCTGACCCCCGTGTATATCGAGCCGATGTCGGAGACGCTGGCGCGCTACAGCCCCGACGTCCAATACAGTCTGCCCGGCTGGGTCTATGCGTTCAACGCGCCTGTCGCCGCGCCCGACTTGGCGCAGCACCCGCAGAACCTCAAAGAGCCGCTGCCCGGTCGCTTCGCCTCCGCCTTAGCCGTACCGCTCCAAGTCGCCGAACGCACGCTCGGAACGCTGCTGCTGCTGAGCGCGACCCCGCGCGAGTTCACCCTCTCCGAAGTGGAGCTGGCGTTCACCCTCGCCAACACGGGCGCGCTACGCCTACATACACTGGAGCGCGCCTATGCGTAAACCCACCTTTAGCCCCACCAAGATTAACACCTACCTGCTGTGCCGCGTGAAGTATCACTGGGCGTATCTGACCCCCTACGGCAGGTGGCTGCGCCGTCCGAACCCCGCTTTCACCTTCGGCGCGAACCTGCACCGCGCGCTGGAATACTTCCACAACGCGGGCGGCGCGGAGCAACTCTCGCCTGAGGCGTTCCGCCAAGCCTTCGAACAGCTCTGGCGCGACACGGGCTTCGAAACTGCCCAACAGAACGAACAGTTCAAACAAGCAGGGCTGGAACTCGCTCAGCAGTATTATCAAACCCACGCAACCCAACCCTCAGAAGCCGTCGTGCTGTTCACCGAGCGGTCGTTGCAACGCGATATGGGGCGATACATCCTCACAGGACGCATCGACCGCGTGGACGAACATCCCGACGGCGCGCTGGAAATTATCGATTACAAAAGTGGACGCGCCGATGTGACGGAAGCGCAAGTGCGCAACGACTTCGCCTTGCACTGCTACGCGCTGCTACTGCAGGAACACTACCCCGACCGACCGCTGCGCATCGCACTGTACGCCCTGCGCGCCAACAAAAAAGTCGCCGTCGAGGTCTGCCCCGAGGCGCTGGAAGAGTTTCGACACATGCTCGACCTGCTCGTGGGGCAAATCTTGGACGAGGACTGGACCGTCCTAAACCCGCGCTGGATTGACCCCTGCGCCACTTGCGAGTTTTTGAAACTCTGCAGGAGCCAGTTGGGGCTGGACGCCTCCCAGTAGTTTCGGGGAGCTGCGCACAGCACCCTAAGAAGCCCCTGTTGCGGTTCCTCGCCTTCGGCTCGGAATGACAGAGGGGACGGCTCGGAATGACAGAGGGG
>JBKBKS010000114.1:0-7579 GCA_046294565.1 Fimbriimonadales bacterium
GCAGCTACATCTTGGCGGACGGCGTGATTGTGGCGCAGGGCGCGCCTGAAGAGGTCATCACCGATCCCTTAGCCCGAAAATATTACTTCGGCGAGAGTTTCGAGTTATAATTAGGCAGGGAACTCATGACGCCTGAGCCAGTTTGGTATTTCCAGTTCTTGGGGGGGCTTCGAGGCGCACTGCGGCTCGCTCCGCGTGAATCGCCTGCGCACCGCGAAGACAACCGCCCTGTTGGCGTATCTGGCGGTGCATCCGCCGCACCGATTCACGCGCGAGACGCTGGCAGACCTGTTTGGGAGCGACATGGAGTATACGCGCGCCCTGAATAACCTCAGCGTCGCGCTGAACGCCCTCCGCCACGCCTTTCACGGCGAGCAGGCGTCTCCACTGCTCCGCTCGGTGAGGATGATTCCCGAGCGATTCATGGCGGATGTGTTGGAGTTTGAACATGCGCTGGCAATCGCCAAGCGTGCGCCCGAGACAGCGATACGCTACGAGCAGCTCAGCCGCGCGGTGCATCTGTATCAAGGCGACTTTCTGCCGAGCGTCTACGACGAGTGGGCGTTGCAAAAAGCCGCCGCGCTGCAGGGCGAGTGTCTGGCGGCGTTAGAGCAGCTGACGGCGGTCGACTTGGAGCGCGGCGATACTCTCCAAGCGCAGCAGTGGCTCCAAAAGACGCTGCGTATCACCCCCGACGACGGCGACGCGCTGTGCCACTTAGCAGAGCTATATCTGCAGGCGCGTCAGCATGAGGCGGCGGCGCAGGTGTGCCGTGCTTGGCTTGCCCAACGCGCGGAGTTTGCCGAGACGGCTCTGGCGCGGCGTGTGGCGACGCTGCTGGGCGAGGCGTATCGGCGACAGGGCGCGCTTGAGCGCGCCCGTGAATACCTGCAAGAGTCTGCTGCGCTCAACCGCCAGATGGGGCGCGCCCTTGCTCTGCAGAAAGTTAACGCCGCGATGGATGCTTGTACCGCCCCACAAGCGTCTGCTCACACGCCCCTGCCGCACGATAGCGCATGACTGAGGGAGAGGGGTTAGGGCGTCGGGGGCTAAAACTGGTACTGCGCCGCGAGGTAGGCGTGTTCGGAATTCCTGCAGGCTGAGGCGATTGCAAGGAACAAATCGCTCCTACGCGAATCTAACCCTACCATGCGTAGCCGAGTAGCCTCTCTGTTGATTCTTTGCGTATGGCTAAACAGTGTTGCTCTCTTTGCGCAGTTGCCTGAACCCCGTATCGAGCCGATTGTGGGCGCGCGGTCGCCTGCGCTTAGCCCTGACGGCAGCCAGATAGCGTTCGTGTATCGGGGCGACATCTGGGTCGCGCCCAGCACGGGCGGACGCGCCATGCCCCTCACGCGCCATGTCGCCTACGACGCCAGCCCGCTTTGGTCGCCCGACGGCAAGTGGATTGCCTTCGCTAGCAACCGCAACGGCAACTATGATATCTTCGCGATTCCCGCAACGGGCGGCGCGCCCATCCAGCTTACCTTCCACGCGCAAAACGAGATTCCCAGCAGCTGGAGCCGAGACGGGCGGTTCCTCTACTATAGCGCACCCTACGATTCGAACAATCCCGCGATTATCGAACTGGAGGTCGCCACGGGCAGGTTTCGGCGCGTGGCGGAGGACTACAACGCCATCAACAGCCCCCAGATTTCGCCGGACGGGAAGACGCTGGTGTACGGCAGGTACGGCTTCCCGTGGTGGCGTCCGCGCTACACAGGCTCCGCCGCGATGCAAATCTGGGCGATTGACGCGCAAAGCGGCGCGCGCCGACGCATTACGGACGACAACTTTCAGCACTTGTGGACGCAGTGGCTGCCCGACGGCAAGTCGCTGCTGACCGTGACGCTTGCCGAGAAGACGCCCGACTCGCCGAGAATGGGCGAGCGGCTGCCCGTGTTCAAAGACAACCCGCGCCGCACGCCGAACCTGTGGGTCGTGGACGCCGCCACAGGGCGGAAGCGACCGCTCACGCAGTTTGTGGGCGGCGCGGTGCGTTTCCCCAGCGTCGCTTACAGCACGGGCGACATCGCTTTTGAGTACGAGGGGCGTTTCTATCTGCTCAAGGCAGGGCAACGCGAACCCCAGCAACTCAACTTCACCGCCAGTCAAGACGATGTGCAGTCCACGCGCCAACGCGAGCTGCTCACCTCAGGAGTCGAGGAAGCCGAGCCGTCGCCCGACGGCAAGCAGTTCGCCTTCCGCCTGCGCGGCGATATCTGGCTCATCGACATCGAGAAGCCCCAGTCCACCCCCGACAAGCGCAACGCCGAGTTCGCCCGACGCCTCACCGACTGGGCAGGCGACGACTCGGACTTCGTGTGGTCGCAAGACGGCAAAACGCTCTACTTCACCTCCGACCGCAACTACCACCAGCAGCTCTACGCGCTGAATCTGGAGACTTTGGAGGTGCGACGCTTATACGATCGCCCTGCCGATGTGACGCGCCTGAAGCTCTCGCCTGACGGCAAGCAGCTGGGCTTCTGGGTCTCTGGCGGGGACGGCGGGCTGTTTGTGATAGATTTCGAAACAGGCGCGGCGAAGAAGGTACTGCACGAGCCGGGCACGCACTGGTACGGCTTGGGCGGCGGCGATTTCGCGTGGTCGCCCGATATGCGCTGGCTGTGCGTGCAGCGACGCGCGGCGTACGGCGCATGGAACCTCTGGATCCTGCCCGCTGACGGCTCTGGCGAACCCATCAACATCACGCGCCTGAACGCCTTCCATAGCCAACCCGCCTGGTCGCCCGACGGCAAGTACCTGTTTTTCTTCAGCAACCGCGCAGGCAACGCGCTCTACGCCCTCCCCCTCACGCGCGAAACCGCCCGAAGCGACGACAAAGATATCCAGTTCGAAAAGCCCAAAGAGGGCGAACCGCTGGAGGTGAAAATCGACTTCGAGGACATCGACCAGCGTATTCGGCGGTGGAACCCCCAAGCCCCCCAAGCCGACCTGACCGTCGCCAGCGACGGCAAAATCTACTTCGTCTCGGAAGGCGACATTTGGCAGGTCTCCTACGACGGCAGCGAGAGCAGACGGCTCACTTCAGGGGGCGGGCACGCGGCGCTGCGCGTCTCCGCCGACGCCAAGAAACTCTACTACATCCGCAACGGCGAGCTGTTCGTGATGCACCTCGCCGCGAACAACCGCGTGGACAGGGTGGAGTTCAAGGCGGATTTCGAGTTCGACGCGATGGCGTTGCGCGAGGCGGCGTTTGTGCAGTTCTGGCGGGCATATGAGCGTGGGTTCTATGACCCTGGCATGCACGGGCGCGACTGGGCAGCGATACGCGAGCGATATCGCCCCCTGCTCGCAGGCGTGGGCGTGCCCGAAGAGTTCGGCATACTGCTATCGATGATGGTGGGTGAGTTGGAAGCGTCGCACACGGAGGTCTCGCCGCGCTCCAGTGCAACCGTGCGCAGTCCCAGCACGCCGCATCTGGGGTTCACTATCGACTACAGCCATCGCGGACGCGGGCTGAAGGTCGCCGATGTGCCCGACGGCTCGCCTGCCTCGTTCCCCGAAACACGCATCCATCCCAGCGAATATGTGCTGAAGATTAACGGCGAACCTGTGCAGGCAGACCAGAAGCTCTGGCAACTCATCAACGATAAGGGCGACCGCACCTTCGAGTTTCTGGTGAACCGCATCCCCAGCGAGGAGGGGGCGCGCACTGTGCGCTACAGACCCATCAGCGCAGGCGAGTGGAGCGAACTACACTACCGCAACCGCGTGAACCGCCTGCGCAAGCGGGTGGAAGAGCGCACGAACGGGCAGCTGGGCTATGTGCATATCGCGGCGATGGGCGGCGGCGACCGCGAACGCTTCGAGCGCGAGTTCTACGAGTACGCCCAGGGCAAAAAGGCGATGATCATCGATGTGCGCTTCAACGGCGGGGGCAACATCGCCGATACGCTGGTGGACTGGCTGGAGCGCAAGCCCTACGCCTACTATGTGCCGCGCGACGGACTGCCTAACCTCGGACCGCCGAACGCCCTCGATATGCCGATGGTGGTGCTACTCAACGAGCGCAGTATGTCCAACGGCGAGATGTTCCCCTACGCGATGCGCGCGCGCAAGCTCGCCACGCTCATCGGTTGGGAAACGCCCGGCTATGTGATTTGGACCTGGAACTTCGGGCTGGTGGACGGCACGGGCGCGCGGATGCCCCAGCAAGGCGCATATCGCATCGACGGCTCCAACATGGAGAACAACGGCGAGAAACCCGATGTCGCGGTCTGGCTCTCCCCTGAAGACTGGCTCAACGACCGCGACCCACAGCTCGACAAGGCATTGGAGGTGCTGGGGCGCGCCCTCCGCGCCGAGAAACCCTGACCTGCGCTGCGGTTCCCCCTGCTTGCAGGGGGAACCAACTGGGGAGATGAGCGAAATAACAGCCGAGGGCGTTTGGAAAATGCCTTGAACCAGAAGAGATTCCTCGCCTGCGGCTCGGAATGACAAGGGAGGGGGGAGCAAGCCACCCCTGTTATGCCAAGCGCGGCGAGGCATCTCAAGCGCCAGTGCCCGATTTCTCGAACGCCTTTAGATGGGGCGGGAAATTCGCTTGCTCTCCTCAAAAGCTTCTGAAACCAGAGGTGGTGATAAGCGTCCAACCCTACGAGTGGAGGTTAATCCCATGCGTTTCGGGCTATGTCTTTTGGGGATGCTTGGCTGCACAACGCTCTGGACGCAGAGCCTACCGCCCATCCAACGAGTCATCATCTACAAGGACGGGCACTGCTTCACGGAGCGCGAGGTTGTGGTCGATACGGATAAGAACCCGTTGCTGATTGAAAACGCTTTTAACGCCCTGTTAGGCGGTGTGTGGGCGACGACGCGCCACAAGACCGCGCAGTTGGAGAGTCTGTGTGCGCGTTTCGTGGAGGAGACGCGCGCGGTCGCCCCTGCCAGCCTCGCCGAGTTGCTGATGTTGAACGAGGGGAAACGCATCGCGGTCACGGTCGACCTGACCGCTGAGGCGAGTCCGTCGCCTCGCCTCGTTCGCTACGAAGGCGTGTTGCGCGTTCTCAAGCCCAACCTGCTCTATACCGACGCTTTCCCCACTGCCGAGCCGCCCCCCGACTACACCCCGTTCCCTGAAAACCCGGTCGCCACCGACCGCTGGGGCTATGCTATCTACACGAAGCCGTCTGCTCCCAGCGACTACGCGCAAGACCGCCTCGGTCGCGCGGTGAAGCAAGCCGCCTTCGTCATCGAGACGGAGAACCGCCTCGCTATCTTCGACCCGCAGCAGGTTCGGGAGATCGAGTTTCTGGAGACGCCTGTGCGCGAGCGCACGATAACGGTCAAGCGCCCGGTGCTGGAGCTCCGCGTGACGGGCGCACAGCGCGGCGAGCGCGTCCCCGTGCTGCTCGTCGGCATCGAGAAGGGCGTGCGCTGGTTCCCAGAATATCAACTCGTACTCCCGACGGCGCGCGCGGCGGAAGCAACGCTGAAGCTCGGCGGCGTGATCCGCAACGAGCTGGAAGACCTCAACGCGGTGGAGGCGTCCGTTGCGGTCGGCACATTCCAGTTTATGATGAAAGATCAGCCCTCGCCGTTGAATCAGCGCGACGCCTTTCGCACGCTCTCGAGCTGGTTCGGCGCACAGCAACCATCCCCAACTTGGTGGTATGCCTCGTCGCCGCGCTTCAGTGAATGGCTTGTTGGGGGTGGCTTTGGCGGCTCTGGCAGCTTCGGCGGAGCGACGCCCAGCGTTCCGCCAGGCATGGGCTTCGAACAACACGCCCGCGAACCTGCGCCTGCCGACACGCTCACATTTTTCAAACTACCGCAGCGGATTACCCTGCCCAAAGACAGCGCCGTCCGCGTCGACATCGCCGAGCAGAAGGTGAGCGTCGAACATACTTATGTCTGGATACACGACCTCAACGAGCGCGAATGGCGCAGCTACACCCGCTATGAACCTGTCGACCAACGCGCTTTGACCATCGATGATATCGCTTACCTGCTGGCGCAGGAGCGACGGTTCCGCCGCGAGGTATACGAGGCGATTCTGTTGCGCAACACAGGCAGCACCCCTTGGACTACCGCGCCGATTACTGTCCTGCGGGGCAACGCAACGGTTGGGCAAGATGTGTTGCTTTACACGCCGCTGGGCGATGAGGCTATCGTCTTCCTCACGCCTGTCTCGAAGATAGCGGTCACCTGCACCGTGGAGCCAGAGCCGAAGTCCGATTTCGCGTGGACGCGCGGTAAATCTCTCCAACGCGCGACGATTCAGGTCACCAACCTCTACGAGTATCCTGTGCGTCTGATGGTGCGCCTGCGCTTCTTAGGGCGCTACGAGGACGCCACTCGTCAGCCCCTGCGCGTCGTTGCTAAGTCGGTGGGCGATGAGCGGTTCTGGCAGTGGTACTACAGCTCCCAACTCCGAACCCACCCCTACACCGAGATTACTTGGGATGTGGAAGTACCGCCGGGCGCAAGCGAGTGGCAGATGCGTTTCCTTGCGGAGCGATAAACACGGCGGTGGGGGAGGCGCGCCCTCACCCCGATGCCTGCATAACACCTCTTGGATATAGGCAGATACGCGGGTCTGTCTCTACAAGGGTGGCGGTGTAGGGGCGCCCCTGCGTGTGCGCCCCCGTAACAATTATTAACACGGTAGGGGCAAACCAGCGTGTCTGCCATCCCACACCCTTTCACAAACACCCCCATCGGTTCATTTGGCGCCACAACCGCAACCTGACATCAGCACTGGGAATCGAAACCGCGTTTCAGGTACTCTATATCGAGTGGAGAGACTGAGGAGGCGACGATGACTATTCTACAGGAAAAAGATCGGCAGACACTGCAGCAACGGTTCAGCAGTTTGCATCACACGGTGAAGCTGGTCGTGTTCACCACAAACACACAGCCAGAGACCAGCGAGCTGTTGTCGCAAATCGCGCAGGAGCTGGTGAGCGCCGGGGGCGGCAAGATTACGCTGGAGCAGCACAGTTTGGAAGCCGAGCCAGCTGTGGCACAGGAGTATCACATCAGTCTTGCGCCGGCGATTGTGGTGCGCACGGAAGAGAAAGACTACGGCGTCCGCTATCTGGGCGTGCCTGCGGGGTTCGAGTTCGCTTCGCTGGTGAGCGCGATTGAAGATGTAGGCAAGGGCGATCCGGGACTCTCGCCCGACAGTCGCTTGATGCTGGCGAACCTGCGCAACCCCGTGCATATTCGCGTGTTCGTGACCTACGGCTGCCCGTACTGCCCTGCAGCGGTGCGGCTCGCGCACAAACTGGCGATGGCGAGCGACTTGATTACTGCCGAGGGCATCAGCAGCGAGGAGTTCCCAGAGTTGGCGAACCAGTTTGGGGTGATGGCAGTGCCTAAGACCGTCGTCAACGACCGCCACAGCTTCGAGGGCGCGCTGCCTGAGCCAGCGTTCGTGCAGCAGGTGCTGCGCGGGGCGTCCTCCAGCGGGCTGATCATCGTGCCTTAGGCGTGGAGAAGAGGGGAAACGCCCCTCGTAGCGTCGGCGTCCCCGCCGCCGACGCGCACCCACCCTCGTAGCGTCTCGGCGTTTTTTTCGTCAGCGAGACGCTGACGCTACGCAGCGTATCCA
>JBKBKS010000115.1:0-1963 GCA_046294565.1 Fimbriimonadales bacterium
TGATAGTTGAGGGACTTACCCTCGAGCAGCTTCTCTCATCGGCTGACGACGATTTCGTACCACACTGTGCGCAGTCTGGGACTCAGCTCGAGCAGGGCGCGGTCTTTGCCTTGAGGGTTGGGTTGGACTTCGCGGGCGCGTGCGCCGCGTTCGTCTAACGCCCACGCTTTCACGCCCGGAGCCGAAAACGGCAAGCCGAGCAAGGCGGTCGGGGTGTAGACGCGCGTGGGCGTGCTGCCCCACTGATTACCTAAAGTGATACGACCCTCGCCCAAATCACGCAAGTTCCAGCCAGTGTTCTCGGCAGTGCTGATTGCTATCACTAACGCCCGCCATGCAGGCTTCTCCTGCAGAACCGTCAGGGCAATCACAGCAAAGCCGCCCAGCGGCGCGTCTTTCACCTCCAGCGTGAACTGATGCCCTAAATCCAGTTTGCGTCGCTCGATGAAGCCGATTGCCGCTTTGGACATCGGCGTCGTAATCGTGAAGTAGCCCCGTCCTGCTTGAGCGCGGTTCCAAGTGAGTTCGCCAGTATCGGAGACGCGCTGTGCGTCGGGCACAGTTGTCTCGTGAGGTCGGAGCGCGTTGCGCGGCGGCTGTTTGGGCGCGAGCACGGTCGCCACTCGGTGCATAGTTGCGACACGACCATCCAAGTTCGCGATACGCCCGTTGGGTAGATGCCACGCCCACACTTGGCGGATGGCGTCGATTTCCTGCTCGCGTGAGAGGGCGGCGCAAACGAGCCGTTGCGCGGGGCGCACATCTGCGCGGAGAAACAGCGCCGCCGCCGCGCGCGCCACAGTCCACTTCGCGGGGTGTTGGTTTTGGTCAAAGTATTCTGTGATACGCCCTTGCCCATAGTTGCGAGTGTAGTTGAACAAGAAAAGCGCGTCCCAATCTTGCAGGGCGCCATGCGCTGCGTAGAGCAACGCGCCCTCGGCGACGTACTGGTTGGGCGCGGCGTGGTCGTACTCGGTCACGGTGAACGGCTTGCCCAGCACGCGCTGCGTCGCCAGTCGGTGGACCGTTGCCTGATCGCTGTTGACCATCGGCTGATTGTGCACGAACCAGTTGTTGCCGTCCCACGCGACGCCTGGGAACTCTGGATGGCTCCAGTAGGCGTGCCCGTCGATTGCATCCGCCGCTTCCATCAGATGAGGCGTTGTGCAGCCGAGAATCGTGCCGATGACGATACCCCGATAGTTGAGCTCGCGCTTGAGATAGCGAGCCATCTCCTGCCAGTAGGCGCGTTCAGTCTCCCACAGGAACTCGTGCCAATCGCGCAGGGCTTGGGGCGAGAAGCGGTCGCGTTCGCGGTAGCGCAGCATAGGCACACGCCGTTCGCCCAGCGCGTCGCCGTCGGGCAGATAGCGCACCTCGCCGCCCGACGCCAGCGACACATCCGCAATCAGCACCTCGCCCGTCTGCTCGCCTAAGCGATAGAAGTTCAGTCGCGCGTTGCGCTCATCGACGGGCATCACGAACGAGAAACGATACTCACGCCACTCGGTATCCACTTCGAACTCGCGATTGAACCCCAGTATCTGCCAAGGCGCGTACGCTTGCCCGATGCTCACGGCGAGCGTGCGCTTCTCGCTCGCGCGGGCGTGAAAGCGCACGGTATAGATGCGGTTCGCCTCCAAGCGCAGCCCCGACTGATTGAGTTGCACATGCCATACTTCCGCGCCGCTTTGGACAATTCGCAGCCGTGCGACGCCAGAGCCGTTCGGACCGCCCGACAGAGTTGCGCTCTCCACGCGGGCGTTGCCGTGCTGTTCAACGCTCCAGCCTTGCAGCCCCTGCGCGAAGCGAGGGTTATTAAGCATCGGCTCGCCTAAGGGTGCGCTCCGTTCATCCCACGCCTTGCGGAGGGCTTCGGTCGTGCGGAACTTGCGTTGGAGCCATTCGTTCCACTGGCGCTGCAGATCCTCCATGTAGGGCGCAGGCGCATCGTCCAAGAATC
>JBKBKS010000115.1:1973-7528 GCA_046294565.1 Fimbriimonadales bacterium
CCGTGTAGCAAGCCGTTCTCGTTGTGGATTTCCACCATCGCGACGGCAGGATCCTCGGCGTAGGTTAGCCCTGTATGGGGGTTGCGATGGGTGAGTATCTGTCGCGCGTACTCCTTCTGCAGCTCCAGCATCGGGCGATAGAAGAAGCCCAGCGCATGCTGCTTTTTGACCTCCCACATTATCTGGTCGGTCTCGGCGGGCAAGCCATCAGCCGCGCGGAACTGACGGGTCACCAACAAATTGATGTTCGCATACACGCCGCGCTGACGCAGCTGGGCGAAGAGGTAGTCGAACCGCGCCAGCGCGTCGGGGTTCAAACGGCGCGAGTTGCCCTGTGAATAGTCAATTACGGTGGGGTTCGACCAGAAGGCGTCCATGTGATGGAACCGCACGATGTTGAACCCTGCGTGGGTAATCTGGTCGGCAATCTGCACGGCGTCCTCACGGCTGGGGAAACACGCGCTGGCAGAAATGTTAATGCCCCAGAACCGTATGCGCCGCCCCGCGAGGTTGAAGCGACCTTCGGCGTCCACTGTGATGTGTCCGCGCGCGCCTGCAGGCGTATGGTCTATCAGGAATCGGAAATCAGTTGCGCCCTGCGCCCCGCCGCCGAACGGGACCACCCACGGGAAACCCTCTTGTGCTGGCATAGGCGCGTGATTCGGCTTGCGTGGAGGGATTCCTGCCCGAGCATATGCTGAGCTGTGCTACAAGCGTGGCTGGGGCAATCGTGTCCAAGCATCTTGGCTTGGTTTCAGCGTTTTTGCACGGACAGGATTGTTCGCGCGACGAATGGGTACAATACTTTACGACAGGGAGGTTGTATGCAGAAGATTCGCGCTGCGATGGTGACGGATGTCGGTGGGATAGGCGATGAGTCGTTTAATGCGTCGGCATGGCGTGGGCTGCAACGCGCCCAGAAAGCGCTTGGCGCAGAGGCGCGCTATTTAGAGTCGCGCACTGCCGCCGATTATGTGCGCAACCTCACGACGCTCGCGCGACAAAGCTTTAATGTGGTATTTGCGGTCGGCTTTTTGATGGAAGACGCGCTGGCAAGGGTTGCCCCACGCTTTCCCAAAACTTACTTCGGCATCATCGACGGCAAAGCGCCGAACCTGCCCCACTGTGTGTCGCTGATTTTCAACGAACAGGAAGGCTCGTTCTTGGTGGGCGCGCTCGCAGGCGCGATGACCAAAACCAACACGGTCGGCTTCATCGGCGGGATGAATGTGCCCCTGATTAAAAAGTTCGAGTTCGGCTATCGCGCGGGCGTGCGCACGACCAATTCGCGCGCGCGGGTGCTGGTCGGCTACACAGGCAACTGGGACGATGTGAACAAGGGGCGCGAACTCGCGCTGACGCAGTTTAATCAAGGCGCGGACATCATCTATCACGCGGCGGGGCGCTGCGGCGTGGGCGTGATACGCGCCGCCGAGCAGAAGGGTAAAGGCTTCTACGCGATTGGCGTCGACAGCGACCAAGACCACCTCGCGCCTGGGCGCGTGCTGACCAGCATGATGAAGCGCGTGGACAACGCCGTGTACGATGTGTGCCAGCGCGTGGCGAAAGGGCAGTTCAAGAGCGGTACGATTGTCTACGGCGTGCGCGAGCGCGGCGTGGGGCTTAGCCCGATGCGCTACACCCGCAAGGATGTACCCGACCGCGTAATGAATACCGTCCGCCGCTTGGAACAGATGATTGCGCAAGGGAGGCTCAAGCCGCCTTATGACGAGACGAGTTTCAACCGATTCCTGCCGCCGCGCCTGTAGCCGCGCGCGGGGCGGCAGGAATCGGTATGTGAGGCGCGAAAGTGGCTGCGATGGTCGCACTCAAACAGGTCAGCGTAATGTATGGCGAGCAGCACGCGCTGCGCCGAGTGAACTTGCAGGTGGAGCCGGGCGAGTTCGTGTTTCTGGTGGGCGCGACAGGCGCAGGCAAGTCGACGCTGTTCAAGCTGCTGTACGGCGCGCTACGCCCCACCGAGGGCGAGGTATGGGTGCTGGGACAGCCCCTCCACCAGCTCAAACCGCGCGAGCTGCCGTTCCTGCGACGGCGCATGGGCATCGTGCCCCAACACTATCCGCTGCTCTCACATAAGACCGTGTGGGAGAACATCGCCTACGGCTTACGCGCGATTGGCTACAACGAAAGCGCGGTGCGCGAGCGCGTGGCGAGGGTGCTGGCGTTAGTGGGGCTGAACCTGCAGGCGCGTCAGATGCCCCACCAACTGTCGGGCGGCGAGGCGCAACGCGCCGCCATCGCACGCGCCATCGCGAACAACCCGCTCCTACTGATTGCCGACGAACCCACCGCGAACTTAGACCCCGACACCTCGTGGGAGATTATCGACCTGTTGATGCACATCAATCGGCGCGGCGCGACAGTGATTGTCTCCACGCACAACCGCACGATTGTCGACCGCGCGTGCCAGCGCGTCGTGGCGATGGATCGCGGCGAGATTATCAGCGATGTCCCCCACGGCGGCTACCCCATCGAGTTCGATCGGCTCCACGCGACGGTGTTGCTATGATAGATCGTGTGCATTTTGTGTTGCAAGAGACATGGGCGAGCTTGCGCGGCAGCAAGGCGATGCAGGCGGCGGCAATCAGCACCGCCGCGATTGCGCTCATCCTGCTCGGCGCGGCGAGCATGGCGCTGTCGAAGCTGGACGCGATTGCCCGCGCCCTGCCCAACGAGTTCGAGGCGTCGGTGTTTATGAAGATATCCGCTACGCGCGAGCAGACGCTGCAGTTCAAAGCCGCGTTGGAGGCGATGCCAGCCGTCGCGCAGGTGACGCTCATCACACGCGAGGAGGCGTGGGAAGCTGAGAAGCAAAAACTCGCGGACGAGGTGAACCTCGCCGACTTGCCTAACCCACTGCCCGATAAGCTCACTGTGCGCGTGCACGACCCCGCCCAGCTGCCTGCCGTCGCCGAACAGATTGCCCAATCCCCACTCGTCGATGAGGTTATCGACAGTCGCAAGGAGCTGCAGACAGTGCTTAGCGTCGCGCGGCTGGTGCGCTGGACGGCGTTGGCGATTGGCGGACTGCTGCTGGTCTCCGCGCTGATGCTCATCTACAACTCTGTGAGGCTGACCATCAACGCGCGTCAGAACGAGGTGCAGGTGATGGCGTTGGTGGGCGCGACGCTGCGCTCGATTCGGCTGCCGTTCGTTCTGGAAGGCATGACCCAAGGGGCGTTGGGCGGCGTCGTGGCGGCGTTGCTGGTGCTGCTGGGCGCAAGCGCGCTGTCCGACTACATGGTGCGCCAGTGGCCCTTTCTGAAAGACACGCCTCCGGGGATGCCGCCGGTGTTGCTTATGATGAGTTTGCCGTCGCTGGGCGCACTGATGGGCGGGCTGTGCGCGTGGTGGGCGACGCGGCAGTATGTGCGCATTTGAGGGGGGATTGTGCGCCGACGCCGCGCGTGGGGAATAGGCATCACGCTGCTGTGCTTGCTGACGCTCAGCGTGATGGGCAGTATGACGCTCGGCGCAGTGCCCGTGCCGATTGCCAACCTCTGGGAGGCTCTGTGGGGTCGCGCTGATGAGACCACGCGCCTGATTCTGTGGGAGTTGCGTTTGCCGCGCGTGCTGCTGGCGGTGTTGGTGGGCGGCGCGTTGGGCTGCGTGGGGTGCGCGTTTCAGGGGCTGTTGCGCAACCCGTTAGCCGACCCGTACATTATCGGCGTCTCGTCGGGCGCGGCGGTCGGCGCGGCGACGGGGGCGCTGCTGGGCTGGCATCAGCGCGGGTATGGCTGGGCGGTCGCGCTCCTGGCGTTCCTGAGCGGGCTAGCCACACTCGCGCTTGCGCTCGCGCTGAGCCGCCAGCACGGGCAACTGCGCATTCCGAATTTCCTGCTGGTGGGCGTCTCCATCAGCGCGAGCCTGTGGGGCGTCATCACGCTGCTGCTGGTGCTGGCAGGGGAAGACCTCTCGCGCGTGCTGTATTGGCTGCTGGGCGGCTTGCTGAACGCGGATTGGCAACGGCTGCAGTGGGCGAGCGCGCCAGCGCTGCTGGGCTGCCTCGCGCTGTTCGGGCAGGCGCGTGCGTTGAACCTCTACACCGCTGGCGAGGAGACCGCGCTGCACTTGGGCGCGCCTGTGGAACGGCTCAAATGGGCAGTGCTGATTGGCGGCGCACTGGCGACAGCGGCGACGGTCGCCGTGGCGGGCATCATCGGCTTCGTGGGCTGGATTACCCCCCACCTGCTGCGCCGCGCGATAGGGGGCGACTACCGCCTGCTGATGCCCCTGTCGGCGATGGGAGGCGCGCTGCTGCTGCTGTGGGCAGACACCCTCGCACGCACGCTCGCCCGACCTGTGGAACTGCCCGTCGGCGTGATTACCGCGCTGGTGGGCGCGCCGCTGTTCGTGTGGGTAATGCGACGCGAGCAGGGTAGAATGTAAGCATGCGCCGCTTCCACATCGGCTCGCCCGAATGGTCGCCGCCGCGCGTGCCGTTGCAGCTACCGCTGGGCTTCGGCTCGCTGGGCTGGCTGGCGCATCTCATCCGCAAGCATAAGTTAGACCTGCTGGAGATCGACCTCGCCCCTGTCGCGCAGGCGTGCTACGATTACTGGCGCGAGGCGGGCGATATGGACGAAGCCGCCGACGCGCTGGCGACGCTAGCATACCTTACCGAGCGCAAAGCACAACGCCTGCTCGCGCCCGAACCCGAACCAGAAGAGGAAACGGATACCCCGCTGGAACCGACGCGCCTGCCGAATCAATACCTGCCTGCGCTGGAGTGGCTATCCGAACGCGAGGGCGAGCGCATGCAACTGTTCTTTCGCGGCGGCGCGATAGACCCACGCGACTACGAGCTGCCTGCCGAGTTCGGCGCGGAGCTGCCCGACCAGCTCTGGATAGCGTTCAAGCGTCTTCTGGAACGGCGCATCCCGCCGCCCGCCGCCATCCCGCACCGACGCTACTTCTCGATCCACGCGCGGATGGTGCAAATTCGCGAACATCTGCTCAACGCGCGGCAGCCCCTGCCGTTCGACGCACTGGCAGCAGAGGCGTCTGATGTGATGGACTTGTTGGTCTCGTTTCTGGCGACGCTGGAACTGTGGCGTCTTGGGCAGGTGGAACTGTCTCTCGACGCCGACGGGCGCGTCTGGCTCAACGCGAACGACGCTTCTCAGTAAGGGCAGACCTGCGTGCCTACGGGGTTTGATAGGCTGGTGAGAACACTGTGTCTAAACATTGCGAGGAAACGCACGCAGGCGACAGAAAAGTAAGGTATACTGCAGATACTGGTAGGCGGAGGGAAAGGATGAGCCAGCAATTGCTGAGGGGTCGGGTCGCGCTTGCGCTGCTTGCAGTTGCGCTGTATGGGCGCGCGGCGGCGCAAGGCGAAATCATGCACTTCGAAAGCTTCAACAACGGCTTGAACGGCTTAGTGATGTTCCGTCAGCCGAGTTATTCGGGCGCCACCAGCAACTATTTGGCGTACACAGGCGCATGTAGCAGCGGCGCGAACTGCGCACAGATTAGCTTGGAACAGAACCGCACGCCGTCGGGCAGTCGCTCGCTCAAAGTCGTGTGGCAGT
>JBKBKS010000116.1:0-7487 GCA_046294565.1 Fimbriimonadales bacterium
ACTTCGAGACGCCTGCCGACCTGCTGGAGTGGGTACAGCAGTTGCCGAACATCCAAAACCATGCCAAGGCGAAAGAAGACGATTTCAGAAGCCGAATCCGCGCCGTTGGAGCTGGAGCGCGTACAGGAGGCGACGCCGACTGAAGCGACGCCCACCCGCCGACGCCGCCGCAAAGCCAGCGACCCCGCGCCTGAACCCGTTCAGGCGACGGTAGAGGCGACGTCGCCCGAAACGCCAAAGCGCACCCGTCGCAAACGTAGCACGGACACTCCTGCCCCTGCCCAAACAACGCTTGGACAAGAAAGCCCCAGTAGCACGGACAGGAATGTCCGTGCTGAAACTGCGCTTGGACAAGAATGTCCAAGCCACAGTGGCACGGACACTCCTGTCCGTGCCGATGAACTATCTACGCCCTCTCCACAGAGCGAGGCGCTGAGCTCCCAAACTGCTAAGCGCACGCGCCGTCGCAAAAAGGCAGAGTCAGCAGTGCCTGAGACGCCCACACCCCAAGAGGCGGCGACCGTCGCTGAGACGCCCACACCGCAAGAGGAGCCTCCAGTTCAGAAAACGCGCCGCACGCGCCGTCGCAAGAAAGCCGAGACCCCCAGCGTCGCTATCGAGCCTGAGCCTGAGCCGACGCCCGAAACGCCGCCGCGCCCGCCCATTCGCCACCCCATCGTGCGCGTGCAGTTCGAACAGGGCGTTCCAGCAATTATGTTCGGCGAGCGAGCGTTCGCGCCGCATTTCTTCTTCGGCAACCCCCACTCGCCCGAAGCCGCTGTGCGCGTGCAACAGCAAATCCAGCTCGCCGCCGAAGCGGGCGTGCATCTCTATTCCCTGCTCATCTCGCTGCCTGTGCGCGAGACGGGCGCGATTGAGGCGTTCGACCAAGTACGCTACTGGGTCGCGCTCGCCCGTGAGAGCGTCCCCGACGCGCATTTCCTGTGGCGCATCGCTTTCGCGCCCACGAGCCGATGGCAGACCGACTATCCCGAAGCCGTGATTCGCTTTGCCGACGGCTCGGTAGGCGGTCCTTCCATCTGTGCGGAGCGCTGGTGGCAGCTCGCCACAGAGCAGCTGGTCGCGTTGGTGGAGTTAGTGGAGCAGCAAGATGAGGGCGGCGCGACGCTGGGCTATCATCTGGACTATGGTGAGTGGTTCCTCTCGGAGTCGGGCGGTTATGACACCAGCGAAGCGGCGTTGCAGGCGTTTCGCGAGTGGCTGCGCCGTCAATACAAGGGCGACAGCGTAGTGCTGCGCGCGTGCTGGTTCAACGGCGAGGTGAGCTTCAGCACCGCAACGCTGCCCCCGTTCCAACCCTCGATGCCCCACGGACGCATTCAGCACTTCTATCACCCGCGACGCGAGGGGCGATGGATTGACTATCATCGGTTCCTGTCGGACATCACGGCGCGGCGGATCATGGGGCTGGCGCAGGCGGTCAAGGAAGCCAGTCAGGGGCGTGCGCTGGTCGGTGCGCCCTACGGCTATGTGCTGGAGTGGAAGCACCCCTACGCGGGGCACTTCGCGCTGAGCCAAATCCTGCGCTCGGAGCATCTCGATATCCTCTCTGCGCCGCTGAGCTACGCGAACCGCTTGCCCGGCGAGTTGGGAGCGTTGCCCACGCCTGTCGACTCGGTGAATTTGCACGGCAAGTTATTCATCGCGGAAGAGGACTACCGCACGCCGTTTGGCAGGGCGGCTCGGCTGACCGACCCCTCGACGGGGCATCATTTGGGTTCCGTGCAGGCGGAGGCGACCCCTGACGACGATTACAACCCGCCGTTGCATACCGTGCAAGCCGTGCAACAAGTGCATATGCGCTCGCTGGCGCAGTCGCTCGCTTGTGCGCACGGCGAGATGTGGATGGATTTGTGGGGCGAGGGCTGGCTGTTGAACCCTGACGCTTGGCGCGCCGCGCGGAACGCCGCCGCGCTTTGGCGCATGCGCTCTCACGCGCCGCAGACCCCGCCGGAAGTGGCAGTGATTGTCGACCCCGAAAGCACGCGCTATGTGCGCACAGGCTCGCCCCTGATTGAACAGATGGTGGTGCAGGCGCGTGAGGCGATACTGCGTAGCGGCGCGTCGGTCGGCTTCTACCTGCTGGAAGATGTCGCTCGGCGCGATTTCCCGCCGAGCCGCGTGGTTCTCTTCCTCAACGCATGGCGAATGTCGCGCGCCGCGCACGAGGCGATTCGCAAACGCCTGCAACGCGACGGGCGTGTGCTGATATGGCTATACGCCAGCACGCTGTTTCATGGGCATCGCGATGCGCTCGCCAACGCCCGCGAGACGCTCGGAATCGCCATCGCTCGTCAACCGTGGGCAAGCATGCAGGGCACCCAGATTGTCAACAAGCCACATCCGCTCGCGCGCTTCCTCGGCGTGGACAAACTGGGCGCGCCCGAACCGTGGGAGCCGTCGTTTTATGCAATCGCCGAAAACTGTGACGCCATCGGCGAATATATCGATACAGGGCTACCCTCGCTGGCGGTATGCGACCACGCGACTTGGAAAGCCGTATTTCTGGGCGAGCGACGCCTCACACCAGAGCTGGTGCGCGCCCTGGTGCGCTGGGCTGGCGGACATATCTGGCTGGACACGAACGACCTCGTGCAAACGCGCTACCCTTGGGTGCATGTTCACGCACGCAACGGCGGAGCGCGCACGCTGCTGTTCCCCATCCCCCTCAGCGTGTACGATCCCGCGGAAGCCGCGCTGGTCGCTGAAAGCACGATGGAGCATCGGCTCTACCTTCAGGAGGGCGAGAGCCGCCTGCTACTCGTCGCGCCCCACGAACAGATGTTGCGCTTTCTGCAGGGCGAACCAATCGAACTCCCTCCCTACTTCGAACTCATCGAGACGCCCGAACCTACCCTCGAATCGGCTGAACCGACGCCCGAACCCGACTGGGAAGAGCCTGTGTTGGAGCCTATCGCTCTGGAAGAGTCGCCGTTTGAACCTGCAGACTTGAGCAAGCCGCCCGACGAGACGCTGGAGGCACAGGCAGAGGCGGCGCACGAGACCGTGTCGTCGACGCGACGCAGCCGACGACGCGCGCGCGGACGGCGCGGCAGAAACGCCCGCGCCAAAACCGCCGAGACCAGCGCGCCTCCCGAAACGCCCATCGTCGCCGTGCAGTGGCGACGCGCCAACGAGGAGGACTAAATGGCGTCCGCCGAAACCCGACGCATCATCCCCTGCCTCGATATCAACAACGGGCGCGTGGTGAAGGGCGTGCAGTTCGTGAACCTGCGCGACGCGGGCGACCCTGTGGAGCTGGCGAGCCTCTACGACCGTGAAGGCGCCGACGAACTGGTGTTTCTGGACATCACCGCCAGCCACGAACGGCGCGCCCCCGTGTTCGAGCTCGCCGCGCGCGTGGCAGAACAGGTGTTCATCCCGTTCACTGTCGGCGGCGGAATCCGCACTGTGGACGATCTCCGCGCCGTCCTGCACGCCGGCGCGGACAAGGTGAGCCTCAACACGGTCGCGGTGGAGAATCCCGCCATGATTACGCAGGCGGCGGAACAGTTCGGCAGTCAGTGCGTGGTGGTCGCTATCGACGCGCGTTGGAACGGCGCGTTTTACGAAGTGTATACGCACGGCGGGCGCACCCCCACGGGCTTGAACGCCGTCGAGTGGGCGCAGCGCGTGGCGTCGCTTGGCGCAGGCGAGATTCTGCTGACCAGTATGGACCGCGACGGCTCGCAAATCGGCTACGAGTTGACGCTCACGCGCCAAGTGGCGGACGCCGTGCCCGTGCCCGTGATTGCGTCGGGCGGCGCGGGCGCGCCCGAACATCTCTACGACGCGCTGACGGAAGCCCACGCCGCCGCCGCGCTGGTCGCCTCAATCGTGCATGACGGCGTGTATCGGATTAGCGAGTTGAAGCGATACTTAGCGCAGCGTGGCGTGCCCGTGCGCCTTTAGAACCCCCATCCGCCCCCGCCGCGCAGGGGTTGCTGCAACGCTTCGATAATCCGTGCGAACGCTTGGGTGTGTAGGAACCCCCAGAGCGCGAGGCTGCCGCCCGCCGCCGCAACCAGGCTCCAGCCGCCCCGTGCGCCCGCGCGCCAAGTCGCGCCCACGCCCACGCCCCACGCCCATACCATGCCCATCACCATCAGAAACGCCGTGAACGGGTCTAAAAAGCGAATCAGCATGAGTGCAATCCACAGCGGCGCGAGCAACACGCCCGTGAGAACCAGCGCGAGCAGTAGCGTCAGCACGCCATACGCGGCGCGTGAACCCCACGGCGAGCGTCCCAGCCAGCCCAGCGCGCACACCCACTGAGGCAAATCCCAGCGCAGGTCGGCAAATGGGCGATGCGCCATCTGCGGCTTCAGCCCCCGACGACGCAACTCGCGCAACACGCATAAGTAATGCGACTGATAACGCACCGGGTGAATGTGAAAGTAGACATCCAGCAGCTCCTCGTCAGAGTAGCGCTGGAGCCGTTCGCGATACTGCTGGAGGTCGAACCACCATCGCGGCGCAATCATAGCCCCGAATCGATTCTACCCTTTCAGCCCTGTGAGCGTGATGCCCCGCACATAGGCGCGCTGCGTGATGAGAAACAGCGCTACCAGCGGCGCTGTGACCACCGTTGCGGCTGCCATCAGCAAGTTCCACTGCTCGCCGTGTCGCCCCAGAAAGTATTGTAGTCCCACCGCCAGCGTGAACTTGCTGGAGTCGTTGAGGTAAATCAGCGGTCCCATAAAGTCTGTCCACGCCCACACGAACGAGAAGAGCGCGACCGTTGCGACGGCAGGCTTGGACATCGGCGCGACCAATCGCCAGAGAATCATCCACTCGCCGCAGCCGTCCAGCCGCGCGGCGTCGATAAGCTCTTGGGGGAGCGTGATGAAGAACTGGCGCAACATAAAAATCAGGAAGGCGTTGCCCAGAAAGGCGGGCACAATCAGCGGCAGGAAGGTGTCTACCCAGCCCAGCCAGCGAAAGAGCAAGAACACGGGCAGCAAAGTGACCTGCGGGGGCAACATCAGCGTGCTGAGCATCGCCCAGAACCAGAAGTTGCGCCCGCGCCAGCGCATCCGCGCGAACGCATACGCCGGCGGCAAACAGCTCAGCACCGCGCCCAACGCCGTCAGAGTGGCAATCGCCAGCGTGTTGCGTAGGTAGAGCCAGAACGGGAAGGTGGTCAGCGCGTGCTGGTAGTTCTCCCACGCGATCCGTTGCGGAATCCAGCGGATGGTCTCGGTGAACAGCTCCTCATCGGGCTTGAGCGAGGTGGAGAGCATCCACGCGATGGGCAGCATAAACAGCGCCAGCAGCAGCCAGATGGCGCCGTGCGCCGCCAGATGCCGCAGCCACGGTTTGCGCATCAGTCGCCTCCCCCCTCAGATGAGGGCATGGTTCGGCGTCCATCGCTTTCAGGGGGAGAGGCTCCATCCAGCACTTCGCGCACCTTCTGCGCGAGCTGGGTCGGAGTGTAGGGCTTCGGCAGGAAGTTCACGCCCGGCTCCAGCACGCCGTGATGGACAATCGTGTTCTCGGTGTAGCCCGAGACATAGAGAACCTTGATGTTGGGGTGGAGCCGCTGTTGGATGAAGTCGGCGAGTTCGTGTCCACTCATCACGGGCATCACGACATCAGTGATGAGCAGGTGGATAGGCTCGCCGAGGTTCTGTGCGATTTGCAGCGCTTCTGGGGGCGATTGGGCTGCCAATACGCGGTAGCCGTACTGGCGGAGCGTCTCGACAGCGACCTCCAGCACGCCTGGTTCGTCTTCCACCACCAAGATTGTCTCGTTTCCGCGCGGCGGCGGCGGCGCGATTGGGCGTTCTGGGGGCGCGAGCTGCACACGGTCGTAGGCGCGCGGCAAGTAGACCTTGAAGGTGGTGCCCTTGCCCTCCTCGCTGTAGACCCAGATATGCCCGCCTGACTGCTTCACGATGCTATACACAATCGACAGCCCCAGTCCAGTGCCTTGCCCGCGCGGCTTGGTGGTGAAGAACGGCTCGAAAATCCGCTCGCGCACTTGCGGCGGCATGCCGACGCCTGTATCGGAGATCATCAACATCACATAGTCGCCCGGCACGACCTCGTAGTGTGTGCGCGCGTAAGCTGCATCTAAATGCACATTCTGGGTCTCGATAGTTATCACGCCGCCAGTTTCGGGGATTGCGTCGCGGGCGTTCAGTAGCAGGTTCTGCAGCACCTGCATCAGCTGGGCGTGGTCGGCTTCTGTGAGCCAGAGGGCGTCGCCGAGATAGGTCTGCACTTGGATGTTTGGGGGCAGCCATGATGAAGCGATTTGTATCGCCTCTTGCACGACCGTATTAAGGTTCAATGTGCGTCGCTGCGTCGGTTGCTGACGCGCGAGCGCCATTAGTTGGCGAGTGACTTCGGACGCTTTCTCGACGGCTAAGATGGCGTTATTGAGGAATGCGTAGGCGGGGTGGTCGTGAGCGAGGGCGCCTTGCGCGAGCTCCACATAGCCCAGCATCGCGGTCAGCAGATTGTTGAAATCGTGCGCCAAGCCGCCCGCCATGCGACCGACGCTCTCCATCTTCTGTGCTTGTATCAGCTGCTCGCGCAGGCGTTGCGCTTCCGCCTCCGCTTGGTCGCGTATCAACTCATGCGCCACGCGCACGGTCAACACGCTGAATATGTCGCGGATGGGGCGCAGGTCGGGCAGTGGCTTGGTATCTGCAATCCAAAAGATACCAATTGTACGCCCGAACGAGTCGCGCAGCGGCGCGCCCAGATAACTTTCCAGTCCCATTTGCTGCAGGTCGGAGTCGCGCGGGAACATCGCCTGCACACTGCGCGGGTAGAAACAGACGCCGCCCACCACAACATTCTCACAGGGGGTATCCGCGAGCGCGTAGTTGGGCGGCTCGCGCGGCTCGCCCCCTATTGCATACGCCACACCTTGCACGGATGTGTTGTTCACCAGCCGCCCGACATAGACATGCGCGCTGCCGAAAGCGTGCGAAATAAGCCGCGCCATCTCGCGCAGGAGCTCCGCGCCTGTCGCGCTCGGCGGCGCTGTCGCGAGCCGATTGCTGAGGCGTGCAACCAGGTGTAGCCCTGTGAGATCCGCAAAGCTCAGGTGGAGCAGTTCATACGCTGGCAACCAATGCACGATACCCTCGATGATGCGCTCCTCGCGGTCGGGGCGGCGGACAGTCAGCACAAAGGGCGGAGTCGTGCGGGCGCGAGTGAGGGCGTCGTCTACAGTGGATTTATCCTCCACCAGCAGATCGTATAGGGTCATCTGACCCAGCTGCTCATGGGTGTAGCCAAGCGTCTGCGCGGCGGCGTCTGTTGCACGGTAGATACCCAGACTATCGGGCAACAGCAGCAAGCTCGGCATAAACTGCAGGTTGAACAGCGGCGTCTCAACCAGCGTGCGTCGTCGGCTTTCCAGCGGATTCTCGCGCGGCATAGGCAATCACTATGCGTAGTGATTCCGTGAAAACGCTTTAATTCCTTCCGTGAAATTGTAGAGATGGTGG
>JBKBKS010000117.1:0-7383 GCA_046294565.1 Fimbriimonadales bacterium
GGAACCACACGCCGTCGGGCAGCCGCTCGCTCAAAATCGTGTGGCAGTTCAACGGCAATCCGAGCGCGTGGCTACGCCTGACGACCAACAACACGCTCTACTACGGCAATCCAACTATCAGCTTCACACGGCGACTGAGCCTGTGGCTCTATGTGCCGAGCAGCACGCCCGATTTCTACCTCACGCTCGGCGTGCGCGAGACCCACACGCCAGCCGCCCACGGCGCGAACGGCGGCGCAACAGGCGCGATCGAGTGGGTCGGCGCCGCTCAAGGCGACGCGAGCCGCCCACCGATTGGCAAACGCATCTCCCAGAAAGACCGCTGGATACAGGTCGTGTTCGATGTACCGAGCGAACCTGTGCGCCCCTTCGCTGGCGGCGCGGACGGCATGCTGGACGGACGCGCAGGCGTGCTGGAACACCTCGCGTTCACGCCTGTCAACCCCTCCGACACGCGCCCCTATGTGGTCTATCTGGACGATATCCGCATCCTGCCGAACGAGAGCGACCCTGCGAACCCGCCGTGGATTTTCGGCTTGCACGAGCCTGGTGGCGAGTTTGCTGCCGTCGCGGAGGGCAAGCGTATCTGGATTTTGTTCACAGAGGAGCTGGGTGCAGACCCGAATAACCAATCGGGACGCGACTATCGCCCCTACCGCGACGCGGGGCACGGCGTGATTGTGCGCCTGAACTACGGCTATCACCCGAACGGCACGCTACCGCCCGCCGCGCAGTACGCCCTGTTCGCGCAGCGCGTGGCGAACTTCGTACGCAACTCGCACGGCGCACACATCTGGATTATCGGCAACGAGACGAACCTGCCCGTCGAATGGCCCGGCGGCGAGAGCGGCGAGCCAATCACGGTCGCCCGCTATGCGCAGGTCTTCAAACTCTGCCGCGACGCCATCCGCGCCCTGCCCGGACACGAAGACGACTGGGTCTGCGCTGCGCCTGTGGGCACTTACGCGCCGCCATTCCCGCAATACGGCATTCCCGGCTTTCTGGACTACTGGGCGCAGATGCTCAACGCCATCGGCGCGGAACAAGACGCCCTCATCCTGCACGCCTACACGCACGGCAGCGACCCGAACAACATCTTCAGCGAGGCGCGCATGCAGCCCCCTTATGACCAAGTGTATCTGCACTTCCGTGTGTATCGGAACCTGCTGAGCCGTGTGCCCGCTTCACTGCGCCACCTGCCCGTCTTCATCACCGAGACCAATCAGGGCGAGCCTTGGACGAACACCAATAACGGCTGGATTAAAAACGCCTACATGGAGCTGAACACTTGGAACCAGAACCCCGCCAACCAGACAATCTGGGGGCTGTGCTTGTATCGGTGCCCCCAGATAGACCCCTACTACATCGAAGGCAAATGGAACACCATTCAGGACTGGCGTGAGGCGATGCGCAACGATTACCGCTGGCGGCGCGACCCTGTGGGCGATGTGAACGGCGACCGCTGCGTGGACGACGCCGACCTGCTGGAGACGCTGTTCCACTTCGGCGCACAAGGCTACAATCGCCGCGACCTGAACTGGGACGGCAACATCGACGACGCCGACCTGCTCCAAGTGCTGTTCGCGTTCGGCGCAGGATGCTGAGCTAAGATGTGGCAGACTGAACTGACCGAGTATCGGGGCTGGCGCGACTGTGTGCGCCTCACCAACGGCGTGTGGGAGCTTATCATCCCCACCCAGATTGGGATACGCATCCTGCACTTCGGCTTCGTAGGCGCGGCGAACCTGTTCTGGGTCAATCCCGACGAGGCGGGCACAGTCGGGGGCGACCGCTGGCGCGCCTACGGCGGACATCGGCTCTGGCACGCGCCCGAACACCCCACGCGCACCTACGCGCCCGACAACGCCCCCATCGAGTGGGACTGGAACGGCGAGCGACTGCTGCTGCGCCAGACCACCGAGACGCTGACCGGAATTCAAAAAGCGGCGGCAATCTACCCCACAGAGCGCGAGATTGTCGTTCGGCATCAGCTCGTCAACCGCAACCTCTGGAGCGTGCGTTTAGCGGCGTGGGCGCTGAGCGTTATGGCGTCGGGCGGCGTCGCGCTCATCCCCCAAGAGCCGTACCAGCCCCACCCCGACGCGCTGCTACCCGTGCGCACACTCGCGCTGTGGGCGTATACCGACCTGAGCGACCCGCGCCTGCGCTTGGGGCGACGCCTAATCCAAGTGCGCCAAGCCGCCGACGCGAGCCAACCCCTCAAGATTGGCGCGAGCAACACGCTGGGCTGGATGGCATACTGGCGCGGTGAGACGCTGTTCGTGAAACGCTACGCCCATCAAGCAGACGCGCAGTATCCCGATCTCGGATGCAGTACCGAGGTGTTCACCAACGCCGACATGCTGGAGCTGGAAACGCTCTCGCCCTTAACGGAGCTGCCCCCCGAAGGCGCGCTGGAGCATATCGAGCGGTGGTCGCTCCATCGCGTGGGCGAACGCCCCGACGACGAGGTACAGATTGAACAGGCTCTGCAACAGGTATTCTAATCGCGTGCGCATCTTGGAGATAGTGTCGGGCGTGACGGCGTGTGGGGCGACGGTGCATACCCTTCAGATGGCGCAGGAGCTTCATCGGCGGGGCAACGCGATTACGCTGATGGGCAAGCCGGGCGCGTGGGTGCTGGAACGGGCGCGCGCCGCGGGCGTGCCGACCCTCGAATCGCGCATGAAACGCCTGCCCCTGCGCGATTTGAAAGCGGCGGCGCAGTTCGTGCGCGAGCAACAGGTCGAGGTGCTGCTCGCGCATATGTCAGGCGCGAACAACTTCGCCGTGTGGCTCAGCCGACTGGCTCGTGTACCTGCGGCGTTGCGCGCCCACGCGCATACCGTCCACTTCCACTGGCGCATGGCGCACCACATCATCGCCGTCTCCGAGCAGACGCGCCGCTACCATATCACGCATAACCTCGTGAGTCCGCGCCGTATTAGTACCGTTCACGGGTTTGTCGACCCTGCGCGGCTGATTATGCCCGACAAGGGCGCGCGCGCCGCGGTGCGGGCGGAACTGGGGCTGTCGCCGACGGAGTTCGTCGTGGGCGTGATTGGCAACATCATCCCGCGCAAAGGTCAGATTTATCTGGTGCGTGCGCTGCCGCAAGTGGTCGCCCGCTATCCGCACCTGCGCGTGTTGCTGGTGGGCGTGGTGCATCCCCCGCGCTATGGCGAGCAGGTGCAACGCGAGGCGCAACGGCTCGGCGTGGCGGCGCATATACTGTGGCTCGGCGAGCGCAGCGATGTCCCGCGCCTGCTGCAAGCCATCGACCTCTACGCGCTGCCCACCCTCAACGACATGCTGCCGATGGCGATGCTGGAAGCAATGTGGGCGGAGCTGCCAATCCTTGCGACCGACGCCGGCGGCATCCCCGAAGCGATAACGCACGGCGTCGAGGGCTGGCTCGTCCGCCCCAAAGACCCCGACGCGCTCGCCCACGCCCTGCTGGAGATTATCGAGAACCCCGACGAACGCAGCCGACGCGCCCAGAACGCCCACCAGCGCGTGCTGCGCGACTTCACCGTGCAAACGCAAGTCGCTAAAATCGAGACCATCCTGCAGCAGGTCGCACACCAGTACCGCCGATAGTCGCCGCGACGCCAACCCGTCCATTAGGTATACTGCCCGTAGGTGAGACCTATGCGTATCATACTGGCTACAGCAGCGTTGATGAGCGTACTTACGGGCTGGACGCAAACACTGCAACTGGGCAATCCCGCCCCGAAACTGCCCGTCGCCAAGTGGGTCAAAGGCAACCCCGTCCAACAGTTCGAGAAAGGCAAGGTCTATGTGGTGGAGTTCTGGGCGACCTGGTGCGGTCCGTGTCGACAGACCATCCCCCACCTGACCAAACTTGCCGAGAAATATAAAGATAAAGTCACAATCATCGGCGTGAGCATCTGGGAGCGCGTCAACAAAGACAACCCCACTGCCCACATCCGCACGGTGGAGCGGTTCGTGGAGGGGATGGGCAGTAAGATGGACTATATCGTGGCAGTCGATACTGTTGATGGCGCGGTCGCCAAAGCGTGGATGGAAGCGGCGCAACAAAGGGGCGTGCCCACAGCGTTCGTCGTTGACCAGCAGGGGCGCATCGTGTGGATTGGACACCCGATGGATCGCCTCGACGAGGTTCTCGACGCGGTGCTGGCAGGCAACTTCGACTGGAAAGCCGACGCCGAGCGACGCAAGCGCGAACGCGAACAGATGGAAGCCGTCCAGAAAGAGTTCGCCGCGTTCACCCTGCTGATGCAGCAGGGCAAGCACGCCGAAGCGCTCCAAAAAATCGACTCGATGATTGAACGGTATCCCGATTACCACACGCTGAAGCTCATTCGGTTCGAGACCCTGCTGCGCGTGGACGAGAAGCAAGCCTATCCCTACGCGCTTCAACTCGCGCAGAACGACTTCAAGGACAACGCGCTGGTGTTGAACCAGATTGCCTGGCTGATTGTGGACGACGACACGAAGCCGCCGCTCCAATCGCCCGATTATCAAGCCGCGATTACAATCGCCCGACGCGCCGCCGAACTCACCAAAGAACAGGACGCCTCCATCCTCGACACGCTGGCATATGCCTATTTCAAGCACGGCGACCTGCAAAACGCGCTGAAGTATCAGAAGATGGCGGTGGACCTAATCGAGAAAGACGCCACGATGGAAGAGGCGATGAAGAAGGAGATTCGCGACCGCTACGAGAGGTTCAAGAAGGCGGCGGAAGGCAAGTAGTCTCTTTGTAGCATGGACATTTCTGTCCGTGCCACTCTGTATCTGCCTGTTGATGCGGTTCAGAATCTCACGCTGTAGCACGGACAATCCTGTCCGTGCTACAAACTATCGCCTTATCGCTGCCCGAACGCGAATAGCACCTGCAGTAGGTCGGCGTCGTCCACGATGCCGTCTTGGTTCACATCCGCTGACTGATTGCACCGCCGCACGCCGAAGTTGAACAGCACCTGCAGCAGGTCGGCGTCATCCACGATGCCGTCTTGGTTCACATCCGCAGGGTGATAGTCGCTCAGGATCAGCAAGTAATCGAAGGTCGCCACAGGCGCAGGGGTTCCTGAACCGCCTGATGTGTCGACATAGAGACCAATCTGCCCGCCGTTGAGCGCGACCGCCTGCAGCGAGGGGTAGTCGTGGAGCATTTTCGGCGAGCCGTCCATCTCGCGCCAGTGCATGCCGTCCTCGCGGTCGTAGAAGAAGCGCACGCGCCCCGTATCGGGTTCGTATCGGATTAGCAGGCGTGCGGTGTCGCCGCTGGCAGGGTCCCACATTAGCCCGCTCAGCCCCGCCCACTGGTAGACGCCGCGTTGTTCGTGCCCGCCGCTGACCGAGAGGCGGTTGTTCTGGTGGGGTAGATAGACCAGGTGCAGGTTGAAGTAGTTATCGGCGTCGCGCAGCGCTATGATACCCGCCTGCAAGTACGCCCCTGAGAGACCGTTACGTTGCAGGCGCACGCGCGTCTCGATGCTCCACGCGCCGCGCAGCGCGGGCACGCTCAGGCTCGGCAAGTTGCGGATGTTGTTCAGATTCTGATAGAGAGAGCCTGCCTGCACCGTGATGCGTAAAGCGTCGGCGTTGAATCCAAAGCGACTAGTGTCTTGACTGTTTACAGGGTTATTGCCTGTGATGTGCCAGCTCCAGCCGAGTTGGGCATCGAAGCTGCCCAAGAAGTCGTCAAACTGCGTCTGCGCTTGCGCCGCGCCGAGCCACGCGAGCGCAAGCGTCGCTAAGAACCCTTTCCGAAACATTCGCTGACGATCCATTTTATAGCCCCACATACTCGAACCGACTAATCACCACTTCCACCTCGCGTCCGTCGGTAGGGGGTTGCCCGTTGAGGAGCCAGAGGTTCATACGCGGATTTTCGTCGCCGGGGGGCGGCACGAAGCTGCCTGTGTAAGTCCACTCGGCGACAATCGCGCTTGTGCTGGACGGGTCGGGGCGATGCCCGCGCACGCTCCGAAAGGAGAGGCGTCCTGGCTCCCAGCGGAACAGATGCACCGACTGGCGGATATTCGCGGGCCACCGAAACGGGTACTGCGGATGCCCCGGATCGTGCGGGCGGATGGTATAGTAGGCGTTGGGTCCTGTGGCGCCTTGAAACCGCGCGAACTCGATGTCGATCTCGCGGTAGCCGTGCTGGGGCGTGTCGCTCCAGTTGAACAGCCCCAGCACGACATTCGGGTCAAGGTTATGCACTTCGCTGTCTAAGTAGAACCGATAGGTTCCGTAGCCCAGCGACTGCGTGCAGATGACCTCCGCGCATTCCCATCGGCTAACGCGGCGCGTGATTTTCAAGTGGAGCCTGCCCCGCGCGTCGACCCAGACATTGCAGTCGGAATCCGAGAAGTAGTTCGGTCCCGGTCCGACAAGCGTGGTGTGGCGTTTCACACGCCAAGTGTAGCCAGAGAACTGCAGGGTGCGTGTGTATTGCATCGGTTTATCGGATGTTCGGGTCGTTGGCGTTGGGGTCGTCGCCGCCGAGTTGCCAGTTCCACGGGATTTTGACCGCGCCGCGGCGCATCGCTTTCACATGCCCATCCGCCCAAACGAGGTTCGCCACCTTGCCGCCGTGGCGGTAGCGCACTTGGAACGCGGCGTTGAGGTTCGCCCCTAAGCCGTTGAAGTCGCGGTCGATGCGATCCCACTCGGCGTCGGTGCGCGCAGGGTTGCCGCCCCAGCCGTTGAGCAGTCCGGGCGTCCACCAGAAGAGCGCGCCGCAGTTGCCTGCCCACTCTTGGTTCTGCGTGCCGTCGCCGTACACAATCGTCTCAGCAGGATGGCTCATTATCGCGAGGCTGGCAGGTAAGCACGGCGTCAGGTTGCTCGAGCAGCGCCAGACGGTGGTGTTCGCGTTCTGCATCACGCCGCTACCCCCGACGCGCTCGCTCATGCTGTAGGCAAGCGCGTTGCGGTAGGTTGCCGAGGGGCAGCTGCGCACCTGGGGCGCGGGACGTTGCCCGTTCGCGCCGTCCGCGTAGGTCTCGAACTTGCCCTCGCCCATGTACGGCGAAATCAGGAAGTGCCAAATAATCTCGCGCCCTAAGGTGCTGAAGGCGTTCAGGTAGCCAATCGGGAAGGTCTCGTCGTAGTCTTGGATATACATGTTCGTCGCCAGCCCGACCTGACGCGCGTTGGAAGCGCACTGGGTCTGGCGGGCTTTCTCGCGCGCCTGCGCAAATACAGGGAACAGAATCGCCGCTAAGATGGCGATAATCGCTATCACGACCAACAGTTCAATCAGTGTAAAGCCATAGTTGCGCTTCATAATGCACCTCCGTCGATATTCGTGGCTTGGACAGTCTTGTCCAAGCGTTGTCGTCGGCGGGGACGCCGACGCTACGCTTGTGGCTTGGACAGTCTTGT
>JBKBKS010000118.1:0-7327 GCA_046294565.1 Fimbriimonadales bacterium
GACGCTGGCGACCTGCCTGGAACCGCGCAAGCAGTTTCGGGCAACTTTGGCGACCCGCTGACCCAGATTACTGGCAGTATCGGAACGGGCGGCGATGTGGATATGTTCCTGATTTACATCTCTGACCCCGCGAACTTCTACGCACACACTGGCTCCACGACCGCCACCACACTCGACTCCAAGCTCCACCTGTTCGACGCTAATGGCAACCCGCTGTGGATGGATGATGATGCGCCCAGCGATGTGGCAGGTGTCCTCGGAATTGGCTCGTTTCGATCCTATATCGGAGGCGGCTCTGCTGCGGGCAACTATCGTAGCAGCGACACGCCGGGCACTGGTAGCTCTGCCACTTGGGGACTGCCTGGTGCAGGGTTATACTATATCGCTATTTCCTACTGGTCGCGCAACTCTGCTGCTGGTGGTCTGAACCACTTCCACACGAGTTCACCGTATACTGTCGTATATGCTCCTAAGGCGTCGCTTGCGAACTCGCCTGTGGATGGCTGGACGGGAACATCAACTACCACTGGAACCTACACCATCTCTCTGCAAGGCGCCTCCTTTGTGCCGGAGCCGGCTTCTATGCTGGCGTTGGGCGCGGGTCTGGCGGGCTTGTTGGGGCTGCGTCGGCGCAAGAAGTAAGCCCTTGCTGTGAAAGAGGGTTCATGTTGCGTTGGGGCGGGGGCAACCTCGCCCCAACGTTTTTATGTGGATTCATCGTGACGCCCCATCGCTCTCGCCGACTGGGTGGAGTGATTACTCCATCCAGATTAGGGCGACTTGCATCGGCAGCGCGTCGACTCGCAGCTGCACCGCGTGGTGCGGGGCGCGCTCTATCGCGAGCGTCTGGGATGCGCCGTCGGGGGAGAGCAGCGTCGCGGTCTTGGGGCGCAGCCAGCGGGGCAAGCGCGTCTCCAGCTCGATACCCCGCTGCTCGCGGAATCGGTAGCCCTGCGGATGAATCGCGTAGTCGTAGTTGGTCAGCCAGACCGCCGCAGTGCGTTCGCCCACGGTCAGCGCCGCGTCTACCTTGCGTGGGTTCGACGCGCTCAGCACGCGCACGCCGTTCGGACGCCAGTCCATACGCAGGAGATGCTCGCGCAGCGGTTTCAGGAATCGGTTCAGGCGCGTCTGCTCCTCGAACGCTTCGCGCCCGTGCTGCACGAGCTGCTCGACCAAGGGAGCGCGTTCCGACTCTGGCAAGGCGCGGAGCGCGGGGATGTCCTTCGCCTCCATGTAATAGGTTCGGAACTCGTTCTCGTCGAAGCCGATGAACCACAGCACGCCCTTCGCCCCTCGGCTCAGTTGGAGCCAGAGTTGCACCCGAATCTCTTCGGGCGTGGGGCAGGCGCGTCCGAGCGCACCGTCGATCCACACGCGCTCGTCCCACATGTGCGCCCCCTGCGCCCACACCCAGAACGGCAACGGCTCGCAGTTGAAGCGCAAATCCTCCGTGTAGGTCGCCGCGAGTTCGAGCATACCTGCCCATTCGTCGGGGGGCGTCTCATCGGGCATCGGCGCGCCGACGCGGTAGGAGTCGTAGCAGGCGATGTCGGGGATTTCGGCGAACTCGCCGAACCGCCGCGAACGCGCGAGGTTCAAATACAAGGGCGGCTCGCCCTCACGGTCGCGAAACACTTTCGCCACACGCTCGCACAGCGCAGGCAGATGCCAGCCATCATATTCGGCAGGCTCGCTCCAGTCGGGTTCGTCTTTGATCATATAGGCGACGATGGGCTTGTTGTAGCGATTGCGCTCGATGAACGGGGTTGCAGGGCGCGGGAAGCCGCAGAACGGGAGCGCGTAGAGGCTCTCGCGCGGGCAGATTTCGTTGAAGACGCGCCGCTCGGTCTCGGTCAGCTCGGCTTCGGCGTCGTATACGAAAGTATCGAACCCGCGTTCACGCCATGCGGCGCGCTCGACGTCATCGCGCCAAACGCTCGTGCGCCACGCGCCGAGCGGGAACACGCGCGGCAGGGGGCGCACCACGCCGCCCAGCATCCATGCCTGATTGCCGACCCGCACATCCACCTGCAGGGGCAAGCTACGATGGGGCTCAGGCTCGGCAGGGAGTGTCGCGCTGAGGAAGTTCAGCCCGCCGTTCGGCTCGGCGTCGGGGGCGAGGGCGCGAAAGCGCAAGCTCCGCCCGTCCACGCGCAACCGCTCCACCACGCACGGACGCGCAGGGTCGTCGTTGCGCGCCACAACGGTCAGCCGACGCCCCTCCAGCCACGCGCTCGCCAGCACAGCGGGCGGCGTCTTCGACTCCAGCGTCGCCTGCGCTTGCGAGCCGTCGCTGAACCTCAACACCAACTCCATCGGCGCGCTGAGCAGCTCGCGCTGGAGATTCAAAATCAGCATCGCCGTCGCGCGCGGTGGGATACCCTCGTGCGACAGCCGATACCAGTGGACCCCTTTCCCGCGCGGAATCGATTCAATGTCGCGCCCGTTCAGCAGAATCGAGCTCACGGCGCGTGCGCGACGCGCCGTATTGTGCAGATACACCCAGTATGTGCCGCCCAACTGTTTCAAACTCGGCTCCGGCTCGCGAATCCGCGCACTCGAGCGGTGGGGACGATACCAATATTCCAACCGCATAGGGGTATTGTACCTGTGCGGGAGAGGTATACTATAGCCAGGAGACCTACAGCGATGACTGATGAACGCAGTTTCTTAGACGATCCGCGCCCGGAGGGACGAGAGCCTATCCCCGCCGAGCGCGTGCCGATGCTGATTAGTGTGTTCGAGCAGATGGAGGCGGTGTCAGTGGTGCTGGCGTTCACCGTGCGCGCGGAGGGCGTGATGCAAAGCGACGCCACCTTCGGCGTGTGGATGGATGAGGGGCTGCCCCACGAAGATAAAGTGGAAAGCCTGCGCCAACTTGCCGCGCGCCTGCACCCGCTGGTGAACCCCGATTACTACTTAGACCTGATGCTGATTACCCCGCGCGACGATATGCTCTGGCAGATGGCGACGCGAAACGGCGACCCCATCTACGCCCGCGACGAATCGGTGATTCAAGGGCAAATCGCGCTGATCCAGACCCTACCTCCCATCAACGACGATGAACGCGATATCGATGTGATGCGTGTGATGTAGCCGTTAGAACGACCAACCCAACCTAAGCCCAAAAATCTCGTATACTGAACATATGCACACGCTGGAGTTTGAACTTCCTGAACAGGTCGATGCGCTGGTCGAGAAAGTGCGCGATTACGCGCCTGAGGCTGACACCTCGCGCCTCGTGGAGGCGTACCTGTTCGCGGAAGAGCGGCATCACGGGCAACAGCGCAAGAGCGGCGAGCCGTATATCACGCACCCGCTCGCGGTGGCGCACATCTTAGCCGACCTGCAGATGGGCGTCAACACTGTGATTGCCGGGCTGCTGCACGATGTGCTGGAAGATACGCCAACCACTCCCGACGAGCTGGAGCAACGCTTCGGCGACACCGTGCGCCAACTGGTGGAAGGCGTCAGCAAACTGCACCACTCCGAGCGCAAACTCGAAATCTTCAACGAGGCGAGCAAACGACGGATGAACATCGCCCGCACCGCCGAGAACCTGCGCAAACTGTTGCTCGCCGTCGCCGACGACCTGCGCGTGATGATTATCAAACTCGCCGACCGCCTGCACAACATGCAGACGCTGGACGCTATGCCCCCCGAAAAACAAATCCGAATCGCCGCCGAGACGCTGCAGGTCTACGCGCCGCTCGCCCACAGGCTCGGCATCTACCAAATCAAAGCTCAACTGGACGACTTGGCGTTCAAGTATCTCTATCCCCAAGAGTATTACGAGATTCGCGATAAAGTCGCCCAGACTCGCGCCGAACGCCAAAAAGAGGTGCAGGAACTCATCACTATCCTCAAGGAACGACTGTGGAACGAGGGCGTGCGTGCGGAGGTGATGGGACGCCCCAAGCACCTGTGGAGCATCTTCAACAAGATGAAGCAGCAGCAAATCGACTTCAGCCAGGTGTACGACCTCATCGCCCTGCGCGTGCTGACCGAGACCGTCGGCGAGTGCTACATGGCGCTGGGCATCGTGCATGACCTCTGGCGCCCCATCCCCGCCCTGTTTTACGACTACATCGCCGCGCCCAAGCCGAACGGCTACCAATCGCTCCATACCAAAGTGATTGGACCCAACGAGCGCACGCTGGAGATACAAATCCGCACATGGCAGATGCACCAAGTCGCCGAGTACGGCGTGGCGGCGCACTGGCGCTATAAGGAGGGGCAAGACCAGAAGCCCCTGCAACTGCCCGCCCTGCAACAGCAGCTGCGCGACCTGACCGACTTCAAGAGCAACTTGGAGTTTCTGACCAGCCTCTCGCGCGAGATGACCGCCGACCAGGTGTTCGTGTTCACCCCCAAAGGCGACCTGATTGACCTGCCTGAGGGAGCCATCGCGCTGGACTTCGCCTATCGCATTCACACAGAGGTCGGCAACCGTTGCGTGGGGGCGCGCGTGAACGGGCGAATCGTGCCGCTGGACTACAAACTGCGCACGGGCGATGTGGTGGAGATTCTTACGCGCCAGAACGCGCAGCCGAGCTACGACTGGCTGAGCCTCGTGCGCACGGCTAGCGCGCGCAGCAAGATACGCGCCTACTTCCGCGAGGCGCGTCGCGCCGAGTTCATCCAACATGGGCGCGGACTGCTGGAACGCGAACTCACACGCTTGCGCATTCCAACGGCGCAATTCAAAGAAGCCCTGCCCGATATCTTGAAATCGCTTAACTTCCGCGCGGAAGAGGACCTGTACGCCAGCATCGGCGAGGGTCTAACCAGCGTGCAGGCGGTAATCCAGCGGCTGCGCACGCTGCTGCCGAGCGTCCCCGCCGCCGAGCCGACCCCCGCACCTGCGCCCCCCGCACGCGAAATCCGCGCGATGCAAATCGAAGACGCCGACGGCTACCTGACCCGACGCGCCACCTGCTGCTACCCCCTGCCCGGCGACGAGCTGCGCGGCTACATCTCACGCGGACGAGGCATCGTGGTGCACCGCGCCTCCTGCCCCAACCTGCGTGTCCTCGAAGAGAAAGAGCCAGAACGCGTGATGAGTATCGAGTGGGTGCCTCGCAAAGACCGCGACTATCCCGTCGCCCTGCGATTCGAAACGCTCGACCGCCCCGGCGTGCTGGCAGACATCTCCACAATCGTGGGCAGCGCCAATATCAACATCAATGATGTGCGCGTGCATCGCACGAAAAATCTCACCGTGCTGGTGGATCTGGTCGTTCAAGTTCGAAGCGCACAGGAGCTGCGAGCCATCACCAGCAAACTGAACTCACTGGAGAATGTGCTGTCCATCTCTCGTGTGACGGATGGTAAACGCAAGGATGCGAGTCGTGCTGCAGCGAGTTAGGTGGGCAGAGGTGGAGGTGGAGGGACGCCTTGTGGCGCGTATTGAGCATGGCGCGCTCGCGCTGCTCGGCGTGCATCAAGCCGACACCGCCGAACATGCTCGCTGGCTCGCCCAAAAGATTGCGCACCTGCGCTTCTTCGAGGACGAGACAGGCAAACTCAATCGGTCGGTGCAAGACATCGGCGGCGCGGTGCTGGTGGTCTCCAACTTCACGCTCTACGGCGACTGTCGCAAAGGCAGACGCCCCAGCTTCACCGACTCCGCGCCCTACGAGCAGGGGCGAACGCTCTACGAGCAGTTCTGCGCCGCTCTGCGCGAGGCGGGCGTCTCCGTGCAGACCGGCGTCTACGGCGCGCAGATGCAAGTGCGCCTGCAAAACGACGGTCCCATAACGCTGATTGTGGAGACGCCTCAGGGATAGTCGCCTACGGAGCTGATTGCATACCTGCGACGCCGAAAATCGCTACGAACGCCGCCGAAACGACGCACCCAATCACTGTCAGCGCAACGCCAATCATTCCCAGAATGCGCCCTGCATTAATCGTCCCGCGCGAATTCGGGTCGCCAAAGCCCTGATCTAACTCCTTCAGCGCGTTGTTGCCCATAATCCACGCCACAATCCCTAATGGTCTACAGACAACGATACTGAGTATGCCGAGTATCAGAATAAGCGTCGGATTATAGCTACCGCTTCCATTAGATATAGATCGCACCTCCTGTGGGTACGCCTATTCTATAAGATGTCGGGAACTCCTGCCAATCATTTAGCGTCCACTCACAGGTTCAGAGCCTGTCAGCCCCTCGAACGACTCGCCTGCGTGGGGGTGCGTCTTGTCCTCGATGGAGGGTCCCCAAGTGTCTTGGGCGAAGGGGATTTCCTCGCCGCCGAGCGGGAAGTCCTTGCGCAGCGGGTGTCCCACCCAGTCGTCGGGCATGAGGATGCGCTTGAGGTTCGGATGCCCCTCGAACGGGATGCCAAACAGGTCATACACCTCGCGCTCCGGGTAGTTCGCGCCTTCCCAGATGTCCGTGACGGAGGGCACTGCCTCGCCCTCGTCGACGCGCACTTTCAAGAAGATACGCCGAAAGCTCACAGGCGAGTAGAGGTTGTAGACCACCTCGAAGCGCTTCGGCTTGTCGCCTTGCTCCCAGTGGGGCAGCCAGTCGATAGCGGTGATGTCGCTGATATACAAGTAGCCCAGCTCGCGGTCGTCGCGCAGCAGGCGGCAGACTTCGAGCAGTCGCTTCTTGTTCACATAGAGCCAAGTGTCGCCGCGGAACTCGTAGACCTCCTCGATAGCGTCGGGGTATTGGGCGGCGATTTTCTGGTACTCGGTTCGCTCGCTCATCGGCTCTCTCCTGATAGCGCGGGTTCGGGCGTCTCAATCACAGGCGACGGCTGAAGCCGCCGATGCTCCACAGGGTCTTCCCAGTCCAGTGCGCCTTTTTTCCACTCGTAGAGGAAGCTCACCAGCAGCAGGAAGGTGAACACGCCCACCACGCCTATCGCGAAGCTGCGCACATCGTCGGGCATGTCGCGCAACGCCACAAAAAACGGATACAGGAATGCAATCTCCACATCGAAGATAATAAAGAGCATCGCTGTCAGGTAGAAGTGGATGGGGAACCGCTCGCGTGCGCTGCCGACCGGGGTGATGCCACACTCGTAGGGCGAGCCTTTCGCAGGCGAGGGGCGTTTGGGTCCCAGCAGCCACGAGCCGCCCACCATCACCGCTGCAATCACCGCAGCAATCGCAAAGAGTATCAGCAACGGCAAGTAATCGCTTGGCATGGCGGTTCGATTATACCTGACGCAGGCGATGCATGTACCCCCTCCCCAACAAGGGTACAGATTATGTGTTCAAACAGCGCGACGCCACCTAACCCTGGTGCGACGCCTTTCTGGGCGTCGTACCATCCCGACAGGGTGCGCTTGGACACTATTGTCCAAGCCAC
>JBKBKS010000119.1:0-7269 GCA_046294565.1 Fimbriimonadales bacterium
GGCTTGCCCTTGGCGTCTGTCGCGGGCGAGTGCAGTGATTGCGCCCACCGTATCGCGCGTCCCAGCGCCCCCTCTGAGAACTCCGCCAAGCGCTGCAGCGTCTCGTGGGGCAAGTCATAGCGGGCTTTCAAGTGCTGATACACAGCCTCTGTGGGAAGTGCGCCCAATCGCACTATCCGACAGCGGGAGCGGATAGTAGGCAACAGCAGGTCGCTGGCAGGGGCAGTCAGGATAAAATGATAGTTGGGGGGCGGCTCTTCTAAGGTTTTGAGCAAGGCGTTTGCCGCGGCAGGGTTGAGACGGTGCGCCTCCCCCACCAGCACGAACCGAAACGGCGCAACAGCAGGCGCGAAGTTCGTCCAGCTGCGCATCTCACGCACAGAGTCTATCTTAATTTGGTCAGGCTCAGGCTTCAGCAGGCGCAGGTCGGGATGCTCGCCTGTGTCCGACCACTTGTGGCACACGGCGCAGGTTTGGCAGTGCCCTTGAACCGTGCGTTGGGGGCAGAGCCACGCGGCGGCGAACGCGCGCGCCAAGGTGCGCTTGCCTGCTCCTGTCATCCCCACAATCAGAAGCGATTGCGGCGGGTGAGCGCGTCGCAACATCTGCCCCAGCGCGTCGCGCAACGCCTCAGGCTGAAAAACCACTTCCGCAAACGGCAACGGTTTCACGCCCCATAAGCATACCCACTATTCGTCCAGCAGCTGCCACGCGCCGTTGCCGTCTTTATAGGGCACGCCGCGAAACTGGATTTTGCCGTTGTAGGGACCGCCGTCCGCTACCAGCCACGCGCTAATCGTGTGGCGATTGTCCAGAGTACGCCCCTGCAACGGATTGCCGTTCGCGTCGGTGAGTGGACGGGTGCGCACCGATTTCGCGTGTCCGTCCACATAATTCGCGTTCACCAGACCGAAGTGCCGCGCCTGAATCGGCGTATCGAACAGACCGAACGGACTGCCAGGCAACGCCAACGAGCCGTCGTAAATCATTACGGTCTCCACAGGATACTCCACACGCGCAAGATTCTTCACGGCGCGCCCCGTGTTCGGAAACAGGTTATTGTCCACGCCATAGTCAATCAGCCCATAGTTATGGGTGTAGCTAAATTCCGGCAACACGGGCGGGCAGATGGGCGGCAGTCCCACCAGCTGGAACGCCAACGCTGGGTTCACACGCTTGCTGTCGGAGGGGCATAACATAATCTCGACGTTCTTCTGGTAGGGCACTAACGCTTGATAAAACGAGAAGACGCACACCCCGCTGTCTGTGAACTGGAGGTAGAGGTTCACAGGGAAAGTATCGTCGTAGTCTTGCGCATATAGCAGCACCGCTGTCGCCGACTGACGCAGATTGCTTATACACTGAGTGGCGCGTGCGCGTTCACGCGCCTGCGCAAACACGGGAAACAGAATCGCCGCCAAGATAGCGATAATCGCGATCACTACCAGCAGCTCAATCAGTGTGAAACCGACCGACGGGCACATATGTTCCGTCGGGTAAGCCGTTCAACGACTTCTATCGCTACGCGGACTGGATTATCACGGTACCGTTGCTGCTAACGGAGCTGATTTATGTGATGGCGTTGCCACGCGCGAAGACCAACAGCCTCATTACGCGCTTGGTGATTGCAGCGGTGCTAATGTTGGCTTTAGGCTATCCTGGAGAAATAGAGCGTGAGAACATGACGATGCGTACCGTCTGGTTCGTGCTAAGCTGCATTCCGTTCGTGTACATCTTGTATGTGCTGTATGGCGAGCTGAGCCGTGTTTTGAGCGAGGCGAAGTTCGCCCCGCGCGTGAATCAGCTGATTAGCACGACCCGCACCCTGCTCCTTATATCGTGGCTGTTCTATCCGATTGCTTATCTTGCGCCGATGGTGGGCGTTAGTGGCGCGGTGGGCGAAGTGGCGCTCCAAGTCGGCTACAGTATCGCCGATTTGACCGCCAAGGCGCTCTTCGGCGTGATGCTGTACCTCATCGCGCGCGAGAAGACGCTCTCGGAAGAGCCAGCCTACGCAAGTCAGACTGCTAGCTGATTGTCCTTCCTCTCTCCGACGCTAAGCCCCCGCCCGATGCGGGGGCTTTTGCCGTTTGGGGGTACAATTCTCGCGATGCGAGTCGAAGTGGTTGAGCATCCGCTCGTGAAGCATATTCTGACGCGCTTGCGCGACGCAGAGACCGAACCTGCTCAGTTTCGCGCCTTGGCGCGGCAACTCACACTGCTGCTCGCGGTGGAAGCGACGCGCGACCTGCCCCTGCGCGAGCATACCGTGCAGACGCCGTTGGAGCCGACTGCAGGGCATTCGCTGGCGCAGCCGATCGTCGCTGTGCCCATCCTACGCGCAGGGCTGGGCATGCTGGAGGCGATTACTGAGCTGTTCACCGATGTGCGCGTGGGCTATATCGGGCTGGAGCGCGATGAGCGTACCGCCGTCGCACGCGCCTACTATTGCAAGCTGCCGCCCATAGGCGCAAGCCGCGTGCTGTTGTTAGACCCTATGTTGGCGACGGGCGGCTCGGCGGCGCAGGCAATCGAGGTGCTTATCAACGCAGGTGCGCGCGACATCGTGCATGTCTGCGTCGTGGCTGCGCCTGAAGGCGTGCAACGGCTCAACAAGCAGTTCCCGCAGGTGCGAATCGTCACCGCCTCTTTAGATTCGGGGCTGAACGACCGAAAATTCATCGTGCCGGGTCTGGGCGATTTCGGCGATCGGCTCTACGGCACAGGGGCGCACTAACAAAAATGGGCTAACCCGAAGGGTCAGCCCAAAAGCGGGTGGGACATCCGTGTCCCTGATGCTTCGTAGAGTGTGCCGATGTTAGCCTCTACCAAGGTCGTCCTCCTGACGACATCTTAGTTATACCCTATCGCGTGGGGGAATGTCAACCCCCCCACCGCTGTTAGGGCATCCGAAACATTGCCAGTATCTCCATCGTTCGCTCCTCGATTTGGCGCAGGACGCGCAGGCGCGCTACGCGCCCCGATGGGATCTCGCTCAGTGCGCGTTGCAGTTCGTCAACATTTCGGACAGGCGTGCGTCCGACGGCGATAATCACATCGCCCTCGAATAACTCGCCCGTGGCAGGGCTGCTGGGCGCGACACTTTGCACATAGACGCCTCGTGCGTTGCCCAGCGTGCGCTGCATTTCGTTGGGTATCTCGCCCACCTCGATTCCCAATCGCTCCAGCACGCCTTGCTGCGCCTCTCGCGCGGCTGGCGATTTGCCCGACTCGGACGCATCCTCAGGGTGCGTCGTCAGGGTGGCTTCTAAATCGATTCGCTTCCCGTCGCGCAGCACGCCCAGGCGCACTTTGGCGTTGGGACCCTTGTCGGCAATCACCGCGCGGAACTGCCCTTCGTTGCGGATGGGCGTTCCGTCCACCTCCACAATCACATCGCCGGGCTCGATTCCAGCGCGTGCGGCGGGGGTATCGCGTTCTACCGAGCGTATCAACACGCCTTGCTCGGCTTTCAGCTCCTCGCGCATATCGGCGGGGATGTCGGTCAGCGCAACGCCCAGATAGCCGCGCTGGTAGGAGCCTTGCTCAATCAGTTGACGCACGATGGTCTTCACTCGATTGATGGGGATGGCGAAGCCGATGCCCACATTACCGCCCATCAGCCCGCCCGCGACGATAGCCGTATTGATGCCGATAACTTCGCCGCGCGAGTTGACCAACGGACCGCCGGAGTTGCCAGAGTTGATAGCGGCGTCGGTCTGTATCAAATCAGCGTAGTCGCGAATGCGCCCTTGTCCGGGGATGACCTCGCGACGCCCGACCGCGCTGATGATGCCCATCGTGAGCGTGTTCTCCAACCCGAACGGGCTGCCTATCGCGAACGCTATCTGTCCGGGCTTCACCTGCGACGAGTCGCCCAAAGCAGCAGCGGGCAGGTTGTTGCGATTCACCTTTATAACGGCGATATCTGCGCTCGGCGCACGCAACACCTCGCCTTTGGCTTTCGTGCCGTCGTAGAAGGTCACCTCCACATCGGTCGCGTCGGCGACCACATGGTCGTTGGTCACGATGTACCCGTCGCTGCGAATAATCACGCCAGAGCCTTGCCCTTGAAAGGGTTGTTCAGGGCGGAGTGGAATTTCGAAACGCTCGCCTCCGAAGAAGAATTCGCGCATCCCCTCGCGTGGGCGTTGAGCGGCTTGTCGAGTGGCGCGGATATGCACCACCGTCGGCTGAACGGTCTCCGCCACACGAGTCAGGGCAGACTCTAAGCTCGTTAGGGTTGCCTGCTCTTGCGGGGTGAACGAGACGACAGCGCGCTCTTGTGCAATCGCGCCGCCTTGCAACGCCACATAGGTAATCGCAAAGCCAATCAATACGCCCAAGCCCAGTATCAGATGCCAACGCTTCACCATTTCTTAACCTCCTATCGCCACGATTCCACAATTTTCGGCTCTACGGGGATGGAACTCCACTCGCTCACAGGTTGATACCCCATCAGCGGGTCTGACGGCTGCGCCAAACTGGGCATTAGCGACGAGTGGGGCGGAGGGGTGGAATAGTACGGAGATTTACGAACCGAGAAGAGCGCAGAGGGACGATAAGCAGAGAACATTTCGTGGGAAGGAAGGGGATTGAGTATCGGCGAGTTGGTGATTACAGTGGTTGAGGAGAGTGTTTCAGGGGGCGTCGTTGGGGTCGTGGTGGTGTCGTCCGACGCGCCCCAGATCGCTATCGCCGCCGCGAGCGCGAACCCACCCGCATATTGCCACCAGCGCGTCGCGCGCCAGCGAATGAGTGGCGCACGACGCGGAGCAGGCGCACTCTGACGCACCAACAACAGTACACGCTCGGGACCGTATCGGGGGACTACAGAGGGCATCTGGCGCAGCATCTGCTTTATGAGCCGTAATGTTTCTAAGTCTCTAGAACACTCGATACACTGCTCCAAGTGGCTACGGATTTGCTGATGTTCGACTCCTGAAAGCTCGCAATCTAAGTACGCGGAAAGGCGAGACTGCACATAGCGACAATTCATTTCATTTCACCTCGCTCGAAGAGATTGGGATGGCGGTTTTGGATGTATTCGCGGAGCTGCTTGCGTCCACGATGGATACGGGAACGCACGGTGCCGATGGAGGTGTTCATAGCCTCGGCAATCTCCTCATAGGAGCAGCCCTCCAAGTCGGCTAACACGACGGCAACTCGAAACTCAGGCGAGAGGTGCTGCAAGCCTTCGTGAATTGCCTCGATATACTCCTTGTTCAGCACTTGCTCCATCGGACCCGGCGACAGGTCGGGCAAATCGAGGGCAGTGCCCTCCTCGCCGTCATCCGTGGTATAGGTTTCATCGATGGAGACCGTGCGTAGCCGTCCCCGACGCCGATACTCGTCGACGTAGAGGTTCGTAAGGATGCGCGTGAACCAGTTCATAAACGGCATACTGCGGTCGTAGCGGTCGAAGAAGCGATACGCGCGTAGGAACGCCTCCTGCACAAGGTCTTCCGCGTCGGCGGAGTTCCCCGTCAGGCGGTAGGCGATGTTGTAAGCCTGCTGGTGGTGCTTGTAGACCAGCTCGTCGAACTCGCGTTGTATGAGTTCACTCATAGGTTTCCAGACCGCCGTGTGGGTCATCGCCGTCTCCATCACAGGGGTATACGCACGACGGAGCGGTAGAGTTCCCCCACACGAATCTGTCCCGCCTTCGTGTTTTTTAGACGCCTAATAAGTATACCATGTTCCGTATCGAAGTTAGCACAGGCTCGCGCCGCCCCCGTTGGGTGAGGTGAAGTCCGAAGACTGCGCCCATTCTGAACTCACGGCGGCAGCTTCTTCTTCCTCGTCTTGGATAAATGAAGGTTTGGCGACGGCGTACAGCTCGGGGCTAAGCCACCAGAACCGTTGCCAGTGAGCTTCGATACGCTTCGCTGGCAAGTTGGTCTCTGGTTGAAGGAACAGCTGCTCGATGACGGCGCGTTTGCGTTCGCCCGACACGAGGAACCACACTGGGCGCGCGGCGTTCAGCGCAGGCAGGGTGACGGTAAGGCGTTGGCGCGGTTCGGTCGGCGCAAGGCTCGGAACCACCCAGCGCTCGGTCTCCTCCAGCGCGGTCGAGTTCGGAAACAGCGAGGCGATGTGTCCATCGTCGCCAACCCCCAGTAGGACTAAATCGAACATCGGGAGCGTCGCCTCCGCGCCAAAGTATCGGCGCAACTCGCTTTCGTAGGCGCGGGCGGCTTCGTCGGGGTCGGCGTAGTGCGTCGGCATCGGATGGATGTTCGCTTCAGGCAGGTTCGCCTTACGCAGCCAAGTTTCGTAAGCGAAGTAGTAGTTGCTCTGGGGGTCGTCGTGAGGCACATATCGCTCGTCGCCCCAGAATAGATGTACGCGCGACCAGTCCAGCGCGTTGCGATAGCGTCTTGCTGCCAGCAGCAGATAGAGCGGTTCAGGCGTCTTGCCGCCTGAGAGCAAGAGGCTACAGGTCGGCTGCTTGTGTAAGCGTCCGCGCAGGTATTCTGTCAGCCCGTCCGCGACGCGCTCCCAGTCCAGCTCTAACACGGTACTGTGCGAGGCAAGCTCACCGTACAGCAATAGCAGGCGCATCAGCACTTTGACATCAGGGTTTTTCGCCAGCAGTTGCTTCACCTGCTCGATAATTGGGCGCTTGTCGTCCATCACCGAATTATCTCCCCGTAGCACATATATACGGTCCGTTTTACTGACCCACCTCCAACACTTTGAGTTGGGTAGTGAGCGTGAACAGCCTGCCGTCGAGGTCGAACACCAGTTCGGCGTAGGCAGTGGCGCGTCCACGATTGGGGCGCGGGAGGACGCCTTGCCACCCGTCGCGTGTGCGCGTCATCGGCATACTCCCCCAGCGCGACTCGCGTAGGTCGTAATCGGGCGTGCTGGCGAACCACAGCCGCGCCTCACGCGCAGCAGGACGGCTGCTCACGCGAATCTCCAAGCCTTGCGCTGTTTCGTTCAGCGTCCACTCTATCTGGGGGAAACTGCGTCCGCGCGCCAGAAAGTGGATAAAAGCCGCCAGCGTTGCGAACACGCGCGTGCGGTCATCCAGCCCGTGCCCGCTGTTGGGCACATAGAGGATCCACTTCGGCTGCGGCAAGCCGTCCCAATACAGATTCAGCGCGTCCTGCGCCCAGTAGCGGTCGTTTGTGCCGTTGATAATCAGCTTGGGCATCGTGTAGCGGTCGCGATAGCTGTAGGGGTCTTCCAGTTCAATCAGGCGTTGCCCGATGGGCGTATTGATGAGTTGTAGCATACCGCCCGCCACATAGTCGCCAATCT
>JBKBKS010000120.1:0-7205 GCA_046294565.1 Fimbriimonadales bacterium
GACACGCCCCGTAGCTTAGACTTTAGTCCAAGCATGTTTATGCACGGACAGGAATGTCCGTGCGACGCGCGTGTCTTGATCTAAGCACGGCACGACGCCAAGAATGGCGTCGCACCCGATTGGGGCGCACGGACAGGAATGTCCGTGCTACGCCAGTCCGCGCAGCATCAGGTTCCAATACATCCAAGGCAAGCCGTACTTCTTGAGTAGCCACATGTCTAACCGCTCTTTCTGGGTGTTAATAAACGGGATGGTGGGCGTAGGGCTGTTGTTATAGTCGAACTCCGCCAGCACCATGCGTCCATAGGCGGTGACGAGCGGGCAGGATGTGTAGCCGTTATAGCGCTTGTCTGGCTGCTTGCCCTGCATCACTTTGAGCAGGTTGTTCACGACCACAGGGGCTTGCTTGCGCACAGCCGCGCCTGTGCGCGAGGTAGGCAGCCCTGCCGCGTCGCCCAGCGAGAACACATTCGGATAACGCCCATGCTGTAGCGTGTGGATGTCGACTTCCACGAAGCCGACCATCTGCCCATCTTGGTGGGCAAGCGGCGTCTCGCGCACGAACTCTGGAGCGCGCTGCGGCGGTCCGATATGCAGCATGTCAAACTCGATGGTGCGCGTTTCGCCCGGCTTGTCTTTCAAGGCGAAGGTCGCCGCCTTGCGCACAGGGTCCACAGCCACCAGCTCGTGCTTGGTCAACACCTCGATGCCGTAGCGCTCGCATACAGTCTCCAGAACCCGCAGAAACTCTGGCACAGCGAACAGCGTGCCGCCCGCAGTGGCGTAAATCACCTTCACGGGGCGTCCCATCGTGCGGAAGTAGTCGGCAGCCATATAGGCAATTTTCTGGGGCGCGCCGCCGCACTTGATGGTGTAGCCCGGCTCGGCGGTGTTGGGCATCGTGAACAGCGCGACGCCCTCTCGCGTCTGCTGGATGAACTCCCAAGTCTTGGGCGCGAGGTCATAAGCGTAGTTAGTGGAGACGCCGTTGCGCCCCAGCGTCTCCGACGCGCCTTGAATCTTGTCCCAGTCGGAGACCACGCCGGGGGCAACCACCAAGAAATCGTACTGCATGCGGGTTCCACTGCGGGTGCAAACGAGGTTCTGCTCAGGGTCAATCTCGGCGGTGTAGTCCTGAATCCAGCGCACGCCCTTGGGGATATAGCGTGCCTCGTCGCGCACGCTCTGCTCGACAGGTACGACGCCTGCGCCCACGAGCGTCCACAGAGGCTGATAGTAGTGTTTGGGGGACGGCTCGATAATCGCTATATCGTGCACGCCTTTGCGGGCTAACTGAGCGGCGACTGCAATTCCGCCCGTGCCGCCGCCGACAATCACGACACGATGACGCGTCGTTTCACGCGCTTTGACAGGCGCACTGCCTACTGCTGTGTAGGTTTGCATCGCATAACACCTCCATAGGATTAGAGGCGCGTAAGGATCTGAAGGATTCACTCGTGGGGTGGGCAGAAGCGTGATGTGTCTACGCGGTCTGGTTTTGCCAAAGTCGCTTGCGGAGCCAATCGGCGCGTTCTTTAGCGGCGTGTTCTGGTTCTGGCGGCGGATAGACAGCCGCCTCGAACAGCAATCTATCGGCGAAGTCGCGTTGGGCGTCGTGGTAATCGAGCATCGCCCGCATGCGATACACGGCTAAGGCGCGTAGGGTCGTGCCTAGCGAGAGGCTCTCGGAGTAGCGCAAGGTCGCCTGCAGCTCGCGCCATTCCTCTTCGAGGGCGTCGCGTTGCAGGTGGGCGCGCGCCTCACGCTCGGCGTCGATGAGCGTGCGTAGCGTGCCGCGCAGGCGCGCCAGCAGTTCGTCCAGCGGCGCGTCCTTGCCTGGCAGGGAGATTTGCACATAGCCTTCGAACGCCAAGCTGCCCTCGCCGTATAACCCGCGCGTGTGGCAGCCCAACGCTTGCAACGCTTCCAGCCAGCGCGTGATTTGACGCGCCCGCTGCAACCCCATCAGGTGCGCCAGCAGCCCCAGCCGAACGCCCGAACCGAGATTAATCGGCGACGCCGTGAGGTAGCCCTGCTTGGGCGACCGCGCCCACAATAACGGCGTCCGATTCAACGCTCGCTCCCAGCTCAGCAGGCTTTCCGACAGCACTTGCGGTTGCCAGCCCGCGCAAGTGATTTGTAGGCGGAGATGGTCTTCCTCGTTGACGACGGCGACCACGCTGCCCGTCTCGTTGAGCATCGCCCAGCGATGGGGCAACTCTGTGAGCAGCGCAGGGCTAATCACGCGCGCGCCCACCAAACGCGCCCGCTCATGGAGGCTCAAGTGGCTCAGATCAATCGCGCGCCCCAGCCCCGCTGCACGCAGCGTGCTGGTCAGCTCATGCGCGACGCTCTCCAACTGCGCCTCGCTCGCCCGATGCGGAAACGGATAACGCGCCAAGTTCCGCGCCAAACGCACGCGCCCCGAAATCACCACATCCCGATCAGGCGCAGGCGTGTCTAACCAACTTGCCGATACAAGAGCGCCGCCCATCCGTTAGGTATAATACCCACCGCATGGGCTGGTGGAAGAAGACCGACTTCTGGATTGCGCTGATACTGTTCGTTATCGGCATTCTAGGTTTCGCGCGAGGCAACGCGGCAATCGCCGACCCAGGACAGGATGTCGACCCGCGCTTGGCATGGCTCTACCTGCTGGCGGCAGTGATTATGCTCGTCAACGGCGTCCTGTCGCACAAGCAGCACCTGCGCGATTTGGAAGAGCAGAAGGCAAGGCAAGCCGCCCAAACCAGCCGACAGGAGGCGACCACCCGATGATTAAGTGCGCCGAATGCGAGAAAATCTTAGATAAAGTGCCGCTTTGGTACAGCAGCGTCAACATCCGTTTCGTGTGCGACGAGTGCCGTAAGGTGAACCCACAACATTGGTTGCCCACGACTCTGGACGAGGATGAAACATCGAAGCCTTCGGGGCGCGACGAGGATACCGCGTTTGTGGAAGGCGAGGTCAGTATCGAAGAGCTCGAGAAGCGCGACCGCAAACGGTTCATCGGCGAGACCGACGACCTGTTCGACGCCGACCTCGATGAGGAACTGGACGAGGAATGAACCCAGAATTTCGCGACCTGCGCCCTGTTGAGCAAGCCGAATGCTTAGACCTCTGGGCGCGCGTCTTCTCGCCCAGCCACGACTATTTTGAGCGATATTTTCAAGACCCGCTGTGGCAGCCGCGCTACACGCGCGTCTGCGCCGTGGACGGCAAGCTTGTCGCCGCCATGCAGGTCGTGCGTCGCCCCGTGCGCCTTCCCGACGCTCAGACACTCTGGATGGCAGGGATTGCGAATGTCGCCACGCTGCCCGAATATCGTGGACACGGCTACGCCTCGCAACTACTGCTGGACTTGCACCAAGTGATGGACGCGAACGACTTCGCGTTCGGGCTGCTCTTCACGGGCATCCACGGCTTCTATGGCAGGCACGGCTGGGAGCGGTTGCCGCTGCCGCTGTACCGTGCGATGCCCGCGCCTGTAGACCTGTTGGGTTGGCGGTTCCGCGTCGCCGAGCCGAGCGACTTGCCTGCCATCCAACGCTGGTATGACGCCTTCTACACAGACCATCCGCTGAGCGTCGCGCGCGACGACGCCTACTGGCGCATCTGGACACGCTGGGACGACCCCAACTGGCGCAACAAATTCTACATCGCCGAAGATTCCAACGGCGTCGCGCGCGGCTATGTCGCGTTGGAGACCCATTACACAACCGACTCGCACGGCAACCGTGTGGTGCGCGCTATCAGCCTCGCGGAGCTGGGCTGTGAGTCGGGCGACACGGACACACAACGCGCCCTGATTGGCTTTGCGAGTCAGACCGCGCATCTGGCGGGCGCGTCGCTGGAGATTTACCTACCCGAAACCGACATACAGCGGTTCGCGCGCCCTCTCCTGCCTGATGTGCAGTGGCTCGGTCAGGGCAGCGCGATGGCGCGGGTGTGTTGCTGGGAGAGCATCTATGACGCGCTGGAGCGTCTGAGCACGCCTGCGCCTGAGAATCTTGCCGCGCTGGGTCAGGCAGGCGCACTCGCGCTGCTGTTCGGATTGCCTGCGCCCGAACGCGCCACGATACCGCCCCACCTGCGTGAACGCTACCCAACGCGACTAGCTTGCTACTCGCCCATCGACTCGTTCTGAACAGGCTGACGCGCGATGCGCTTTACCTTGCTGTAGCGCGTGCGATAGTAGATGTAGCCGACCGCCGCCGATAGTAGCGCCGCTGTGCCAAGCAGAAGCGCGCGATCGAACTGCTTCAGCACCGTGTCGCCGAACCAGTGGACCAAATACGCCACGGCGAAGAAACGCGCCCCACGCCCCACGACGCTCACGCCCATCATCAGCGGCAGGTTGAACCGAAACACGCCGCTGGCTATCGTGAACACTTTGTAGGGGATGGGCGTGAACGCTGCGATGAGGATGGTATAGACCCCGTAGCGGTTGTAGAGCCGCTCCACCGCCTGCACCTTCTCTGGCTTGAACATCTTGTGAAGGAGCGGGTAGCCGCCATATGCGCCCACCAGCCACCCGAAGCCCGCGCCCAACACACTGCCGACTGTGCAGACAAGGGCGACCCACAGCGGCGACGGCGCGTCAGGCGCAAGCAACAGCGTAATCATCAACACATCGGGCGGCACAGGGAAGAACGATGACTCGATAAACGCCACGCCGAACAGCCCCGCCAATCCATACTGCTGAATCAGCCCCAGCGCCCACTCCTTCAACGCCTGCATCGAGAAAGAGTATACCCCCCTGAGGGTGTTTGTGGAGCGCATCAATCGGTAGAGATTCCTCGCCTTCGGCTCGGAATAACAGGGGTTGCGCGATGCTTGTCATGCCGTGCGGAGCGAGGCATCTCCAGCGCTGCCCCCCTTGACATCTCATCGAAAACTGTGCTATAATAGAGTCGCTTGGAAACGCTTTCACCGCCAACGAGGGCAATCTCAAGCACGTAGACACGGATGTTCTTAGAAGCGTTTCAGCAAGTAGGAGTAGAAACCGATGCGAGGCAAAGCGACGCTACGCGATGTGGCAGAGCGTGCAGGATGTTCTATTACGACCACCTCGAACATTCTGCAAGGGCGCAGTCATCTGTACAAAGAGGCGATGGTGCAGCGCGTGTTGAGCGCGGCGCAGGAGCTCGGCTATCGTCCGAACTCAGTGGCGCGTAGCTTGGCTCGCCGACGCACTGCTACCATCGGGGTCGCGTTAGACCCGCACCACACGCGCCTAACCCACAACCTCTACGCCCACGATGTGCTGGACGGTATCCTCGCCTATCTGGAGCCGCGCAACTACGACATCCGCCTCATCACCCCGCGCACGAGCGACCCTACGACCGTGTGGCGACGCATCGACAACGGCTCTATCGATGGTGTGATTCTGGTGGCGCCCGTAATGGGTTCGCCCCTGCTGGAATGGCAACACTTCTCCACCCTGCCAATCGTCGCCGTCGGCAGCACTCTGCCCGAAGAGTACCTCCTTTCGCAGGTTGATATCGACAACGACTCTGCGATGGCAGGGCTGACCGAGTGGGTTATTCAGCAGGGGCATCGCGCGATTGCGTTCATCAAGGGGCATCCCCTGCACTGGAGCGCGCACCAGCGCGAACGGGCGTTTCGGCGCGTGATGGAGCAGCACGGTATCCCCATCCGCGAGGAGTGGGTGCTGCAAGGCGACTACGGCTCCGATTCGGGCGCGCTCGCCGCTCAGCAGCTCCTGCGCCCGCCCGAACGCCCCACCGCCGTAATCGCCGCCAACGACGAGATGGCGGTCGGAATCGCCCAAACCTGCCGCGCACTGGAAATCCCCATCCCCGACGCACTCTCCATCGCAGGCTTCGACGACTCCTACTGGGTGCAGCGCATGGGATTCCAACTCACCACTGTCCAGCACGACCGCTACCAGGTGGGCTACCTCGCCGCGCAGATGCTGCTCCACCAGATCGAGACGGGCGAAACGCGCCCCCAACGCATGCTCATCCCCGGAACGCTCGTCGTCCGACGCACCGTGGCGCTCGCGCACGCCTTAGCCGCGTTCCCAACTCCACAAGCAATACTAACCACCGAAGGAGGTTCAAGACCATGAAGCGAACACTCGTTTCCCTTATCGCAGCGATTGCGCTGACAAGCACAGCGTATGTGCAGCCTTATCGCGACGACTTCAACGGCGGCTTTAGCCTCGGCTGGAGCTGGAAACTGCCCAGCAACGACCCGCTCTGTACCCTGTTTGACAACGCCGTCTCGTTCAGCAGCGGCTCGATGACCATCAGCACGCGCGACGGCGGCATGTTCGAAACGTTCAACAGCCAAAAGAATGTGCCCACCCTGCGCGTGGTCGGACCCGCGCCCAACGATTGGTATATAGAGGTCGTGTTCCGCACCGACTGGAGCCAAGTGCCCGCTGACTACTTCACTCAGGCGGGGCTGGTGATTGCCACCGACGCCACGCGCTACTTCCAAGTGCTGATTACGCGCACGCCCCCCTTCGTCGGCGACCCGAACACTGTTTACGGCTCCACCAACGCCGAGGGTCCCACTGCAACCGAGAACCCCGACCAGTTCCGCTGGGGTGAGCGCGTCACGAACGCTTGGACGCCCGACAGCGACTGGATGGGCGTACGCATTGAGCATGTGTCTGGCGAGACGAACGCCATTCGGGTGCTGTTCCGCCATTCAGGCACAGGCGGCTGGATCGCCTACGACGGCTTCAACGGCGCGCACTATGTGGAAGGCGGCTTTGGCGGCGACTTCTATAACCACATCGTCAACCTGTTGAATAGCGCAGGCGTGCGCATCGGCGTCTACACGGACAACGCCTGCAGCTGCGGCAACCAGATCCCGTTCGAGTTCGACTACTTCGAGACGAATATCCCTGTGGCGCCGCTGGGCGATGTGAACGCCGATGGCTGCGTGGACGATGCGGACTTGCCTGCTGTGCTATTCGCCTTCGGCAACGCGGGCGAATGCCAAGACGAGGACATCAACAACGACGCCATCGTGGACGACGCTGACCTGCTGAGCGTGCTGTTCGCGTTCGGTAGTGGATGCAACTGAACTTTCAGCTGTTGCCCCCTCTCCTACTCAGTGGGAGGGGGGCGTAGCACGGACATTTCTGTCCGTGCAAAGCGTAGCGTCGGCGTCCCCGCCGACGACAACGCTTGGACAAGACTGTCCAAGCCACAAGCGTAGCGTCGGCG
>JBKBKS010000121.1:0-7198 GCA_046294565.1 Fimbriimonadales bacterium
GCGCAGGATGAGCCGCGCTTTCTCCATATCGCCGCCCGCTTGCTCCAGCGCGCTTTTGCAGTCCATAAACCCTGCGCCGGTCTCGTCGCGCAGTGTCTTAATCAGTTGTGGGCTAATGCTCATCGGTAATCCTCCTCCAGATCTTCTAATCGATGTCGCTTCATCAGTTCCCATTCTTTGCCCATAATCTCCTCGTCAGAGAGGGGCTTGGCGGGCGTGATTTCCTCGCCGAACATCTTGCCGTATTCCGCGACCTGTTCAGGAGGAAGTGGGGCTTCCTCTTCGATGACGGGCATCTCTTCGGCGGGCACGACCTCCGCGCCTTGCCATTCGAGCTGTTTCTCTTCGATAATCGCGTCGGCGATGCGCCCTGCAATCAGGCGGATGGCGCGGATGGCGTCATCGTTGCCTGGGATGGGATAGTCCACCTCGTCGGGGTTGCAGTTCGTGTCGACGATTGCGATGGTGGTGATGCCCAGTTTCCGCGCCTCGGCGACGGCGGTATGCTCTTCTTTGAGGTCGACCAAGAACAGCGCGGATGGCAGTTTAGGCATCTCTTTGACGCCGCCGAGATTGCGCTCCAGTTTCTCGTACTCTTTGCGCAGGCGAGACGCCTCCTTTTTGGGGATGCGGTCCAGCTCGCCTTCTTGGATCATGCGCTCCAGCTCCTTGAGGCGCTTCACGCGCGACTGGATGGTGCGGAAGTTGGTCAGCGTGCCGCCGAGCCATCGGTAGGTGATATGGAACTGTCGGCTGCGGATAGCGGCTTCTTTGATGGCGTCGCGCGCCTGCTTCTTCGTGCCGACGAACAGCACATGCCCGCCGCTGTTGACTATCTCTTTGACGGCGCGCTGCGCTTTGTCGAACATCTCAACGGTCTTGTGCAGGTCGATGATATGGATGCCGCTGCGTGCGCCGTAGATGTAGCGGCGCATGTTGGGGTGCCACTTGCGGGTCGGATGCCCAAAGTGGACGCCCGCTTCCAAAAGGTCGCGCATACTCAGTTCTGCCATAGTTTGCCTCCGGGTTGGTTCCTCCCGCGCCGTCTGCCGCGCTTACAATCTCAGCGTTGCGCGTGAGACACCCTCGCGCGTCGGGCGCGGTATGTGATGGGCTATAGTATACCCGACGCTGTAGGTATAATTTTCGCATCGATGACTCTCACGATGCTCATCGTTGTGGCGTCTCTGACGCTGTTTGGGGGCGCGTTGGCATATGCCGCTGATGGGCTCGGCAGGAAACTGGGCAAGCAGCGGCTCAGCCTGTTCGGCATTCGCCCGCGCCACACGGCGACGCTCATCACCACCGTCACGGGCTGCCTGACGGTCGCGCTGACCGTGCTGGGCATGACGCTCGCCAACGAGTCGTTCCGCGCATGGATTACGCGCGGCGACCAGATTCTGCAACAACTGCGCGCCAACGAGACGCGCTTGAAAGCCCTGCAGGCGCGCAACGCCGAGCTGGAAGCCGTCAATCGGCAAATGCGCGCCCGACAAGCGCAAATCAGCGACGCACTTGCCGCCCTCGAACGAGAGTATCAAACCCAACTTGCGCAGGCGGAGCAGCTCCGCGCCCAGCTCCGCACGGTCAACGCGCAGTTGCAGGCGACCCAGGCGCGCTTGGGCGACGCGAACCGCCAACTGGCTCAAGCGCAACGCACCCGCGAGCAGCTGGAATCGCAGATTCGCGCCGAGCGAGAGCAAATCCACGCGCTGCGCCAAACCCAAGACGCGCTGCGCCGCCAAAACGATGAGTTCGCGCAGCAAGGCGCGTCGCTCGCTTCCGAAAACGCACAGTTAGACCGCGAGAACCGACGCCTCCGCGAGGTGGGCGAGCAACTCCAAGCCCAGAACCGCCAACTGGAAGAGCAGAACCGCCAACTGGAAAGCCAAAATAGTATCCTGTTAGACCGCGCGGCGAGCCTGCGCCTGCAGCTCACCGAGCTGGAGCAGGCGACGCGCGAACTCGCGCAACTGGCAAACATCCGACTGCGCCCCATCGCTGTCCAAATCGAGGAGGAGCTTGGGCGCATCGTTATCGACGCGGGGTTGAGCGAGGTGCGCGTGCGTCAGGCGTTGCAAGACCTGCTTAACCTCGCCGACCGCGCCGCCCGCGCGCGCGGCGCCAACCCTGCCGTCGGGCAAAGCCGCGCCGTGTTCATCCCCGATAAGCGCGTGCGACTCGCCACAGGCGCCCAGGAGGAAATCTCGGAACAGGAGAGCCTCGAAGCCATCGTGCAGAACATTCGCGCCTCCCGCGACTCCGTCGTGGCGCTTGCTCTCTCGTTGACCAACACCGCGCAGGGCGAACCCGCGCCCATCGAGTTGCGCCTGTTCCGCAACCGCAAAGTGTTCGACGCCAACGAGGAGATTGCACGGCTCACCATCGACTGTCGCCCCAGTCGCAACCCGTTAGGACAGGTACTGAATTTCCTGCAGACGGAGGTGCGCCAGCGCGCCATCGAGTCGGGCATCCTGCCCCGACAGGAGCGCGCGGGCGCGCCGTCCACCGTCGGCGAGACCGAACCTGAGGCTCTGATTGAACTGATGGAGCAGGCGCGTCAGTGCCGTACCGAGCGCGTGGTGCTGATTGTGCGCGCCGCCAAGACCACCTACGCAGGCGACACGCTGACCCTGAGATTCGAGGTGCTGCCCGACCGTTCGGCAGGAAGAGACTAACGCGCAGCGAACAATATTCGCTATGCAACGGCTGATTGGCGCACACACCTCCACTGCGGGCGGTCTGCACAACGCGCTCTACGCGGGCAAACGGCTCGGCTGTACCGCCGTGCAAATCTTCACTTCCAGCCCGCGCCAGTGGAAGCCCGCCAGCGTCGCGCCCGAACAGGTTCAACAGCTCCAGCACGCCCGCGCCGAGACGGGCATCGAGTGCGTCGTGTCGCACGCCGCCTACCTCATCAATCTCGCCTCGCCCGACCCCGACACCCGCCAGAAGTCGCTGGCAGCGTATGCAGCAGAGCTACATCGCTGCGCGGCGTTGGGCATCCGCTACGCCGTCGTGCATATGGGGTCCCACCCCGACTTCGAGACAGGCATGGGGGTGCTCATCGAGAGCCTGCGCCTACTGCTCGCAGAGACGCCCAACTCGGTGTGCATCGCGATGGAAACGATGGCAGGGCAAGGCAGCGCGCTCTGCCACCGATTCGAGCATTTCGCGCGGATTTACGACGCGCTGCCCGACGAACGGCTCGTGATCTGCGCCGACTCGTGCCACCTGTTCGCCGCCGGCTACGACCTGCGCACGCCCGACGCCTACCCCGCCGTGTGGGGGGTGTTTGACCAGTTAGTTGGGATATCCCGCTTGCAGGTGTGGCACTTGAACGACTCTAAAAAGCCGCTCGGCTCGCGCGTCGATCGGCACGAACATATCGGCGAGGGTGAGCTGGGCATCGGCGCATTTGAGCTGATTCTCACCGACCCCCGCTTCGCCGCGCTGCCGATGCTCATCGAGACGCCCGATGAGAAACGCTTCGCCGAAGATTTGCAGAAACTGTGGAGCATCGTCGGCGCATGACGCCATCAGGTATACTGAGTTTGTGCATTTGGGCACAGATTGTGAACGCAAGTAAGGAGGCGACTTATGGCGAATATCGGCAAAGTTGTGCAGGTGATGGGTCCCGTCGTCGATGTGCGCTTCTCCGACGGCGAGCTGCCCGCCATCAACAACGCCATCAGAATCAAGGACGAAACGCGCGGCATCGATTTGACCTGTGAAGCGGCGCAACATCTCGGCGACGACATCGTGCGCACCGTCGCGCTGTCCTCAACCGACGGACTCGTGCGCGGCATGGACGCGATTGATACGGGCGCGCCCATCAAAGTGCCCGTCGGACGCGCCACGCTGGGCAGGCTGTTCAACCTGTTAGGGGAACCTATCGACGAGCGCGGTCCCGTGCAGACCGATACCTACGCGCCCATCCACAAACCCGCGCCCTCGCTGGAAGAGCAGAATGTTAAGACCGAAATCTTGGAGACAGGGCTGAAGGTGATCGACCTGCTCTGTCCGTTTAATAAGGGCGGTAAGATTGGCTTGTTCGGCGGCGCAGGGCTGGGCAAAACGGTGTTGATTCAGGAGCTGATTCGCAACATCGCGACGGAACACCAGGGCGTGTCGGTGTTCGCAGGCGTGGGCGAGCGCACGCGCGAGGGCAACGACCTCTACCTGGAGATGAACGAGACGGGCGTGATTAGCCAGACGGTGCTGGTGTTTGGGCAGATGAACGAGCCGCCGGGCGCACGCCTGCGGGTGGGGCTGACCGCCCTCACGATGGCGGAATACTTCCGCGACGAGGAAGGGCAGGATGTGCTGGTGTTCATCGACAACATCTTCCGATTCGTGCAGGCAGGTGCAGAGGTCTCCGCGCTGCTGGGGCGCATGCCCTCCGCCGTAGGCTATCAGCCGACCCTTGCGACTGAGATGGGCGCCCTACAGGAGCGAATCACCTCCACACGGCGCGGCTCGATTACCTCGGTGCAAGCCATCTATGTGCCCGCCGACGACCCGACCGACCCCGCGCCCGCCACCACCTTCTCGCACCTCGACGCCTATGTGTACCTGGAGCGGCGCATCGCCGAGAAGGGCATCTACCCCGCCGTCGACCCGCTCGCGTCCACTTCCAAGAACCTCGACCCCGCCATCGTCGGCGACGAGCATTACCAAGTAGCGCGCAGCGTGCAACAAATCCTGCAGCGCTACCGCGACCTGCAAGACATCATCGCGATTCTGGGCATCGACGAGCTCTCGGACGAGGACAAGCTGCTGGTCGCGCGCGCCCGCAAGATCGAACGCTTCATGTCGCAGCCGTTCTTCCTCGCCGAGAAGTTCACGGGCAACCCCGGACGCTATGTGCGCGTGGCAGATACCGTGCGCAGCTTCAAGATGATAGTGAACGGCGAGGTGGACGACCTGCCCGAACAGGCGTTCTATATGTGCGGCGCGATTGAGGATGTGTTCGAAAAGGCGAAAGCGTTGCAGGGGGCGTAAGCGATGCGCGAGTTTCTGCTGTCGATAGTGAACCCTGAGCGCACGGTGTTGGAAGAGCGCGTGGTGCATGTGTGCCTGCCAGGCAGCGAAGGCTACTTCGGCGTGATGGCGGGGCACATGCCCTTCTTCGCGCAGTTGCAGTACGGCGTGGGCGAGTATCGTCGTGCGGACGGCGTCACGCGCAAGTTCACAGTGCTGGGCGGCTTCGCGGAGGTGCTGCCCGACCGCACGATTGTGCTGGCGGACGGCGCGGAACTTGCCGACGAGATCGATCCCGACCGCGCCCGCGTCGCCCTGCGCCGCGCGTTGGAAGTGCTGAGCCAGCCCCTCTCGGAAGAAGAGCTGGCAGAAGCGCGCCTCGCCGCCGAACGCGCCAAAGCACGCCTGCGCGCCCTCGGCGAACAGGTGTAGCCACGAACCAATCGCTTGCTCACAATCGCGGCGTCGCCTCCGACCAGTACGATGCCAAGAATGGCGTCACACCGAGTAGAAGCGCACGGAAAGGGAGTGTCCCCAATGAGTGATTGTGTATGTCGGGGCGCACCTGCGTGTGCGTTTGTATAGGGTTTTATGGGCAGGGCAGATACGCAGGTCTGCCCCTGCGGAGGGGTGCTTGGGTGGAGACGCATCGATGGGTGGACACTGGAGTTCTGCAAATAGGTTTTGGGGGGGCGTAGTGCAGGAAGTTTCTCTCTCGTCGCGTATTTTTATCGTATGCTCCCGCTCAGTCACCGTGGGAAGTCGCTTGTGCCGCTGATTGTGCAGCTAGGCGCGACGGAAGCCGAGCGCCACGCTGCTGAAGAGTTGCAAGCGCACTTGCAAGCGATTACGGGTGCGCCGTTCGAGATTCGCGAGGCGGATCATTTGCCGCTGCGCGCAGTGGTTGTCGGTCCGGGTGCGCTCGCGGAACGCCTGCGCCCTGACATCGATTTCCGAGCGTTGGGCGAGGAGGAGGTCGTCTGCTGGTGTCGCGACGGCTATCTGTTGCTTGCAGGCGGACGCCCGCGCGGTACGCTCTACGCTGTGTATCGGTTCCTGCAGACGCCGCTGGGCATGCGCTGGTGGACGCCGTGGGCGACACAGACCCCCCGCAAACGCACCGTGACAGTTCCGCACCTGAACCTGCGCGAGACGCCCGCCTTCGAGTATCGCGAGCCGTTCTGGTTCCACGCCTTCGACGGCGACTGGGCAGCGCGAAACTACTCCAACGGGCATCGCCCCGCACTCACTGCGCAGCACGGCGGCAAAATCGAGTATGTCGGCTTCGTGCATACCTCGTTCTGGCTGGTTCCGCCTCAGACCTATTTTGAGCGCCATCCCGAATGGTACAGCCTAATCGGCGGCAAACGGCAGTGGGAGCGAGCGCAACTGTGCTGGACGAACCCTGCGCTGCGCGATTTTCTGACCGAGCGCGTGCGACAAATCCTCAAAGAGAACCCCCACGCGCAGATAATCTCCATCTCGCAGGAAGACTGGACGGGCGCGTGCCAGTGCGAGTCGTGTCGGGCGGTGGAGGCGCGTGAAGGCTCCGCCGTCGCGCCGATTCTGGAGACAGTCAACCTGATTGCCGAGCGGCTGGCGCGCGAGTTCCCCCATGTGGCGTTCGATACGCTGGCGTATTGGTACACGCGCAAGCCGACGCGCCGCCTGCGCCCGCGCCCGAATGTGATTGTGCGACTCTGTTCCATCGAGTGCAGCTTCGCGCAACCGTTGGAATCGCCTGCCAATGCCGACTTCGCGGACGACATCCGCGGCTGGAGTGAACGCTGCCAACGGCTCTATGTGTGGGATTATACAACTAACTTCCATCACTATCTATTGCCGCATCCGAACTATTTTGTGTTGGGGGCGAACCTGCGCTTCTTTCACAAGCACGGCGTGCGCGGCGTTTTTGAGCAAGGCGCGTATCAGTCGCACGGAGGCGAAATGGCGGAGTTGAAGGCGTGGCTGCTCGCGCAACTGCTGTGGAACCCCTACCAGGACGACGCACGGCTCATCGACGAGTTTTTGCGGGGCTACTACGGCGCGGCGGCGCGCGCGATGGGCAGCTATCTACGCTTGATGGCGAACGCCGCGCGCGATTTCAGAATGGGTTGCTTCACGAACCCCGCCGACGCGCCCTACCTTCGCTACTCTGTGCTGCGCCGTGCGGAAACGCTGCTGGAACGCGCCGAACAAACCGTGCAACACGACG
>JBKBKS010000122.1:0-7191 GCA_046294565.1 Fimbriimonadales bacterium
TGGGCGTTGCGCTGGGGATTAGCCTTGCGGAATGGCTGGCGTTGCCTGTTGCGCCGTCGGTCGGGCTGGGACTTCTGGGGGCGATCCTCGCGCTGGGGCTGCCGCACTGGGCGTGGCTGGCGGTCGGGCTGGCGCTTGGCGCGATTCGGTACGATACTTGGCGCATAGCCCCTGTTCAAACGCCTCCGCCCACGGCGACCCTGCGCGCGATTGGAACCTTAGAGCCGACGCGCAACGGCTACCGATTGCTGTGCGCCTTCGAGGAGCCGCCGCTGCGCACCTACGCGCTGGTCTACTTCCGCCCGAATGTGGGGAATCTGCCCGACTACGGCGATGTGTTTCAGATTCAAGCGAGCTGGCGTCGCCCGACGCGCTTTCCGAGCTTCGACTGGGCGCGATACTTAGAGCGCAGGCGCGTGTATCACATCGCCGCCGTGTTCGGTGAGCGACAGTTCGAGATTCTGGAGTCGGGCAGGGGTAAGTGGCAGCGGCGGTTCTCGGCGGCGCGGCGGTCGCTGCGCGAGACGCTTCGACGCCGCCTGGCGTTGGAGGACGCCGCGCTAATGGAAGGCATGCTGGTCGGCGCGACGGGCGATTTCCCGCCCCCGCTGCGCGAGGCGTTCCATCAGTCGGGGATTGGACACCTGCTGGCGACATCGGGGCTGCATGTGGCGATTGCGCTCCACTTGGTCTACTTTGCGTTGCGCTGGACGCCGACTCCGTTCGCGGGACGGGTGGGGCTGGTGATTCTGACGGCGTGGTGCTACGCGCTGTTGGCGGGGTTGCGCCCCTCGATTGTGCGCGCGGCGACGATGGCGACTTGCGCCCTGTGTGCGCCGCTAGTCGGGCGCGAGGCGGACAGTCTGAACGCGCTGGGCTTCGCAGGGGCGCTGTGGCTGCTGATTGAGCCGCACGCCCTCTTCGAGGTGGGGTTCCAATACTCGTTCTGCGCGGTGCTGTTCATCTTGTTGTTCTACGGCAGATTGGAGCAAGGGTTGCGGCGCATGGCGCAGCGGATGGGGATCTGCCCTGCACAGGGCAGGCGCAGCGCGCTGGTGCAGAAGTTCGTCATCCCCCTGCTTAGCGTCTCGCTCTGTGCGCAGGCGGGGATTAGCCTCGTGCAGCTCTATCACTTCGGCTACCTATCGTTCTTGTCGCCTGTAGCGAACCTGCTGGCGGTTCCGATGGCGTATCCCACGCTCGCGTTGGGAGGCTGGTTCTGGCTCTCGCAGGGCGTGGGCGTCGCGCCTGTGGAGTGGTGTTGCGCGTGGCAGAAGTGGGTCGCGCTCACTTTCAGCGCGGATTGGGTTCCTGCGCTACGCGGCGCGAGCACGCCCGCTTGGATTGCAGTGGGATTCTACGCAGGCGTGCTCCTTCTTGCCCCCGAACCACCGCTGGGCGAAGCGGAAGAGTTTTAGCATCGAGTAGAATCTATCTGATGGCGTCTCGCACAGTGGTCTTGGAGGGCGATTGCCTTGAGCAGATGGCGGCGCTGGCAGCGCAGGGCTATCGGTTCGCACTTACTTTCCTCGACCCGCCTTTCAATCAAGGCAAGGAGTACGCCTACTTCGACGATAACCTACCCGATGAGGAGTATTGGGCGTGGATGCGTGCGGTCTGCCAAGCCGTATACGACATTACAGAGGAGGGCGGCGCGATTTACTTCATGCAACGCGAAAAGAACACAGAGCAAGTCCTGCGCGTCTTGCGGGAAACGGGCTGGACGCTCCAGAACTTGATTATCTGGACGAAACGCACCTCTGCTGTACCAAATGGTTGGCGATTCGGCAAGCAGTATCAGATTATCGCGTTTGCCACGAAGGGGCGCAAGCCGCGCGTGTTTCACCGACTGCGCATCGATGCGCCGCTACGCCCAGAGTATAAACAGCCGCGTGAGGATGGGGTGTTCGTCACGGATGTCTGGGACGATATACGGGAACTGACCTCAGGCTATTTCGCAGGCGAGGAAGCGATTCGCGATAAGCGGGGCGAGCGATTTCACAAACAGCAATCGCCGATTGCTCTACTCGCGCGAATTCTCCTGAGCTCCACGCGACCTGGCGACTGGGTTCTGGATCCCTTTGCGGGTACAGGTACGACGGCGGTCGTAGCTCTGCAGCTGCATCGATGCTCTGTCTCCATAGAGCGAGACCCCCGCAATGTCTCTTGCATTCGCTGGCGGCTACAAGCGTTGCGCGAAGCGGACTCCATCGCGCCTCTGAAGCGCTACTACCGCTTCACGCCGCACTTGGAGTCGATATGGGGCGAACCCGTCGCTCAGTTCGAACGAGTTTGGGTGTAGCGTACGCTGTTCTACCCTTGTTGGAGCATCTCATACACAGTCGCGGCGGCGGCGACATCTTCCAGCGCGATGCCCAACGACTTGAACAGGGTAATCTCTTCTGGTGCTTGGCGCGTGGGCAGCAGCCCGCCCACGATGTGCGCAAGCGGCTGCACGCGCTCCCAGCTTAATCGGCGCAGTTCGATAGGCGTGATGAGCTCCGCGGCTTCGAGTCGGGCTTGTTGGGGGTCGTCGACGGCGATACGCTCGCATCGCCCGACAGCGAAGGCGTCGAGTTCGCGTCGCGCCAGCGAGTTCGCGCCCGCCGCATTCAGATGCATCCCCGCTCGGAGCAGCGCGCCTTGCAGAATCGGCTCGCGTGCCGTGGTGATGGTACAGACGATATCGGCTTGGGCGACGGCTTGCTCAACGCTCTCGCACGGCTGCACCGCGATTCCCAACTGCGCCTGCATGCGCTGGGCGAACGCTTCACGCTTTTCAGGGGTGCGACTGAACACGAACGCCTGCTGGATGGGGCGCACGGCGCACACGGCTTGCAGCTGCGTCTCGGCTTGGTCGCCTGCGCCCAGAATCGCGACTGTCGTGGCGTCCTCACGCGCGAGATACTTGGTCGCCAGCCCCGACGCGGCGCCCGTGCGGATGCGACCCAGCCAATCCGCTTCCAGGAGGGCGAGCAGCGCGCCCGTGTGCGCCGACGCCAACGCCATGTGGAAGCGCGCGCCCGTGGGGAACGAGCAGTAGGCTTTGTAGCCGATGTAGCCCCTGCTCATCCACGCGGCGCCCATCAGGTGGAGCGTGCCCTGCGGGGTATGCACGCGCTGACGCGGCTGGTTGGTCGCCCTGCCGTGCGCCCAGTCGCGGAACGCCGACTCCAGCGCCTCAATCGCCGCAGGCATCGAGAGTCGCTCGCGCACCTGCGCCTCGCGGATGAGCAGCGGATGGCTATCGCCCAGCACGATTTGTTCGGTCATAGGCTATCTGCTCGCGCTCTTTGCGCGGTTCGGGCAGCGTCCAGGGCGGCTCCAGTTTGCCCTGCGCGTCGCGTTGCAACAGGAGAATGCTCGGCGCGCGCGTGCTGACATGCCCGTCCGCGTGCAGCACATTCACGCCCTTGCCGTGAAAGCTGCGCAAGTTATCGGGTTGCCAGCCGTTCTCCTCGCGGCGTCGCCATACCGCAAGCCGCGCCACATACTTCGAGTCGGCGGTGGGCTTGAATAAAGCGTCGTCGAAGGTGAGCGCGAAGCCGTCGTTGCCCCCCACCAGCGGGTTCGGGTTCAGCGAGCCGCGCTGACCCCCAGCAAGGCTGTCGGCAATCAGCACACTGAGTCCCGGGTTGGGCAAGTCTTCCATCCGCACGGCAGACAGCGGCGCGTAGAAGCCGTAAGAGAGGCGCAAGGTCTTGCTGCTATCGCGCGGATGGGTAATCACTGTGCTGCCGCCCGTGGGGTCGGCGGGACACTTCAGTGCGCGTTGTAGGTCGCGTTTCATATAACTGCTGATGCACAGCACCCAACTCAGCGGTCGCCCTGCCGTATCGGTCTGGGGCGAGCCATCGGGGTTGGCATAGTACGCCAGCGGTAGGGTGTTCGTGTAGTCCAGCTGATACAGGTTAATCGCGGTTGCGATGTCCTTGAGGTTCGACAGGCAGTCGGCGGTGCGCTTGATATCGACCAGTTGTCGGTAGAGCGGCACAAGAATCGCCAGCACCGCCAGCACCGCGACGGCGATTGCGAGTTTCTCCAGTTGGGTCAGTCCGTAGCGGTTCATTGGTCCCAGAAGCCGAGTTCTCGGATAAGCTGTGTCGCGTCCTCGCGTCTGACAATCAGGCTTGTGCCGTGTCCGTCGCGCACGGGTAGCGTCTCGGTGCGGATTTGCTCATCGCTGAGTTGGCGCGCGAACAGCGCGAGCGCGAGCAGCTGCTCAAAGTCCATCGTGGTGCGTGTGTGGCGTAGCCCTGCAGCTAAGACCTGTGGCGCGCGCATCCACACGCTGGGGTCTTTCAGCCGTTCCTTGACAGCGCGCATAAACTTCTGCTGCCGCTCGATGCGGTGGAAGTCGCTGTCGGTGTGGCGGAACCGCACATAACCCAACGCCTGCTTGCCATTAAGACGCTGCACGCCCGGTTCCAAGTCCACATGCAGGTCGCCCCAGTTGTCGTGGTAGCGCATGCGCTTCTCGACCTCGATGGTCACGCCGCCCAGCGCGTCGACGGCTTCCACGAAGGCTTGGTAGCTGACAATCACCAGTTCGTCGATTGGCAGGTTGCCCAGCAGGGTGCTGACGGTTTCGACGAGCAGTTGCGGTCCGCCGAGGGCGTGGGCAGCGTTGATTTTGCCCCAGCCGTGTCGGGGGATACGCACCAGCGTATCGCGCGGGATGGAGAGCGCGTGGATGCGCTGGTTCACAAAGTCCACCTGCGCCACGACAATCGTGTCGGTGCGCGCCATCGTGTTCACCACGCGCTTGCGGTGGTCGCGGTTCTCGTCGGCGCCCACGATGAGGATTGTGATTTTACGCTTGCTGGGGAAGGCGTTTTCGGGCTTCGTTTCGCCCTTGATGTAGGCGACGACGGCGCGGCTGACTGTGCCCTCGCTCGAGAAGTGCAGATAGCCCAACGCGCTGCCCAGCAGCAGCCCGCTCAACCAGAATATCACCCAAAAGAACGCCCAGAGTACCCTTCGCCTGCGTGAGGAACGCCTCACAGGCGACGCCGTCGGTTGCCTATATGCCATGCGCGACATTGGATTGTAGTGTACCCGCTGAGGGGTGTTTTTAGGGCACAATCGGTGCGCTATGTCCAAGCAATACGAGATACTGTTTTTGCCTTGGACGCCATTCGACTGGGATTCGCTGAAAGGATACCAATCGCCGTGTTCTGATTGGGGATAGGCGGCATGGTTTCACCTCTCGCTCCAATTGAGCACTGCGTGGGAGAGCGTCTGCTGAGGGGGCGACTGTGGAAATTCAGTGCGAGCGCGGGGCGTCTAACCCGTGAAGGAGCTTGATAGGCTTAGGACGCACACCAACACCAGGTATACTTCACTCACCAACATAGGAGCAATCGCTATGACACCAATCCGAGTCACAGTCTGGGACGAGAATCCGCCGCATGTCGATAAAAATATTTACCCCAACAGCATTCGGGGCGCGGTGGCGGAAGGGTTAGCGAAACTGAGCGACGGTACCCTGGAAATCCACACGGCGCACCTGGACGAACCCGAACAGGGCTGCAGCCTTGAACGCCTGCGCGAGACCGATGTGCTGCTTTGGTGGGGGCACATTCGGCACGGCGAGGTGTCTGACGAGACTGCCGAGCGCATCCGCCAGCGCGTGCATCACGAGGGCATGGGGCTACTCGTGCTCCACTCTGGGCACTACTCCAAGCCGTTCCAGCGCACGCTGAACTGCACGGGACACCTCAAAGGCGGCTGGCGTGAGAAGCACCCTGCCGAACCCGAACATGTGCGCGTGTGTGCGCCACAGCACCCGATTGCGCAGGGCGTCGAGGACTTCGTGATTGAACACGAGGAAATGTACGGCGCGCCCTTCGATGCGCCCCCGCCGCTCGTGATGGTGTTCCAATCCTACTTCCCCGAAGGCGGCGAGTATTTCCCGACCGGGCTGTGCTGGACGGTGGGCGACGGCATCGACCCGAACTTCACCTCAGGTCCGGGCAACGGCGTCAATCAGGGCTACGGCGTCGGGCGCGTGTTCTACTTCCGCCCCGGACACGAGAGCGTGCCCACCTATCACCACCCAGTTGTGCAGAAGATTATCTATAACGGGGTGCTGTGGTGCGCGAAGCGGACAGGGTAATCGACCTGCGCTCGGACACCGTGACTCAGCCGACGCCCGCGATGCGCCGCGCGATGGCGGAGGCGGAGGTGGGCGACGATGTGCTGGGCGACGACCCGACCGTGCAACGCCTGGAGGCGACCGCCGCCGCGCGCGTCGGCAAAGAGGCGGGGCTGTTCGTGCCCAGCGGCGTGATGGCGAACCTCGTGAGCCTGATGACGCTCACCGGACGCAACGAGGAGGTCATCTTGGGCGACCAGTCGCACCTCTATACCGCCGAGGTGGGCGGGCTGGGCATCTTCGGGAATGTATTTTTGCATGTGCTGCCCAACCTGCCCGACGGTACCATCGCGCTGGAGACGCTTCAAGGCGCAATTCGCAACGCCGTCTATACCCCCAAAACGCGCGTGATTAGCTTAGAGAACACGCACAACCGCTGCGGCGGCGCAGTGTTGCCGATGGAGTACCTCCGTCCAGTCGCGTCGCTGGCGCAGGCGCGGGGAATCTCACTGCACTTGGACGGCGCACGGATTTTCAACGCCGCGATTGCGCTCGGTGTAGACGCCGCTGAGATTGCCGCGCTGTTCGAGGTGGTGAACTTCTGCTTCTCGAAGGGGCTGGGCGCGCCTGTGGGTTCCATCGTGTGCGCGAGCCAAGCGTTCATTCAGAAGGCGCGTCGCACTCGACGCATGCTCGGCGGCGGGATGCGTCAGGCAGGCGTGATAGCCGCCGCTGCGCTCATCGCGCTCAACACGATGGTCGAACGCCTCGCCGAGGACCACGAACACGCGCGGATCCTGGCAGAGGGACTGGCGAACATTCGGGGGATTCGGATTGACCCGTCCCGCGTGCAGACAAACATCGTGATTTTCGAGGTAGACCCTGCCACAGGCTGGACGAGCGCGAGTTTGCAGGCGGCGCTGAAGCAGTCGGGCGTGCTGCTCTCGCTCTCAGGCACGCGCCTGCGCGCCGTGACACACTACGAGATACGCCGCGCCGATATCGAACGCGCGTTGACAGTGATTCATCAAACAGTCACTGGTTCAGCGACCCACGCCCCCCTCTAACAAACAACGCTTAGACAAGACTGTCCA
>JBKBKS010000123.1:0-6640 GCA_046294565.1 Fimbriimonadales bacterium
GCTGACGAGAAAAAACGCCGAGACGCTACGGGTTTGGGTGTGTCGTCGGCGGGGACGCCGACGGTACGGGTTCGTCGGCGGGGACGCCGACGCTACGAATGGCGTCGCGCCTGCCTTTTTGCAGGCGGGGGCGCCGATTTACTCCATCGCGCCCTCTATGGCGCTGCCGTTGTCGGGGGCTTCCTCTGCTGTGCGCACAGCATGCACAGTGCGGATGCGGTGACCCTCGATGGCGTGGACGCGCAGCTCCCAGCCGTCCACGCGCACAGTTTCGCCCTCCGTCGGCTGATGCCCCAGTTGACCGAACACATAGCCGCCCAGCGTGTCGAACTCTTCCGATTCCAAAGCCACGCTCAGGAGTTCGCTGGCGTCGTCGAGGTGGAGCTTGGCGTCGATGAGCAGCGAGCCGTCTGGCAGCGTTTCCACCTCAGGCTCAGGCTCGACATCGTACTCGTCTTGGATATCGCCCACAATCTCTTCCACCAGATCTTCCAGCGTCACCAACCCTGAAGTGCCGCCGTACTCGTCTTGCAGGATTGCCATGTGCACGCGCTGGCGACGCATCTCCTGAAGCAGGTCCACCACGCGCTTGCTTTCGGGCACGAAGAAGGCGGGGCGCATCACCTCGTGCAACGAGAACTTGCCGCCCGTCTCGCAGAAGCGCAACAGATCTTTGGCATGCACCACTCCCAGAATGTTGTCTAAACTGCCTTCGTAGACGGGGATTCGCGTGTGCCCCGTTTCGCGCACGAGTTTGATAAGTTCTTGTCCCGTCGCGTGGGCGGGCACGGCTTTGATGTCCACGCGGGGCGTCATCACCTCGCGGGCGATGGTATCCGTGAACTCGAAGATGGACTGAATCATCTCCTTCTCTTGCTCTTCAATCACGCCTTGTTCCTCGCCTGCTTCCACCAGCACACGCAGCTCCTCCTCGCTGACCACAGGCGCGAGACGGTGCATTTGGATGCCGAACAGCCGAAGCGTCATGCGTGTTACGAGGTTTACGCCCCAGATGGGCAGCGCGAACAGGCGGTCGAACAGCACCAGCGGCGCAACGGTCGCCAGCGCGACGCGCTCAGAATGCGTGATTGCAATGCTGCGAGGCACAGTCTCGCCAAAAATCACATAGGCGAACGCGGTTAGCGAGGCGACAATTACCACACTCACGCCTTGCATGCTCCAGCCCGTCGCTTGTTGGAGGGGTATGAGTAAGCGATGGAGGGGTTCCGCGAGGTTGGTTGCTGCCACAGCCGACGCCAGAAAGCCCAGCAGGTTCAGCCCCACCTGAATTGTGGAGAGGAAGCGTGACGGCTCGTTGGTGAACATCATCAGGTAGGGCGTAAGGCGGTGTTTTTGCTCAGCGAGCATCCGCACCCAGCTGCGCCGCACGGAAGTAAGCGCCGCCTCCGCCATCGAGAAATAGGCGTTGAGTAGTAGCAGCGCAAGCAGCACCACGAGACTGGCAAGTGGCGTGAGACCACTCGGTTCAGGGAAGGGCGCGGCAGGCTCCGACTGCCCATAGAGCGCCCATGTAGCTGCAATCAGCGCAATCAGCGCAAGGATTCCGAATCTCCAATAGGATTTTTGACGGCGACTGTTAGGGTTATCCATAGAGCGTGTTTCCTCCTCATCGGGGTGTGAGCCAGAAAATCAGCGCGCCCAGCCCGACGCCAAGCAGGCTGCCCAGCGCCACTTCGCGCCAGCTGTGAATGTTCGCCTCCACACGGCTTTGGGCAATCAGCGCCGCCAGCAACAACGCCAGCACCGCCGCCAGCAAATCGCCCGACACGACGATAATCGCCAGCGCGAAGAAGAAGCCCAACGCCGCATGCCCGCTCATCGCGCCCCCATGAAATAGGCGCACCTTGCCTTGCGTAGCAAGTACCTTCACTAACGACACTATCACAAAGATTAAGATGACGCCAATCGTGACGGCGACGGCGAGGGTGGGTTCGGCGCGTTCCATCCGCAAGCGGATTTGCTCCAAGCGCAGGTCGCCCATAAACAGCACCCATGCGACCACCACCGCGTTGAGCGTCGCCACCAGCACCGCGCCCGCCGCGATATCTTTGGCAAACTTCGCCTTCGGGTGGTACTCCTCCGTCACTAAGTCGACAGTCGCCTCAATTGCAGAGTTGAACATTTCGGCGATGAGTACGAGCGAGATGGTGAACAGCAGCACGAGCATCTCGCGCTTATCGAGTCGGAACAGCAGACCCATTAGCAGCACGAGTACCACGCTGAAGAAGTGGAAGCGCATGTGGCGTTGGGTGCGCACGACGGCGACGATGCCTTCCAGGGCGTAGCGGAACCCTTCCAGCGGATGGCGTCGCTGGGCGGTCGTTTCAGGTTCGGGGGCGTCCGTCTCGCCGTTGCGAGGCGGCTGGAAAGTAGGTAGGCGTTCGGGCGGCTCCGTGTCAGGTTTCCTCATAGCGTGAGTACCACTCCTCGCGGGCGGCGTAGCCCAATCCGCTTAGCGTCGATACCGCGCGAGCGTTCATCTGCGCACGCTCCTCTTCCGTAGAGTCGTCGTAGCCCATCAGATGTAGTGTACCATGCAGCGCCAGCATCAGCAGTTCGGTCAGCAGGTCGTGCCCGTTCAGCGGGGCTTGACGCGCGGCGGTTTCGAGCGAGATAGCGATGTCGCCTAAAAGAATTGGGGAATCGAACCGCGCCCCCTCTGTAGGTTGGTCTGGGGGTGAGTTCGAATCTGCCCAGTAGCAGAAACTCAGCACATCGGTAGAGGCGTCCACGCCGCGATAGGCGCGGTTCAGGGCGCGGATTTCGGCGTCGGTGGTGAGGTAGATGCAGATTTCATAGGGCTGGTCGCCTGCTAAGGGCTGCAGTTCACTGCGCATCAGCGACTCTATCGCCTCCTGCAAGGCGTGTTGTAGCCGTTCCTGTCCCTCTGTGCCCCAGTGATGTTCCAGCCACGATTCTGCCTCAGACGCCGCTGTGAGGGCGACCGAAAGACTACGGATGGACGGCATAGACGGATTCTTCTTCGGCAGTGTCGCCGCTGGGATACTCGATTCGGCGGTGGCGCGCCGCCACCAGCACGCGTACGAATGCCTCCTCAATCAGTTTCAGGTCGCGGAAGGTGAGGTTGCACTCGTCCAGTTGCCCATCCTGGCGGCGCATTTCGATCATTTCGCGCACGAAGTTCGCCAGACGCGCGGGGGTCACATCGCCCAGCACGCGCGAGGCGGCTTCCACACTATCGGCGAGCAGCACAATCGCCGCTTCGCGGGTCTGGGGCTTGGGTCCCTCGTAGCGGAAGTGCTGCTCCAGCACGGGGTCGTGCCGCCCGTTGATGGCTTGGTAGTAGAAGTAGGTGATGAGGGTCGTGCCGTGATGTTGGGCGATGATGTCGCGCACGGCGGTCGGCAGGCGGTGCTGACGCGCGAGTTCCACGCCGTCGCGCACATGGGCTGCGATAATCCGCGCGGAGAGCGTGGGGTTAATCTGCGCATGCAGATTGTCGACGCCGACTTGGTTCTCGATGAAGAATTCGGGCTTGCTGAGTTTGCCGATGTCGTGGTAGTAGCCTGCGACGCGGGCAAGCAGGGGGTCTGCGCCGATGGCGAGCGCGGCTTCCTCTGCCAGTTGCCCCACCTGTTGGCTATGGAAGTAGGTGCCGGGCGCTTTGTCGCGCAGTTCGCGTAGCAGCGGTTGCTCCAGCGAGGCGAGTTCCATCAGTGTCATCGGCGTCGCCAGTCGGAACGGGCGTTCCAGCAGGGTTAGTCCCAGCCAGAAGAGCGCAACAGCGCCGACGCCTGTCGCGACGCCCCACAGCCCGCTTGTCAGCGCATCGAACCACGCGCCCGCGAAACTCACGCCGAACGCCGTCAGCGCGAGCAACCCGCTCAGCAGCGCGCCCGCGATAAAGAGGTGGTTCCGCCGACGCATCGGAGCAATCGCCAAAATCGCGCTCCAGCCTGCCAATCCGACCGCCGCGAGCGTGTGGATAGGCAACTGTAGCGTGACCGCCACCCCGCATAGCAACACTGCGAAAGTGTAGAGGGCGAGCAGGGGGTGAATAAGAACGCTTAGCAGCATACCGCCAGCAATCAGCGGCGCGAACGCCAGATACCCCAGCTCGGCGTGGAGCGTCGCGCCCTGACCCACCAGCGACGCCGCGCGCACGCCCAGCAAACTGAAGCCGCCAACCAACCCCGTGAGAATCAGCCCTGTCTCGCGCGTGCTGTAGGCAATCGGCGAGCGGAGCGCCAGCCCTGTCGGGCGCAGTAGCCCTGTAAGGTGGAAAAACGCCGTCAGCAACCCCACCTGCGCAACGGCGACGAGCGTGCGCTCCAAAATCGTGGACGGCAAAGTGCGCAGCTCGCCGTTGAGCAGCAGGAGCATTATCACACCCAGCGCGCCCAACGCTAAAGGCGCGCGCCACGGTATCTGCCAGCGTCTCCAAAGCGGCTGACGCGCATTGCCTGTGCGAACCCCGCGCCGCGAACTCCGACTCAGCGCGCGCATTGCTGTTCTCACATGCTACTTCTTGCGCCGTCGCTGCTTCTGACGCCGACGCCGCTCGCTCGGCTTCTCATAGTGCGTGTGGCGCTTATACTCCTGCAGGATACCGCTCTGCTCCAGCGCTCTTTTGAAGCGTTTGAGCGCGTTGTCAATCGACTCGTTCTGACGAACCTGTATTTGTGCCAATGGTATGTCGCCTCCTTCACTCTGGCAGTGGTAGGCCTACAAAATTCGCGCCTTGCTGCCCTATTCCTGCCAAAGGTCGCATAATTCTGACGGATTATACCTTAAAAAGTCAAGGGGCACATACGGGGAGATGGGGGGTATTGCAACTTCATGTCAGGCGGTTGCGTGCGGCGGCGGTGAGGGGCGCGTCGATGAAGGCATAGACCCAAGCGATGATTGCCACGACGCCCGCCGTGAGCTGTCCACCGCTCAGACCGCCCCGTAGGCGCGTGGGGTTGACCAAGTACGCGAAGAGATTGTAGAAGAAGTCGCTGCCCCCCGACAGCAGTAAGCCGAGCAGCACCATCGCGATGATTACGCCGCCCTTGAGCAGTTGCCCGTTGTAGAGTTGCCCCACACCGGGCATCAGCAGCGAGAGTAGGAACGCCAAGCCGGGGTTGCGCGGCGCAATAGGCGCGTCTTCGCCGCCTTCCAGCGCGCGTTCCCACTGCTGGTACTGCTCCTGCTGGCGCGTCAGTTGCAGCACGGCTTCCGCGTATTTGCGCTCGATGGCGGCGTTTTGGGGGGCGAGTTCGTGCGCTTTTTTGTAGGCGTCGTGAGCGCCTTGCCAATCGGACGCCTCGCGTCGGTAGTCGCCGAGTAGTTCCCACACGCTGGGGTTCTCGGCGTCCAGCTCCAGCGCTTGCTGCAGCAGCGCCTGCGCTTGACTGCGTTCGCCGCGCACTTGGTGGAGGTGCGCCGCGCGCAGCAACCGCTCAATCTCGTCCCGCTTCGGATCCAGCTCGTTGCCGCGATTCATCGTTTGCCTGTTCCCGTAAACTCTCGATAATGGGCGCGTTCTGCCAAAAAGCTTCTAGCCCATAGTGTTGACGGGTCTCCTCGCGCATCACATGCACCACCACATCGCCATAATCAAGCAGCACCCAAGTGGCTTCTCGGAACCCCTCCACGCGCAGGGCGCGCTCGCCCGACTCGCGCAGGGCGTCTTGTATCTTCTCCGCTATCGAGCGGATATGCACATCCGAGTTGCCGCTGCACACCACGAAGTAGTCAGCGATAAGCGTCTTGCCGCGTAAATCTATCGCGCTAATGCGCTCGGCTTTGGCGTCTTCCGCCGCCTCCACAATCGTTTGACGCTTCTGTTCCGTCGTCATATCGCTAAGGCTCCAGATACAACTGGTGTCGGTGTATATATTCTATCACATCAGGGGGGGTGAGGTAGTGGATGGAGCGTCCTGCGCGAACGCGCTGGCGTATCTCACGGGCGCTGATGCTGAGCGGCGTGGTGGGGATCGGGCGCACGCGCGGGCGCACCGTTTCTGACAGCGTGTGCATCGCCGCCTGCAAGTCGTAATCGGGGCGCACGCCTGCAAGCAGGGTGCAAGCGCGGGCAATCTGTTCAGGACAGCGCCAACCCATGAAACCGCCCAGCGCGTCTGCGCCGATAATCAAGTACAGCTCAGTCTCGGGGTACTGCGCGCGCAGGGCATGTACGGTCTCGATGGTGTAGGATACCCCGCCGCGCGCGATTTCAACTTCCGAGACGGCGAAGTAGGGGTTGTCTCGAGTCGCTAACCGAAGCATCTGAAGCCGATGCGCTGGCTCGCTGAGCGACTCATCCGTGCGGAATGGCGACACGAACGCTGGGATGAACAGCACCTGCTGCAACCCCATCGCCTCGCGCGCCTCTTCCGCCAGACGCAAGTGTCCATAATGCACAGGGTCAAATGTGCCGCCTAAAAAGCCAATCCGCACGAGCTATAAATTCGCTGCAGGGCGCGCACTCTCCTGCATGCAGCAAGCAGTCTGCGCAGCCTCACCCGCTAATTGGGGCTGACAAGGGTACAAATTTTGAGTTCACCACAGTACCGATGTGTAATGGCATGATGCCGTTCGTAGCGTCGGCGTGGGAGGAGACGGCACCCCCCCGTAGCGTCGGCGGCCCCGGCGACGGCGCACCCCCGTTGGT
>JBKBKS010000124.1:0-6572 GCA_046294565.1 Fimbriimonadales bacterium
ACTTGGCTTTCTTCTTCTTGCCCGTGCTAACGGTCTTCTTCGGACCTTTGCGGGTGCGGGCGTTGGTGCGCGTGCGTTGCCCGTGCACGGGCAGTCCGCGCCTGTGGCGGATGCCGCGATAGCAGCCGATTTCGATGAGGCGACGGATGTTCATCTGCTGCTCGCGGCGCAGGTCGCCTTCGATGGTGTAGTTCGTTTCGATTTCCGCGCGCAGTTTGGCGACCTCTTCTTCCGTGAGGTCGCGCACGCGCTTATTGGGGTCGATGCCCGTCGCCGCTAAAATCTTGCGCGCGGAGGACAGCCCCACGCCGAAAATCACCGGCAGGGCGTATTCCACTTTCCGATCGCGCGGTAAGTCCACTCCAGCGATACGCGCCATACTCGATATGCCTCCTAACCTTGACGCTGTTTGTGTTTCGGGTTCTCGCAGATGACCCGAACCACGCGCTTGCGCCGAATGATTTTACATTTGGCGCACATCTTCTTCACTGATGGTCGTACTTTCATCGCTAACGCCTCCATCGTGCGAGCATGTAGGATACCCGCTCGCGAAGACAAATTATACCTTATCCTTGCACGGGCGATGCAAGGGCTGTGAGTTGGCTCCTGGTCGCCCGATTAGCTGCGGTATCGGTACACGATGCGCCCGCGTGTGAGGTCGTAGGGCGAGAGGGCGACCTTCACACGATCGCCGGGCAGGATGCGTATGAAGTTAATCCGCATTTTGCCCGACAGGTGCGCCAGAATCGTGTGTCCGCCTTCCACTTCCACCTTGAAGGTCGTGTTGGGCAGACACTCGACCACAGTGCCATCGACCTCGATATCCTTACCTTCGGTTTTCGCCATGGCATCACCTCCAGTTAATTGTACCCGTCGGTTTCACTCCAGCGTCAGGATGTCTGCGCCGTTCTCGGTGATGGCGACGGTATGTTCGAAGTGTGCGGCGGGTTTGCGGTCGCGTGTGATGATTGCCCAGTCGTTCTCGTGGAACTCCACTTCGGGTTCGCCCATCACAATCATCGGCTCGATAGCAAGCACCATGCCTGTGCGCAGTTGCACGCCTGTGCCGGGTTCGGCGATGTTGGGGATGTCGGGCATTTCGTGGACGAATCGTCCCACGCCGTGTCCGGCTAAGCCTTTGGCGGGTTTGAACCCGAACGACTCGGCGTGTTGTTGGGCGGCGGCGCCGATGTCGCCCGTGGTGTTGCCCACACGAGCGACCGCCAGCGATTTTTGAAGCGCCTCTTCCGTCACGCGCACGAGGCGTTTGCGCTGGTAGTCGGCGCGCCCCACAATCACGGTCAGCGCGGTGTCGCAGCAGAAGCCTTCGTAGTAGACGCCGATATCGAGCGTTACGATGTCGCCGTCGCGCAGCACCCTGCCTGTGGGCAAGCCGTGCACGACCTCCTCGTTGATGGAGACGCACAGCACATGGGGAAACATGCGGTACCCTTTGAACGCGGGGAAGCCGCCCAGCTCAAGCACCATGCGCTCGGCGATTTGGTCTAACTCGCGGTCAGTGGTGCGGTTCGGCTCGATGGCTTCGGCGCAGGTGCGCAGCACGCGCGCCGCGATGCGTCCCGCTTTGCGAATGCGCTCAATCTGCTCTGGGGTTTTGAGGTAGATCTTCATAATACGCTCAGCACTCGTTGATAGACTTCGTTCGGGGGGGCGTCGGCGGGAACGGTGCGCAGTAATCTGCGCTCGCGGTAGTAGTCGATCAGGGGTGCGGTTTGCTCGCGGAACACTTGGAACCGTTTGCGGATGGTGTCGGGCTGGTCGTCTTCACGGGTGATGAGCGTCGCGTTGCACGCGCCGCACTGCTCGCCGCGCGGGCTGGGGTTTGCCGTGAGGTGATACACGGCGTGGCACTTGGGGCAGATGCGCCGTCCGCCCAGACGCTCAATCAGCGCGTCCTCGCTGATTTCGAAGTAAATCACGGCGTCGAGCGGCTGGGTAAGGATAGTTTCCAGCATCGCCGCCTGAGCGAGATTGCGCGGGTAGCCGTCTAAGATGAACGAATCGAGGGTAGCGATGCGTTCCGCGACGAGCTGGTTGACCAGCTCGTCGGGCACGAGTTCGCCGCGTTGGATGTAGGTTTGCGCCTGTTGACCCAGGGGGGTGTTTTGGGCAATTGCGGCGCGCAGCAAGTCGCCTGTCGCCACCACCGTCCAGCCCCTCTCCGCTTCCAGTCGCCTTGCTTGCGTGCCTTTGCCCGCGCCCGGCGCGCCGATGAACACCAGCCGCATGCGTGCCCCACCCGTTATTTCATTAGATCGTCGTATTGGCGCATCGCCAGCTGCGCTTGGAGCTGACGCGAGAAATCAATCGCGACGCCCACCAGAATCAGCAGCGAGGTGCCGCCCACTATGGTCAGCGTGTCGATGCGCGTGATGGTGGGCACCCAGTACTGCATCAGCGCAATGAACGAGAGGAACGCCGCGCCAGCGAAAGTGATGCGCGTCAGTACATCGTTCAGATAGTCAGAGGTGGGTTTACCAGGGCGCACCCCCTGAATAAACGCGCCCTGGCGCTTCAGGTTCTCGGCAATCTCATCGGTGTTGAACACCACCGATACATAGAAGTAGGTGAATAGGAAGATTAGCCCTGCGTAGATTATCGAGCCGATAATGCCGCCTCCAGGCGTGAGCAGTTCCACCATGCCCACGAGGAAACCCACGATGCGACCAGGGTCTTCGCGATTGTAGGGAATCATCTGCAGGATCGTCGCGGGCAGGAGTTGGAGCGATACGGCGAAGATGATGGGAATCACACCCGCAGCGTTGACAGGGATGGGCAGGTACGATGTCCCCCCCATCGTTTGCCGACGCCCGACGATGCGACGCATATGCTGAATCGGGATGCGCCGCTGCGAGGTGGTGACATACACGATGCCCCACACCGTTGCGACGAAGATTGCCAGCAGCAGCAAGATTTGCCCGAAATTAATCGCGCCCGATTGAAGCGCCTCGTAGGTGCGCGAGATTTGATAGGGCATGCTGGCGACGATGCTGGCGAAAATCATCAGCGAGACGCCGTTGCCCAGCCCCTTCTCGGTAATCTGCTCGCCCAGCCACAGCAAGAACATCGCGCCTGCCGTCCACGCGATAATCACCTGCACATACTGCACGCCGCTAATGTCTAATGCGTTGGCGGAGCGGAAGGTCGCAATCAGTCCGATAGACTGCACAATCGCAATAGCAATTGTGAGCAGGCGGGTGCGCTGCTGCATCTGCCGTCGTCCTGCCTCTTCGCGCATCGCCTCGCGCATCTTCGGGTCGGCGTAGGAGAATATCTGCATGATAATCGACGCCGTGATGTAGGGGTTCAGCCCCAGCGCCAGAATGGTGAGCTTGCGCAGCGCGCCGCCCGTGAACATATTCAGAAACTCCAGTAGTTGCTGGTCTTCGAACAGTCGCGCGAGCTGCTCGCGGTCGACGCCTGGGATGGGGATGTGCAGTCCGACGGAGTAGACCGTGAACATCGCGAAGACGAAGAGGATGCGCGCGCGCAGTTCGGGGATTTTGAACGCGCTTTGCAGGGCGCTGACGAAGTTCACGCTGAGCATAGCGACCTCACTGTTCGATGAGTTGCACGGTTCCGCCCGCCGCTTCGATCTTGGCGCGTGCGCTTTCGCTAATCGCGTGGGCGTGGACGGTGAGCGGGAAGGTGATTTCGCCGACGCCCAACACTTTCACGCCGTCTTTGAGCTTGCGCAGGATGCGTCGCTCCTTAAGGAGTTCGGGCGTGACGGTATCGTTGGCTTGGAAGCGTTCGGCGAGGGTTTGGATGTTCACGACGGCGTACTCAACGCGGTTCACATTGCGGAACCCAGTGCGCACGGGCAGTCGTCGGTGCAGGGGCGTCTGTCCGCCTTCGAAGCGGGCGGGGATAGTGTCGCGCGCCTTTTGCCCTTTGGCGCCGCGCGTGGCGGTTTTGCCGTGTCCGGAGCCGATACCGCGCCCGACGCGCTTGCGTCGTTTCTTGCTGCCCGGCGTGGGCTTGAGCGTATGCATCTCGATCATGGCTGATTTGCCTCCTGTTCCGAAACCGTCTCTACATGCAGCAGGTGCGCCACCTTGGCAATCATGCCGCGAATGTTCGGTTCGTCGCGGTGGTACACGGTCTGGTTGAGTTTGCGCAGACCGAGGGCGCGCACGGTGCGTTTTTGGCTCGCCGCGTAGCCGATCGGGCTTCGTTTGAGCGTGATTTTCAACATCGTTTATGCCTCCGCAACCTCTTTGCATTTGCGCACATACCAGGGCGTGAGCGTCTTGAGCGGGACGCCGCGTTCTTGGGCAATTTCTTCGGGGGTATGCATCGTGCGGAAGGCTTCCATGGTCGCCCAAGCGGCGTTGATGGGGTTGCGCGAGCCGACGAGTTTCGCCAGCACATCGCTCACGCCTGCCGCTTCCAACAGGGCGCGCACGGAGCTGCCTGCCACGACGCCTGTGCCTGGCGAGGCGGGCTTCAGCACCAAGCGTGTGGAGCCGTACTCGATCTCCACCTCGTGCGGGATGGTCGTGCCGATGCGCGGCACATGCACCAAGTTGCGTCGCGCCGCTTCGATGGCTTTGCGGATGGCGTCGGGCACTTGACGCGCTTTGCCTAACCCGACGCCCACATGCCCGTTCGTATCGCCGACCACCACCATCACTTGAAAGCTGAGCGTGCGCCCGCCCTTGTGCGTTTTCGACACGCGGTTCGTGTGGATGACGCGCTCCACATGCAGGTTCAACTGGTCGGGATTGATATAACTATGTCGCTTTCTTCGCATGGTGTAAGCCTCCTAAAACTTCAGTCCCGCCTCGCGTGCGGCGTCGGCGATAGCGGCGACTCGCCCTTGATAGAGGAACCCGCCGCGATCGAACACGACCTGCGTGATGCCTTTTTCGAGGGCGCGTTGCGCAATCAGGCGTCCGACGGCGGCGGCAGCCTCTTTGTTGCCTGTGCTTTTGAGAGTGTTGCGTAGCGTGGGTTCGGTGGTGGACGCCGCCGCTAAAGTATGCCCGATGGTGTCGTCAATAATTTGGGCGTGGATATGATGCACGCTGCGGTAGACGCACAGGCGCGGGCGTTCGGGGGTGCCGAACACTTTACGCCGAATGCGTTGGTGGCGGGTGATGCGTCGTTCGCGTGCTGTCTTCTTCATAATTGGTCACCTCTTACTTCTTACCTTTGCCTGCTTGCTGTTTGCCAGGCTTGAGTCGCACCACTTCGCCGCGGTAGCGTAGTCCCTTACCCTTGTAGGGGTCGGGCGGTCGCACTGCGCGGATGTTCGCTGCTTGCTGTCCCACGAGCTGTTTGTCGATACCGCGCACTTGGATGAGGGTGGCGCGGGTCTGCGGGTCTTGCTCGACGGCGAGGGTAATTCCTGGAAACGGTTCGATGCGCACGGGGTGCGAGTAGCCGATTTGCAGCACCAGCGTTGCGCCGTCCATCTGGGCGCGGTAACCCACGCCTACAATCTCGATGGTCTTCTCGAAGCCTTCAGAGACGCCCTTCACCATATTGGCGATTAGCGTGCGTTGTAAGCCGTGCTGGGCGCGGGCGAAGCGTTCGTCGTTGGCGCGCTTAACATGGAGCGCGCCGTTCTCGCGCTCCAGTTGGATAGCGTCGGGCAGCTGATGGGTCAGCTCGCCCTTAGATCCCTTGATGCGAACGGTGTTGCCTTCCACCTTCACATCGACGCCGTTGGGCAGGGGAATGGGTTGTTTACCGATTCTCGACATAGCAGCCCTCCTTACCAGACGATGCAGATGACCTCGCCGCCGATGCGTCGCTTGCGGCACTCGCGGTCGGGCAGCAGCCCTTGCGAGGTGGAGACAATCGCCGTGCCCAGTCCGCGCTTGATGGGGCGCAGCTCCTCCACCGGGGCGTAGATGCGTCGTCCGGGTTTACTGACGCGCTCCAAGTGCTGAATCACCGATTCGCCGCGCGGGGTGTATTTAAGGTGGACAATCAGCGTGGAGCGCACGCCGTCCTGTTTCACTTCGTAGCCTCGTATAAAGCCTTCTTTTTTTAATAGGTCTGCGATTTGCGTTTTCAGGCGCGAGCCGGGGATTTCCACGCTCGCTTTACGCGCCTGTGCGCCGTTTCGGATGCGGGTGAGCATGTCCGCAATCGGGTCGGTCATCATGTTGCGCCTCCTTACCAGCTCGATTTGCGCACGCCGGGCAGCACGCCTTTGTGTGCTTGCTCGCGCAGGCAGATACGGCAGATACCGAAGTAGCGGATGTAGCCGCGCGAGCGACCGCAGATGCTGCAGCGGTTCACCTTGCGCACCTTGAACTTCGGTTTCCGTTTCGCCTTCTCGATCCATGCAGTGGTTGCCATAACTCTCAGCCTCAGCGAACGGATATTATACCCGTTATGGGCATGGAATTCAAGGGGTAGCGAGGATGTTCAAGCGATGCCTTGAGTGGGCAGCGATTCCTCGCCTTCGGCTCGGAACGACGGGCTATGCGCGATTCTTGATTCTCAGCCCGGCTCGACGCCATTCGTAGCGTCGGCGTCCACGCCGACGAACCACCAACCCCGTAGCGTCGGCGTCCACGCCGACGAACCACCAA
>JBKBKS010000125.1:0-6435 GCA_046294565.1 Fimbriimonadales bacterium
GTACGATTATCGGCTATGCGTACAACGACGACCGGCGCCGGCTCATGCGTCCATTTCGCTGGACCGAAGCAGGTGGCTTCGAAATGCTCGCCCCAGGCGATGCAACGGTTGGCTTCTACCCAGCCGCAGTATCCTCAAACGGTTCGGTAATTATTGTCAAGAAGGACTTTGCAAACACAGATGAGGCACTGCTTCGTTGGACTAACACTTCTGGGCTGCAAGAAATTGGGAAAACTCCCAATAATTCCTCAGCCGTGATGTCTGCTGATGGCTCTGTGATCGTTTGGGTAGGTAAAAACACTTCGGGAGATTGGGGATTGCACCGTTGGACAGAGTGTGCAACAGAAAATCTCACGGATAGGTTCAATACTCTATTCACTACCGAATTTGGGGAGAATTACATGATAGAAGCGGTAGATGCAATATCACCTGACGGACGCTATATTACAGGGCATGCCGCAGACGATTCCACCACGTTGGGATTCTGGCTGGAAGCGCCGCTCTGTGCTGCTCATAACGGCGATGTCGACAACAACGGCTGTGTGGATGACGCGGACTTGTTGACCATCTTGTTCCAGTTCGGTCAGGAAGGTCAGTGCCTTGGGCGCGTCGATGTCAACTGCGACGATATGGTGGACGACGCGGATTTGCTGATAGTGTTGTTCAACTTCGGTTCAGGCTGTTAGGGTTGCTCAGGCAGTGAGCCATTAACCGCCCCCCCAGCCCCCTCTCTCGTGCAGCGGGAGAGGGGGTGGTTATGTATCACATTCACTCCCTCTCCCACGTAGTGGGAAAGGGCAGGGAGTGAGGGCGAACTTGCTACGCAGAGCAATCCGCTCTCAGCGCGCTTGGAACGACACAATCTGGCTAATCGCGCGGCTGCTGCGGTCGTTGGTGAAGGCAATCACGACTGCGTAGTAGGTGCGTCCGCTCACCAGCGCGGGACCCGTGTAGACCAGCGAGGTGGCAGGGGCAAAGACCTTCGCCGCGCCCGGATTGCTCAAATCCGCGGGATAGTAGGGCGCGACATTATAGTCGGGGAAACGGTCGTAGATCAGCACCAGATAGTAGTCGGCGTTGGGCACAGGCGTCCACTGCAGGATGAGACCATCCACGATTTCGTTCACGAACGGGCGCGTGAGGGCAATCGGCGCGAATGGACGCGCGCTGACCCGATTGCTACGCCCCGACACCGTGCCCGGAAGGTCATTCAGGTAGTCGGTGTTGAGCGCGACCATCTCGTAGAAGTAGGATACATTGGGCTGCAGCGTGGGATCCAAGTCGGCGAAGAAATCGGCGAGCGGGTCGCGCAGGAAGGCAATCGCGTTGCGGTTGAGCTCTTCAATCGTGTGTCCGCGATAGACGCCGTAGCCCAGCAGGCTGTTCTGCTCTTGGTATTCCCAGCGGAGGTCGACTTCGATCCAGTAGTCGCCTGTGGCGCGCGAGGCGACAGGGCGTCGCTGACGGGGCTTCTCATCGAGCAGGGCGCGGATAGCGTGGTAGGCGTCGCGCTCGCGCGCGCTGCGCGTGGCGCTCAGCGCACGCGGCATCGTCCACGCCGTCGCTTGCAAGTTCAGCGGCGTCTGCACAGGGCGGTTCACCGACTGATTCAGCGTGAAACTGATGACAGTGGTCTGACCCGCTACTACCTGCACTGTGCGTTTATCGTTTTCGTAGTCGGGCGCGGAGGCGACCACTGGGTACTCGTAGCCGGCAGGTAGCCCCGCGATGCGATAGAACCCGCGCCGATCGGTGAGCGCGAACGCGCTGCTGAGCGCGCCGCCTGCGAACACACGCGCCCCCTCTATCCCACGGCCAAAGGCGTCGCGCACAAACCCCTCTATCGTCCCCTGTCGGTTCACAGGAGCAATCATAATATTTACATTCTTGCTCTGCTCGTTCTCGAACACTTGCGCCACATTCTGCCCTGTATATTCCACTCCGTTAATTACGGCGCGTGCGCGGATTACCGTGAATCGGTCGGGCACATTCGTCAGGTAGTAGGTGCCATTGTGCAGCGAGCGCGTGCGACTGTTGACGGCGTTTGCAGCGAAGACCTCCGCGTCGGCGACAGGGTCGCCCTCGATGTCGGTAATCGTGCCGGACACGATGCCCATCTTCGTCTCGTTGCTGCAGCCCCCAAGCCACAGCGCAACGCCCACCAGCAACGCGCCCCACAGTACGAATCGCTTCATCATACCGATAGACGATTCGCGCGTGTGATGATTTCTCCTGCGAGTACCATGAAGGTATATTAGGGGCGCGTGCGCGATACTGTGAAGCGTGTGTATGCGCTGGTGCGTTGTATCCCTGCGGGCAAAGTGATGAGCTACGGGCAGGTCGCAGCGTGGTGTGCGCCGCTGACGGCGCGTCAGGTGGGGCGGATACTGGCAGGCACACTCGAGGACGATATCCCCTGGTGGCGTGTGGTGGGGGGCGACGGTCGGCTGAGAATCCACAAGCGCGACCCGATGCTCGCCCAGCTGCAACGCGCCTACCTCCAGCGAGAGGGGGTCAGGTTCACAGCCGATGGGCGCGTGCTAATGACTCCCGAACAGGTCGCTGACCCTGCAACCTTCGAGGTAGAATTGTCGTAGTATCATGGTGAGGAGGTTCTATCCGCATGGCACGGCGTTATGACGACGAGTTTGAGTTGCCCGAGACGCAAATCCGCGCTCTGGCGATTCTGGAAGAGATTATGCGTATCGCGCCCCGCGACGACCTGCGCCTGCGCCAGATGCTCCGCTTGCTCCAGCACCAGTTAGAGGTGGACGAGCAGCAGATGCAAGAGGCGATGCAGGCGATTCAGGAGTACGAGGAGGCGTATCAGAAACTGACCAGTCCCGCGAATCGTATCGGGGTGTTCTTAGACCGACCCGACGAGGGCGTCGCGATGGTCGCGCTCGGCGACAGCGAATACTACGCCAACATCGACCCCAAGTTAGAGAACCCCAACTTCAAGGTGGGCACGCGCGTGAAGGTGAACGAGGCGTTTGCCGTCATCGGCGACCTGGGCTATCACCCTGCAGGACCTATCGTGAAGGTGCAGGAGGTGCTGGAGGGCGATCGCTTGCGCGTCGGGGCAGACCCCCAAGGCATGACCTCGCGCATCGTGTTCCGCTCCACCGACCTGTCGGAAGTGCTGATCAAGCCTGGCGACGAGGTGCGCCTCGAACCCAACTTCAAGGTCGCTATCGAACATATCCCCCACCAAGAGGTACGCGACTACTACTTCGAGGAGGTGCCGCCCCTCGAATGGAGTCAAATCGGAGGTCAGGAGGAAGCCATCCGCCTCATCCGCGAGACCATCGAGCTGCCCATGCTCCACCCCGAAATCTTCCAAAAGTTCGAGAAACAGCCGCTCAAGGGCATCCTGCTCTACGGACCGCCTGGCTGCGGCAAGACACTTATCGGCAAAGCCACCGCCTACAACCTCACGCGCCAATACTCCGAACAGATTGGCAAGCCCGTGAAAGAGTATTTTATGTATATCAACGGTCCGAAAATCCTCAACATGTGGCTGGGCGAGACGGAGCGGATGGTGCGCGAAATCTTCGCGATCGCCCGCGAGAAGGCGCGCGAGGGCTACCTCGTGTTCATCTTTATCGATGAGGCGGAGTCGATTCTGCGCACGCGCAGCTCGGGCAGGTGGCTGAATATCTCCAATACCGTCGTGCCCCAGTTCTGCGCCGAAATGGACGGCTTAGTGAGCCTGGAGAATGTGGTGGTGATGCTCACCTCGAACCGCCCAGACTACATCGACCCTGCGATTCTGCGTCCGGGGCGCATCGACCGCAAGGTGAAGGTGCGCCGTCCCGACCGCGATGCGACGCGCGAGATTTTCGGCATCTACCTCACACCGACGCTGCCGCTGGATCCACAGTTCGTGCGCGAGTACGACACGCCTGCCGAAGCGCGCGAGTGCCTCATCGAGCAGACGGTGCAGTACCTGTGGCGCAAAGCGCCCGACACCGAGTTCCTGCAGGTGTACCTGCGCAACGGCGGCGTGGAGACGCTCTACTGGCGCGACATGGTCAGCGGCGCGCTCATCAAGTCGGTCGTCGACCGCGCGAAAGAGATTGCCATCCGCCGCGCCATCGACGAGCCGAGCGCCAATCACGGCATCCGCCCCGACGACCTCAAACGCGCCATCGAGATGGAGTACCGCGAGAACGAAATCTTCCCCAAGTCCGATGTGATGGAGGATTGGCTCAAGCTCATCGACTACGAACCAGAGTATGTGGCGAGCGTGAAGCCCATCCGCTCCGGTTCGAGCGGGGAAGACCTCCGACGGACGGTCATCTGAGGCAGAGGCGTGCCCGCCCCAAGGTTCCCCCTGCTGGCAGGGGGAACCGAAAGTATCTTACGGTATGCCTTGTGCAGAGGGGGGCGTGTGCGCCATCGCTTCGGGCAAGCGGTTCGAGCCTCTGCGCGATGTCGCCCGGCAACGGCGGGCAGCCCGCGTATTTCTCGCGTACAGCCGCTGCCTCAGTATACCTGCGCCGCTCAATAGAACAGGAAGGGCCACCAGTTCTTCATCGGTTTGCCAGAGTCGTCGCGGCTGCGGTTGCGGTAGCCGGGCATATTCTGTCGCCAATAGACCAGCCATCGCCCCATGCAGTCGGGCGCGAGGTCGCGAAACGGCTCCAGCACGGCGTTGGTCCATGGCTTGCGGAGGTCTGTGCCGCCGCGCCCGCTGCCGATACGCCAATCCTCGATGGTCGATAGCACCGGTTGGGTGTTCTCTTGGTCGTAGTGCCTGCGTCCGTTCGGCGGGAAGTGGACATTGCCGCCTGTGGCGTAGTAATCGTTAAGCGTCCAGCGTCGGTCGCCGTCGCGCACTATCGCCGTGCGCTCGTCTGGGTACTCGATGCCCTTATCCTCGCCCCAAAGATAGTAGTAGGAGTTGAACGGCAGTCCGAAGCGCGTGTCCAGATCGAACATCCCATACTCATAGAAATATTTGCGGAAGTAGGGGATGCAGTTGCTGTGCGCTGTGCCTTCCAGCGCGTGTCCCAGGTTCTCCATTCCGCAGCCGACGCCGCGCTCGTAGTTGAGCATGTTCAAGCGCAGCGAGCGTCCGATGAACCGCTGCTCGGGGTCGCCGCCGTTGCCCGCCTGCGCGTACTTGCCCGGAATGCGCCGAAAGTTCTCGTCGTACATCGGCTTAATCTCCACGCACTCCAGCCAGCTGACGATGTTGTCCGCCGCGCCCGTGAACCACACCTCGTGAACATAGCCGCTGTCGACCAGCTCTTTGAGGGTGAGGAACCGTTGGCGGTCTTTCGGGTCGCGCACGCCGATGCGTTCGGCGAACTCTTCGGTGAAGAAGCCGTCGTAGCTGCCCGAGATGAAGTCGGGGCGCGGGTTTTTGCGGCGCGGCGTGGCGGAGCTGTTGCGCCCTTTGACGCCGTCGGAGTCTTGCAGGTCGACATAGCGCCACACGGAGTATTCCAAGAATCGTGGGGCGCGTGGGTCTTTGTAGCCGTGATAGCGGCTGCTCTCGTTCAGCGCGGTGATGAGGTCGGCGAAGATCCTCTCTGGTTTGCCTGGCTCGATGCCGTTCACAAAGTTGATGCAGAGCAGGCGCGGGCGCATCTGGCGGATACGGTCGTGGTTGCGGGGAATCCACTCATCCGAGTTGGCGTTGCTGACTATGTTGGGCCACAGCGTCGTATCGCTGGGGTCGCGCAAGGGTTTGGGCGTGCCATCGGGGTTGAAGTTCTCGCGCCAACGCAGCACGCGCTGGAGAGTCTCTGTCTGGAGCTGTTTGTAATCTCGCATATTAGTTGCCTCCGCTAAAAGTTTCGGGCAAGCTGTTACGCACCTCTGTGGGAAGTGAATCTTTGAGCAGTAGCCAAAACCCGTGAGTATTTACGAAATAATTGTAATGATTTTTCTCTAATTTATCAATAATATCTTTACGCTGGCTCGCAATTTTGGGAGATATTTTAGAGTTTGGCTGTTGTCTTCTCAGCTTACAAGATTCCCTAAAGCGGTTGAAATACCAGCCGTCCCAAAATGCCACATATGAAAAGTAAAACTCGCGTGATGGTTGTCTTGAAGACTCTCTTGGATTAGTTTCGCTAACACTGATAAATTTAATTAGCTGATTTATCTGCTCGTTCTGATGCCCACCACCTTCCTGCACAAGTGGCTCAGGCATCTGCAGTGATTCCACCCAGTAGTCAATATTCCTTTTGCGCGCAGATGGTTCTACTCCCATAATCTCAGCTCCTGTTCACGGTCAGACTTCTTCAAAAACTCCACAAGTGCCTCTGCATCGCCTGCTGCAACGACGCGGGCAAGCCAGTCTCGCTGGTGAGACGATAGGGTGAGCCAAGGGAAGGTTTCAATCGCGGTTTGCACTGCGCGCTCCACCATCGCGGGCTGTATGTCGTAGAGGCGGATGTGTTGCTCGAAGAAAGCGGCGCG
>JBKBKS010000126.1:0-6420 GCA_046294565.1 Fimbriimonadales bacterium
CGTCATGGCAGAGGGGGAGTGTCGTCATGGCAGAGGGGGGTGTCGGCATGACAGAGGGGAGTGTTGGCATGGCAGGAGTGGCTTGCTAAACCCGTCGTTCCAAACCACCCCCTTGCCCTTCTAAGCCATCCCCTGTCCTTTCGAGCCGCAGGGGAGGAACCTCTACCTACTCAAGGCATTTTACTGGGAACGCCGTTTTTTGAGTTCCAGCAAGCGGCTGGTGGTGTCGGTGGGCGTTGTCGGTTGTGCTGTTGGTTTGGGCGCGGTTCCGCTGGGGGCGGTGGGCGTTGGTTTGGGGGGCGCGGACGCGCTCTCGGCAGGCGTCGGCTTAGGCGCGCTCTCGGCGGCGGTGTGGCGTGTGGCGACGCGCTCTTTGACTCCGAGCAGGCGCGCCGTCGCCTGCGGTTGCGGCGCAGGACGGCGCGCTTGCACGCCGCCCAGCAACTTCTCGGGCAGGCGGCGCAGCAGCTCCGCCCACTCCGTCAAGGGGATGACCACGCGCCGCAGGGTGATGTCAATCAGCAGCAACGCCAGCGCGAGCCACAGGAAACTGCGCCACAAATCGCGGATGGAGCGCCCCTCTTTGGCGACAGGGCGGAAGACTTCCTTGGGCAGCGGGTTCACCTTACCGCCAGTTGTTTCGGCGATGCGCTCCAGCAGCGGCAGGTTCGCCCGTGTGAAGCGGTACTCGCTGGGGTAGGGGATGGCGAAGCCTGTGGTGTTGGCGCGGACGGCTCCGTCGGGGTCTTTCTCGATGACAGTGAGCGTGTAGTCGCCGACGCCGCGCGCGGGGAACCGCCCCACATAGCGTCCGGGCGATGCTTGTTGCAAAGTTATCGTCAGCCCTTCGCCTGTGGGCGCGCCGACGCGCACTTCGGGCTGCAGGAAGTTCACAGGCTCGCCCTGAGGCGTGAAGGCTTGCATCTCCACCACTGCCTGCCCGCCTTCCAAGCGTACGGTGGTCTGATAGTTCTGCTTGCTGCCCTTGCGCAGGATGGCGCGTGTGAGCTGCGTCCAGAACGGCGCGAACTCGCTCCAGCCGACCCAGCGTTGCGCCCATTTCGGCTTCGCGTCGGCGGTGAACGCCAGCGACTGCCCCAGTCCGTACTGCCACACCGCCAGCAGAGGGTCGTCCTTGTGAGTGCGCATCAGCGTTCGGGCGAGCGGTCGGTCGGCGGTGAGGTCGTACGCCAGCAGGGGCGGGGTGGCGCTCCAGTTGATGCCCTGTAGCATCTCATCGCCTGCGCTGATTTTGGGGATGAACGCGCCCTCTTCGATGGCGGCGCGGGTCATCAGCGCGACATCGGCGGTGAACAGGCGCGGCAAGTCGCGCGCCCGTTCCGTGAGGTAAAAATTGCCCCCTGCTACGCGCGCCAGCTGCTGCAGGTAGTTCACATCCTTGCCACGCCCCAGCGACACCACCGACATCGTGATGCCCACCCGTCGCATGCGCGCGGCAATTTCGAAAGTGCCCTCCTGCTCGTCGCAGTCGTCGCCGTCCGCCAGCACAATCACATGGCGCGTGGTGGTCTCGATAGGCACAAGCGCGCTCTCGGCGAACAGCAGCGACGGGCGCATGTAGATACCGCCCCCCCCAGCGTACATCCGCGAGACCTGCTCAATCACGCGCTCGCGGTTCTCGGCTTTCTGGATGGGCGCGAGCCAATCTGCGCCCGTGCCGCTGGCAATCACGCCGAACTGGTCTTGCGGGCGCAACATTTTCAGCGTCTCGATAGCGGCTCGGGCGGCAAGTTGGATCTTGGGGATGCCGTCTTCGGGAACCTCCATACTGCCCGAAATATCCACAATAATCACCACTGTCGCAGGTGGGAGAATCTTGCGCTGGCGCACATCGAGGTCGACGGGAAGCATCTCGGCGATTGGCGTCGCGTAGTAGCCGCCGGGCAGGAACGATTGCTCGCCGCCAATCATCGCGAAGCCGATGCCCGTATCGAGCACCGCGCTTTGTAGAGCGAGCATCATCTGGGGCGAGAGGGCGACGGCGGGGAAATCGTGGAACAGGATGGCGTCGTAGTTTTGCAGTTCTTCGGCGCGTGCAGGGAAGGTATTAGCGTTCACGCGCGTGACTTCGAGGTTGTTGGCTTTGAGGGCTTTCTCGAGGGCGCGTGTGGGGTCGGGCGCGCCGCCTTCCGCGAGCAGCACGCGCGGCTTGCCCTGCACCCGCACGAACACCCTGCCGATATTGTTGCGTGCGTCGCTGTCGGGCGAGGCTTCTAACGCCACCCGATACCGATGGAACCCCTCGCGCTCCGTGCGCACGGGCACAACCACCACATTCTTGCCCGGCGTGAGTTGCACGGGCACGCGCTTGACAGGCTCGCCGTCGCGGTCTATAATCAGGACGCCCTCAGCGTTTTGGCGCGATTCGATGACCACGCGCAGGTTGAACGGCTCGCCAATCTTCACCTCGCTGGGGGCTTGAGTCTCCAGCACGAGCGTTTCTGCATCGAGCGTCGCGGCGGCGAGCTGCACGACATCGATCTCGATAGACTCGGTGGCGGCGACGAGCGCGGCGTCTTGGGCGTTGCCTTCGGTCTCGTTGCCATCGCTCAGCAGCACGATGCGCCGATTTTTGCCGTCGGGGAACATCGCGCTGGCGAGGCGTATCGCGGCGGCGAGGTTCGTGCCGTCAGGTTCGGGTTTCGAATAGACGGTGGGCAGCGCACGCAACTCGGTCGGCATGAAGTCCACCAGCGCGTCGCGCCCGAACACCACCAGCCCCACTTGGTCATGCGCGCCGAGGTTCTGAACGGCGCGCTTGAGGTACTCTTTGGCGGCTTGCCTGCCCGCGTCGGGGATGCTGTCGGAGAGGTCGAGCGCGAACACAACGCACACGCCGCGATTCGATTGCACCGCCTGCGGCGCGGCGAGCGCGAGCACCAACAGCGCGACGAGCGCCATGCGCAGGGCAAGTACGAGCCGTTTCCGCGCACGGCTCACCCCCAGCATGCGCCGCCCCGTCCACCACACCATCAGCAGCGCGAACGGCAACAGCCCCAAGTAGAGCGGCTCCAGAAAGCGCATCGACGCCACTATTGTACCTCTCGCGGCGCGTCAGGTATACTTCCGAGCGACGGAGAGACAACGATGGCAGGATACGCCCCCGAACTCATCACGGCTTTGCAAGCGAAAGCGAACCTATTGCGTGTGCATTCCATCCGCATGACCACTCAGGCAGGCTCTGGTCATCCGACGACTTGTCTGTCGGCGGCGGACTTGGTCGCGGCGCTGTTTTTCTATGCGCTACGCGCCGAAGTCGCCCATCCGCGCGACCCGCTGAACGATCGGGTGATTTTTTCCAAGGGGCACGCTGCGCCGCTGCTGTACGCTGCGTGGGCGGAGGCAGGCGCATTCCCCGTTGAGCATTTGGACACCCTGCGCGAGTTCACCAGCGATTTGGAGGGTCATCCGACGCCGCGATTCCAGTGGTACGGCGCGGCGACAGGTTCGCTGGGTCAGGGGCTATCGATTGCGACGGGGATGGCGCTGAGCCTGCAGCGCGACGGGCTACCTGCGAAGGTCTACTGTCTCATGGGCGACGGCGAGACGGCGGAGGGCGCGGTGTGGGAAGCCGCCGCCTTCGCCAGCCACTACAATCTCAGCAACCTCATCACTATCGTGGATGTGAACCGTCAGGGACAGAGCCAAACCACGATGTTGCAGCACGACATGGCGACTTACCAGCGTCGTTGGGAAGCGTTCGGCTGGCAGACGGCGGTGATTGACGGGCACGACCTCGCGCAGATTCTGGAAGCGTTGGATGCGGCGCAGCAGGCGGAGCGTCCGTTCGCCATCCTCGCGCGCACGCTGAAGGGCAAGGGCGCGCCGAGCGTGGAAGACCAAGAGGGCTGGCACGGCAAGCCGTTGCCTCCCGACCTCGCCGAGCAAGCGATTGCCGCGCTCACGCCTGCGCCCAAGCTCGCAGCGCAAGCGTCGTCGCTGTCAGTGCTGCCCCCGCGCACAGGCGACGCGCCCACCTACCTCCGTGCGGTTCCGCCTGCGAGCTTGCCCACCTACGCAATCGGCGCACAGGTCGCCACGCGCGAGGCGTATGGCGACGCGCTAACGGCGTTAGGAGAAGCCGACGCCCGCATCTACGCCCTCGACGGAGATGTGAAGAACTCCACCTTCTCCGAGAAGTTCCTGAAGGCGTTCCCCGAGCGGTTCGTGGAGTGCTTTATTGCCGAGCAGCAGATGGCGGGCGCGGCGGTGGGCGTCGCAGAGTGTGGCAAAATCCCCTTCGCCTCCAGCTTCGCATGCTTTTTGACACGCGCGTTCGATTTCATTCGCATGGCGGCGATTGGCAACGCGAATGTGAAGTTCTGTGGCTCACACGCGGGCGTCTCCATCGGCGAGGACGGTCCCTCGCAGATGGGGCTGGAAGACCTCGCGATGTTCCGCGCTATCCCCCACTCGGTGGTGCTGTACCCCTGCGATGCAACTTCCACCGTGAAGTTGGTGGAGCAGGCGGCGCGGCACTATGGGATTGTCTACATCCGCACCACGCGCCCCAAGACGCCCGTGCTGTACGCCAGCGATGAGGAGTTCCCCATCGGCGGCTGCAAAGTCCTGCGCGAATCGCCCGACGATGTGGTCACGGTGGTGGGCGCAGGCGTCACGCTCCACGAAGCGCTCAAAGCCTACGAACTGCTGCAGCAAGAGGGCGTCGCTATTCGCGTGATCGATCTCTACTCGGTGAAGCCGCTGGACATGGCGACGCTGGTGCGCTGCGGGCAGCAGACGAACGGCGTTCTCCTCACGGTTGAAGATCACTATCCAGAGGGCGGAATTGGCGAGGCGGTCGCGGCGGCGGTGAACGGCTACGGGATTCGCGTGCATGCGTTAGCCGTGCGCGAGATACCCCGTTCGGGCAAGCCTGAAACGCTGCTGGAAGCGTATGGGATTAACGCACGCGCGATTGTGGAGGCTGTACGCGCGATTGCGCAGGGCGCCGCTTAAGTAAAAAGGAGGGAAGCATATAGTTGTCTTCCCTCCCTCTCTCGCGGTGAAGCGTGGTCGCCTTACTGACCGCCGCCCGTAGCAGGCTCGGCAGGCGCGTTGCCGCCTTCGGTGCTTGCGCCGCCCGTAGCAGGCTCGGCAGGCGCGTTGCCGCCTTCGGTGCTTGCGCCGCCCGTTTCGCCCGCAGGTTGGGCAGGCGTGGCAGACGGAGCCGCTGTCTCCGCAGCTGGAGCGGTCGTCTCGGCGCCGCCGCCTTGCTCCTGCGAGCCGCAAGCGCTCAACGCCAGCGACGCGGTCAGCGCCAACAGCGACAGACCGAACAGAATCCACTTCTTCATGTTAACCTCCTCTGTGTTGTGATGTGCGCCAAGTGCGCACGCATATTATACCCAGCGTCATGTTCACAAATTCAAGAGCCGAGCTAGAAATTCGGCTCCAGCATCTGCTGCCCCTGCTGTGCCTGACCTGGTTCTGAGGGCTGCCCCATGGTCGACGGTGTGGCTGGGGGCATCGTTGTCGGTGCGGAGGCAGGCGGCGGAGGTGGCGCGGATTCGGGACGCATAAACACCCAGAAGACGATGCCCGCCACAATTACCAGCAGAACAGCGATGATGGCAACCGCAACAGGTGTTGGTATCTCTTGCTTCATTCTTTCCCTCCCTGCTGTAGAAAAGGGCGGCGAAACCTTCGCCGCCCGATAGCGATTTCTTAGAGGCTGAAGTCATAGTCTGGGCGGAACAGCCATGGGTTGCAGCCATCCCACCAGTAGTAGCCCGGATAACCGTTGCTGTCGTAGCCCGTGTAGGGGTCGACACGCCAGTCTGTGTTCGCAGGGGCAATCTGCGCACCCAGCCGACGCCACTTCGCGCTGCCGTCCGCATGGGCAAAGAGCGCGCCGTTCGAGTGAATCCACATCGGACCATCCAACACGAACATGGCACCCGTCGGGTAGGCGTTGCCCGGATTGCCGAAGGTGCAGCTAAAGTAACGGCAGGGACGCGACGGGTCATCGCAGCGCAGCGCGGGATTGGTGAGCGCAAAGCCTTCCACGCTTGCTTTGCCTCGCCCTTCCCACAGCAACGGCAGCTGCGCGGGATTGGCAATCTGCGCCTGGTTCCAAGCGTGCAGCAATCCGTTGTAAGTGTAAGCCACTTTCGCAGGGGTAGTCGCTGCTGCGCTGTAGTTCACCCCGCTCAACTGCTTCGGCGGGCACGACGGACACTCGTACAACCCGTAATTTTTCACATACGGCTGAACGGAGTTCGACCAGTGCACTTGAAAGACCGTCCACGCAGGACCTGGGTTCGGATAGCGCCAGTTGTACGGCGCATCATGATAGTAGTTCCAATACCATCGGTTATTTAGGAACCCAAATCCCAGCGGGAAGGTCTCGTCGTAGTCGTTGATATACATCATGAAGGCAAGCGCAGTCTGCTTGGT
>JBKBKS010000127.1:0-6336 GCA_046294565.1 Fimbriimonadales bacterium
CCCTGCGCTGGATGCCTATCACCACCAAGTCGCGCGCGCCGCGATTGCGTTCCAGTATCTCGTGGGCGATACGAGTGATGGCGCGGCGCATATCCTCCGCGTCCATCACGATTACCTCGCTTGCCTCCATCGGATGGAGTATACCTACTGGAGTTTCACTGCGCCCGTCTCCTGCAGGCGCAGCGCCCATACGATTCCACCCAGCAGGTGGCGCTGGTACGCCTCGCTCTGCCACACATCCAGCCGATGCCCCAACGCCGTGTAGAACACGCGCCCCTTCCCGTAGTCGCGACACCACGCCAACAGGTGGTCGCCCAGCTTGCCTGCCTGCGGCGTGCCGTCGTCGGGATGCTTGTCCAGCGATAGCAGCACCTTAACATGCTTGCGGTTGTTCTCTTTGAAGATGTAGATTTCGTCGAACACGCTCCATGTGGGGGCGAGATGCGCGACGGCGGGGTGGTCGGGTTGCTCTACCTTTGCCTCCACTTTGGTGTGCTGCCCGTGGTAGGCGAACTGTCCCTGAACCATCTCCAGATATTCGGGGCGATTATGGTAGGTGTCGGCGGCGGCGTGGATGCCGATAAACGCCTTGCCCGTCTTCAGCCACTCCAAAAATGCGGGCAGGTCGGGGACGCCGATGTCGCCTGTAGTGTTGAGAAACACCACGCCGTCATACTTGCCGTTGTTGAGATACTCTGGCGTCAACATCTGCTGTACATCGCTCGCATCGCGGCAGTAATCTACCTCGAAGATGCCGCTGCGTGCGCCAATTTCCGCGAGTATCTTCTCGCCGAGCTCTATCGAGTCGGCGTGTCGGAAGCCTGCCGTGTGCGTGACCACCAGCAGGCGTTTCTTGGTCGGTTCCATGCGCGTCTCCTCCACATATAGGGCGGGCGCGAGCGTGAGTAAACCCGCCGTCAGCAACGCCAGTGTGTGCATAACGGGATTATACCGACTTAGCGTTTCTTGTTCAAGGGCTTCGCCGCGCGTTCCTTGACCACTTCATAGGAGAGCGTCGTCATCCGAGATTCTGCGTCTACACATTCGTCCGCGCGCACTTCCAGCTGCCACCGTTGCGCACGCTCGATATACAGCATACGCTGCGGCGGCGAGTCGTCGCTCGGAGCATCGTACTGCTCGGCGCGCACGACCACATCAGGTTCGTGGGAGAGGCGCATAGTAACTTGGGGAACGGTTCTGGTTCAAAACCTGACGCAGGAGGTCCTGCTGCTGGACGATTTGGGGCGACGCCTGCAGCACATAGCGCGGGGGCGCGTCGGGTTCGTCTTCCACTGCGCGCCATTCATATCCGAAGGCTGCCGCCAGGAGGCGCATGCCGTCGCGCAGGGGGCGGTTGACCAACCGAGCGAAGGCGCGCTGGTCGCGGATTGAGGCGTCCGCGCTTAGCGATACGCCGGACGGCCTACTCCAATCGCTCAGTAGCGCTTTTATGGATACCCCTGCGACGCGCGCCGTGATGTGCGCATCCAGTCGCGAGTCCGTATCCAGCGTGAGCTGTGCACGCGCACAACCCAGCAGCGTCAAGGCGCAAAACGCGCTCCATCCAACAAGCACAAAGTTCCGCTTTCGAATCATCGTGGGTCACCCCTATCTTCATATTTTACTGGCTGGTGTGAGGGGCTGTCGCCCTCTGCGCCAAGCAATAAACGCCTCGCCCACCAGCCACGCGGCGAGCGCGAAGATGAGCGCGCTGACGCCCAGCAGGAGCGTATTGCCCTGCAACGCGAAGTTGCGCATGCCAATCACAAGCGCAGTCAGCGTAGCAGTGAGCATCAAGCCCATCGGCAGCAGCGTGTAGAGCGTCGGACGCCCCTGCGCGCGTAGATATAGCGAGACCACCAGCAGCGCCAACGCCGCCAAGAGCTGGTTCGACGCGCCGAACAGCTGCCACAGCAGCACGCCCACCGATTTCAGCTCGCCCGTGATGGGGTCGGGGGCTTTGAGCAGCGCGAAGAAGCCTATCAGCCCCACTGCGAGGAGCGTCGCCAGCGTGGCGTTTTGCAGGGGCGCAAGGTTCCACGCGCGCCCCAGCTCTTGCAGGTTGTAGCGGATGAGCCGCGCGCCCGTGTCCAAAGTGGTGAGCGCGAAGCCGACCGCCACCGTGGCGATGAACACTTTGGCAATCGATACAGGTATGCCCACCGCGCTCACGAGTGCGCCTGCGCCGTGCACGAAGTTCGCCAGCGCGCTCTTGCCCGCGGTCAGCCAGTCGGGGTAGCGCGCCTGCCACTCGCTGCCCAGCCCGGCCGCCACCGCCAGCAACGCGAGCGTCGCCAATAGCCCCTCCAGTAGCATCGCGCCGTAGCCAATAGGCAGCGCGTGGCGCGGCTTGTCCAACTGCCGTACGGTCGTGCCCGACGCCACCAGCGAGTGGAACCCCGACACCGCGCCGCAAGCAATCGTGATGAATAGGAGCGGAACCATCGGCGGCGCGCCCTGCGGCGCAAGGTTCATCGCAGGCGCAGTGAGCGTGAAACCGCCCGTCAGTGCGCCCCCAAATAGCAACCCCATGCCCAAGAACAACTGAAACGAGTTGAGATAGTCGCGCGGCTGCAGCAACAGCCACACTGGCAACAGCGTCGCAAGGAGCGCATAGCCTAACAACAAGTAAGTCCATAGGTTCGCGGTGAGCGGCGCGCCGCCAAGCGTTGTGATGGGATACTGCACGCCCAGCCACACGAACAAGAGACTCACCAGCAGCGCAGGCGGCGTGAGCTTACTCAGAGGCACACGATACCGATAAAACAGCACGCCCACGATGAGCGCAAGCAGGATGAGTATCGCGCTGGGCAACACCGCTTCGGGCACATGTCCGCCCTCCACGCCGCCTGCGCCTGGCGCGAACAGGTTCGCGATATTAATCACGAACACGCCCATCGCCAACGCCAACGCGAACACGCCGAACACCAAAAACAGCACGCGCGCACGCGCCCCTGCCACATCATACGCCAAATCCGCCACACTCCGCGCACGGTTGCGCATCGAGCTATACAAACACCCCAAATCATGCACGCCGCCCACAAAGATACAGCCCAGCACAATCCACAACAGCGCGGGAACCCAGCCCCAAATCACGGCAATCGCAGGTCCCAACAGCGGTCCCAACCCTGCGATGGAGGCAAAGTGATGCCCGAACACAATCGGCGCGGGCGCAGGCACAAAGTCACGTCCGTCGCGCATCAGGCGCGCGGGCGTCGGCTCGGTATCGTCTATCGGAAACACGCGCCGCGCCAAGAGCCGACCATACCACCGATACGCCAGCCCCAGCAGAATGGCAACGCCGCCAAGCACTACCAGCGCGCTCATAACGCCCTATCAATTCTCTCTGACCGACCGGGTGTCCTGCCGAAGAAGATACGATTTAGCCGTGCTGCGCTGCGGTCTGATGCGCGGCTAAAAAGTGGTCATGCCCCACATAGTAATGCACCGAATATTCGGCAGGCTTGAACCACACGATGCCTTTGGGCATCACAGCAAAAAACGGCTCCACGAGGCGATGGGCAGTCTCCAACGCCACCTGCCCGCCGTCCAGGCGCGTGACGCTACAGTGCAGCAGGTCATCCTCGCCTTCGAACTGGATGATGTAGCCTTCGAGCTCGGCGCGGTAGCGTGCGGCGGCTTCCAGACGAATCGGAACGCCCGCTTGAATGTCTTCAAGCAGGGCGTTCAACACGCGCTGGATTGGCTCTGCCATGCCTACGCCTCGATGGACTTCACGCGCAGAATGGTCCTCTGCTGGCGGTGTCCCCAGCGTTTGCGCTCGTTCTTCTTGGGCTTATACTTGAAGCCGATGATTTTGGGCGCCTTGGTCTGCTGCACCACCTCGGCGACGACCTTCGCGCCGTCCACATAGGGCGCGCCGACCTTCAGCCCAGCGTCGGTGCGCACCATCAGCACCTCGCTAATCTCTATCTCGGTTCCCGGCTCGGCGTCGAGTTTCTCCACGCTCAAGGTCGTGTTCGGCTCGACGCGATACTGCTTGCCGCCTGTCTGAATGATTGCGTACATCGCTATTTGCCTCCTGTTCGAGATTTATATTATACCTGCTGCTGTGCACGCATCAGTAGCTTGGACATTCTTGTCCCAGCGCAGCGCCTCAGCTCGGGCGCGGGAAGACAAGCGTGGCGACGGTCTGACCTGCCTCGCTCACCATCGTGAACTTGCCGCGCAGCGTGCCGCGCGTGAGGTTGTCGATAATCTTCAGCCCCAGCGTGTTGCTCTTGCTGGGGTCAAAGTCCTGCGGCAGGGGCGCGCCGTCGTTGGAAACCGTCAAGCGCACCTGCCCATCGCTGTCGCTTATCTGCACATAAATCTGCCCCGACTCTTGACCTTTGAAGCCGTGTTCGATTGCATTTTGGATGAGCTCGTTGAGTATCAGCGCGACGGCGGTGGCGTGTTGTAGGGGCAGCAGCACATCGTCGCCCTCCACGCGCGAGTGGATTTGCTTGCCAGGCGGGGTGAGCGCCTGCTTGGTGTTGTGCAGGATGCCCGACGCAATCTTGCGCAGGCTCACCATGTCCAAGTCCTCGCGCGAGAGCAGCTCATGCACCTGCGCAATCGCCAAGATTCGGCTCAGGCTGTCGTGGATGACCTCCTCGATGGTCTTGTAGCGCGAGTAGTGCATCTGCAGACGCATGAGGCTGGCAATCTGTTGCAAGTTGTTCTTGACGCGATGGTGCATCTCTTGCAGGATGGCGCTGCGCACCATCAGTTTGGCGTGGTCGATGGCGAGCGCGGCTTGGCTGGCGACGGCTTCGAGCGTGCGCAGCTCCTCATCCGTAAAAAGGTGCGGGCGGTCGGTGTAGCAGTTCAGCACGCCGATGATTTGTTCGCGCACGCGCAGGGGCACGCAGACCATCGAGTGGAGCCCCTCGCGCTGGGCGATGTCGGGGAATCGGTAGTCGGGGTGGGCGCGCACATCGGGCACGACCATCACGCGCCCCTCGGCGACGGCGCGCCCTGCGATGCTCTCGCCGATACGCACTGGCGGCTTCTGGCGGTACTCCTCGCTCTCGGCTTGCGTGGCTTTGAGCTCCAGCGTGCCCTTCTCCTCGTCCAGCAGCATCACTGTCACAATCTTGTAGCCCAGCGTGCGCGCGGTCATATGCACCAGCAGTTGGAGCACCTCTTCCAAGTAGAGGTTGCCGGTGAGCGTGCGACTGATTTCGGAGAGGGTGGCGACCTGCGTGGCGGTACGCTCTAGCTGCTCGATGCGGCTGAGCTGGTTCAGTGCGCCTGCGAGGTGGCTCGCGATGCCCGACAGCAGGCGGATTTCGTCTTGCTGATACTCTTTGGGGGCGCGGGTGCGCACGCTAATCACGCCGAACACCTCGTGGCGCGCCAGCAGCGGCACGGCTAACATGCTCTCGTACTCTTCCTCGCGCAAGTCGGGATAGAGTTTGAAACGCGGGTCTTTGTATGCCTCGCGGGCAATCGCGACGGGTTTCCGCTCGCGCGCCACCCAGCCAACAATCCCCTCGCCCGGCTGCAGGCGGATTTGGTTGACGAACCGCGCGTCGTCGCCAGTCGCCGCGCGCAGCGCCAGCTCCGTGCGTGTCTCGTCATACAAGAAGATATGGCAGATGTCGGTCTCGGTGATGCGCGTGGCGATTTCAGCGATAGATTGGAGCATGCTCTCGGAGGCGAGCGCGCTGCCCGCGGCTTCGCTGATGCGCTGTAGCGCTTCGATCTCCGCCTCGCGGTCGGCGAGGCGGTGCTCCAGAATATGAATGGCGCGCCGCGCCTCTTGAAGTTCCAGCTCGCGTTGCTGGAGCGCCATCTTCAGCGCGTTGGCATCGTCGGTGTTCAGCGGGGCGCGCCGACGCTTCCACGAACGCAGGTATCGCATATATATAGTATGGCACGGAGCGCCAAGGATGATGAAGGTAGAGATTCCTCGCCTTCGGCTCGGAATGACAGCCTTTCTCGCTTTGCAATAAAGCAAACGCCCCGAAGAATCGGGGCGTAGCCTATACTGCTAAGTAAGCCGCCCCTGAAGTATCAGGGGCGTGCGCAAAACGCAGGGTTAGTTCGCGCGGCGGCGGCGCAGCGCCAGCAGACCCACCAAGCCGCTGCCCAGAGCAATCATGCTCGCAGGCTCGGGGACGACATACCATTCGCCAAGAATGGCTGTTGTGCTGTAGTACCGAGTGCCGCGAGAAATGAAAGAAATCCCTAGCGGACCAAGATTGAAGCTGTAAGTTGCACCGGCACTTGGATTCTTCAACCTGATCAGGAATGTGGTTGGATTACCGCTACCGTTGTAGTCGCTATCGGTAATCAGAACATTGTAAGGTCTATTGCTGCCCCAGGCAG
>JBKBKS010000128.1:0-6257 GCA_046294565.1 Fimbriimonadales bacterium
TGGAGATTATCGCCAAGCGCGGCGCGCGCGTGCGCTACACCACCATCCAGAACTGGTCTAAGGATGTCTACAACCTCGTGACCAAGCGCGCGGTCGCCTACGGCGACGCCGTGATGGAATGGGTGGACGGCAATATCGGTTCCCGCGTGACTCAAAAGTACCCCTCGGTCTACCTGCTGGAACCGGGCGCGCGCGGCGAGATTCTCTCGGTCGCGTTCGCAGGCGACGGGCAACACCAAGATACAGGCGGTAAGCTGGTCTACGCCGCGCCGCACACCACCGGGCGAATCACCTCCAAGTCCATCTCCAAAGGCACGGGGCGCGCGAGCTACCGCGGCTTGGTGCAAGTGCTGGAAGGCGCCCACCACGCCAAGTGCAATGTGGAGTGCGACGCGCTGCTGCTCGACGAAGACGCCAAGACCGATACCTATCCCTACATCGAGATCAACGAGAAGGAGGTCACCATCGGGCACGAGGCGCGTGTGAGCAAGGTCAGCGACGAGCAAATCTTCTACCTGCAGAGCCGCGGGCTGAAGAAAGACGAGGCGCTCACGCTGATTGTGTCGGGCTTCATCGAGCCGCTGGCAAAACAGCTCCCGATGGAGTACGCCGTCGAGCTGAACCGCCTGATCGAACTGGAGATGGAAGGCTCCGTCGGCTAACAGCTTAACTCCACCCGCTCCCGATGACGCCCCCCAACCCAACGGGTTCGGGGGCGTTTTTTGCACGGAATCTACCTTAAACAAAGCATCGTACCGCTTGGATCCCCTATCCCCTGCAAAATCATGGTATAATTGGTAGTATAGCAAAGGAGGCGAGCTATGCGATACTACCGATTAGCTGTTGGGGCTTTGTTGTTGATGGCAGTCGCGACCCAACCTTCGGTCGCGCAAGGTCCATTCGTCTACTTCGCAGGCAACCCTGCGAACGCCTGGTACACGGTAGGTGGTACTTGCAACAACCTAACCCTCACCGCCAACTACCTGTTCTTCATCTCTGGTGATGTGACGAGTGCTAACCTCCCCGCGCGTTGGACGGCGCTACCTTTTGAAATCTGTGCGCCGATGACCTTCGACTCGGTTGCCTATATTCCCGGGCTAGCTTCAGGTGCGCCCAACCTGCGCATCTGGATTACGGGAGCGCAGACTACTGGAGGCGTCACGACGCCAAACTTGGGCAACATTCTCTACACAGGCGACTTCGGAGCCTATCCGGGCGACCCACCAATCACTGGGCAGCAGGAAGATCTGATTCGCACCTACTACGGCGGCACGACCACCATCACCTACCTGCGCACGAACTCTCTGGGGCAAAGTGTGACCTTGCAGCCTGGTCTCTACTTCGCGATTATCGTGGGCGACGAGGACTTCACGACGGCTGGTCCGCTCGACTCCTACATCGCTCTTTGTATGGGCGCGCCGGGCGGTCCGAAACTCAAGAACGCCAGCAACCTCTACTACTCTCCGCGTGGGCTTGGTAGTGTGAACCTTGGCGGAATTCTCGTGCCTAATAACTGGCAACCGTTCCGCTACAACACCGCGACCTTCCCCTGCGAGCGCATCCTGAACAGTGATTTGGAGTTCAAGGATGTGCAAGGGCACGGGCCTGCGCTCTATCAGGGCGTGCTGGGCTTCCGCAACTCGCAGGCGCAAGGGGGCAAGGTGACAGGTACTGCCGTCACAGCGGATGTGACTGGCACTTCGTCCCCGCCCACGAATGTGGAGGTCATCTTCTACCGTCCCGGTACAAAACAGCGCGTGGCGCGCTTTAGCTGCCCGACCGCAGCAGGTCCCAGCTTCCCCATCGATATGGGCAATCTGGAAGTCGAGGCAGGCGTGTATGATGTGGTCGTGCGCCCCATCTACTCGCCTACTGCTGTTTCCGTTAACTGCCCAACGAACCTCTGCGTCACAGGGGTCTCCTTCTCCCCTAACACTCACTGGATGAGCGTGCGCATTCCGAATGTGAATGTGTCGGGCGAAGTGGACCTGGGCACAATCATCCTGCCGAACGGTGACACGAACGGCGACCGCATCGTAGACGACGCTGACCTGCTGACGATACTCTTCGCCTTCGGCTCCAACGACGATGCCGCCGACCTGAACGAGGATGGCGTTGTCGACGACGCCGACCTACTGATTGTGCTGTTCAACTTCGGCATACAAGGCGAGGACGGCGACGAGACCTGTGGCTCTTAATCATCGTTCGATGCATCATCACGGGGAGCAATCGGTGATTGCTCCCCGACTTCAACCTTAATTTAGCAGGAATTTTGCATTAGTTGGGGTAAAATTGGTTTTCACAGGAGGCACGGTTATGCGTACACGAGGATTCACACTGATCGAACTGTTGGTGGTGATTGGATTATCGCCATCTTGGCAAGCATCTTATTCCCTGTCTTTGCGCAGGCGCGCGAGTCGGCGCGTCAGGTGAACTGCATCAGCCGATTCAACCAAGTTTCGTGGGCGGTGGTGATGTATACCAGCGACTACGAAACCACGCAGCCGCTAACGCAGTGGTTCGCTTCATTCTCTGGTCAAGACAACTGTGATGACCGCATTCTGGCGCAGTTGATTATGCCCTATGTGAAGAACTGGCAGATGTTTCGCTGCCCGTCTGACCCGCAGGCGACCGATGCGATTTTGGACGCTTGCCCTGCCGACAACGAGCAACCGCCCAGCCAGCAGTGCATTCGCGAGTATCGCTGGGCGCTGAAGACCAGTCTGGGCTACAACTACACCTACCTCTCGCCGATTATGCGCAACGCGCAGACGAATCGTTGGTACAACAAGCCTGCCACCGATGCGCAAATCGGACGCCCTGCGCAGACGGTGCTGTTTGTGGACAGCCTCTGGTGGCGCGACCCAAGGTCTCGTCAGCCCCTGTGCGGCGGCAACTGGGTGGTGATGCCCCCATGCCGCTGGTATCAGAATCAGGCAGGTCAGACCATCGACACCTTCACGATTGTACGAGGCGAGTGCGACGGCGGACGTGCGAACGGCTGGTATGACTATCAAGGCAACTCCTGCGGAATGGGCGCGCGTCCGGCGTGCTGGCGACTCCAGACCGCGACAGGTTGGTACACATGGATGGAGTTCGGCGGCACTTGGCCCTTCCACCGACGCGAGCGGATGACCGTTGCCTTCGCCGACGGGCACGCGAAATCCTACACGCCTTCCCAACTCGCGCAGGGCTGCGACGCGCGACCGCAGTGCGGCGGCTTCATCCAAGACCCTGACCAGTACCTGTGGGATCTGGACGACTACGGACGGTGATCCACAATGCAAGTCTCTAAACCCGTTGCGATTGGTTTGGCGATTGTGGCGGTCATTGCTGTCGCTGCCTCGCTTTGGCTTACCTTCGGTAGGGGCGGCGTGAACCAGAGCGGCGTCCCTGAATCTGCCTATCCGAAGTCCGAAGGCGGACCGAGCGTGGAAGCGTCGGGCGTGGAGCCTGCTTACATAGGTTCAGGTCCTGCCCAGTCGCTGCCACTGGAAGGGCAAGCAGGCGGCGGCGGACGCTAAATTCCCATCTTATTCCTGCTCTCTTGGCGGGTTCCCCTCGCTTGTAGGGGGGAACCTGCAGCAGAGGGTTGGGTACACTATACCAGCAGGCGAGAACTGGCGTGAAAGCGTACACTACAGGAGCCTGCTGCGTGTAGAGAGACCTATGATCCCTGATACGATACTGGCGCGGACGATACTGGCGTTAGACACGCCGAACTTAGGGCAGGCGTGCGACTGGGTGCAGCAATATCGCGAGCGGGTGTATGCGTTCAAAATCGGCGGCGCACTGGCGATTGGGCACGGGTTGCCCATCGTGCGCACGCTGCGCGAGGCGGGCGCAGAGCGCGTGTTTCTGGACCTGAAATTCCACGACATCCCTCACGCGGTTGCGCTGGCAGTACGCCACGCCGCCGAGTTCGGGGTATGGATGCTGACTTTGCATGTGTCGGGCGGCGCGGAGATGCTACGCGCCGCGCGCGAAGCGGTCGCCGACCTGCCGAGCCGCCCACTCCTAATGGGCGTGACCGTGCTGACCAGCCTCGATGCGGAGTCGCTACGCGCTGTGGGGGTCGCGCGCACGCTCCGCGCTCAAGTGATGCGATTAGCCCAACTCGCGTATCAGGCAGGCTTGGACGGAGTCATCGCCTCGCCCCAAGAGGCGCGACTGCTGCGACGACGCCTGCCCCAGCCGTTCCTTATCGCCACGCCCGGCGTGCGCCCCGTCGGCTTCGAGCCAGACGACCAGAAGCGCACGGCTACCCCCGAACAAGCGCTGCGCTGGGGCGCAGACTACCTCGTTATTGGAAGAGCGTTGCTCGCGCCTAAAGAGTAGCCATTCACAGACAACGCCTCTTCAGGTACACTCTATACGCCAACTACAGGGGGCGCAACGATTATGTTCAAGGCAATTGCACGATTCTGGAGATACCTGGTCGCATGGGTGACGGGCAAGGTGGAGCAGTTGGAAGACCCCGAAGTGCTGCTCGACCAGGCGCGGCGCGAGATGCAGGAGACGCTCGCGCGCAACCGTGAGCGCGCCGTCCAAGCCATTACCCAGAAGAACCTACTACAAGCAGAGGTGGAGAAGCTGGAGCGCACCGTGCGCGACTTGGAACGCAAAGCGGAGCTCGCGCTGCAGCAAGGCAAACGCGACCTCGCGCTGCAAATCGTGCGCGAGAAGAAAGCGCAAGAGGGCGCACTCGAAACGATGCGCGCCTCGCTGCAGCAAGCCATCGAGACCGTCGAAGCGGTCAAACTCGCCATCCGCCGCCAAGAAGAAGAGGTGCGCGTGAAGACCGCCCAAGCGCTGGCGATGAAGGCGCGCTGGAAGCAAGCCCAAATCCAGACCGCCATCAATAAAGCGCTGGAGGGCATGACGATGGAGAGCCTCGAAACGAGCTGGGGCGCCGCGGAACAGCGTATCCAACGCGCGGAAGCGGAAGCCGCCGCCCGTCAAGAAATGTCCGCGCAGAGCCTACAGGGGCGACTCGCCGCCCTCCAAGACGCGCAAATCGACCACGAAGCGGAAGCTGAACTCGCCAAAATCGAGGAACGGCTCGGCATGCGCCCTGCCGCTGCCGCCAACGCCTCAACCGCCAACACCGCCGTCGACGACGCCGACGCGCTACGCGAACTGGAAGAGCTCGAACGCAAACTGCAAGCCGCTCAGGGCGACACACAGGGCAACGCATAGGGTATAATTTAACCACGCTAAATGACAGGAGGTATCCTAACACGCTATGCACTACCCTTGCTATATGCGCTTGCCGCACGAACTGCAGCAAGTCACCGAAATCGTTGATCTAATCGGCTACACGCCGCTCATCCGACTGCGGCGCGTCACGCGCCATCTGCCCGAAGGCGTCGAAATCTACGGCAAAGCGGAATGGTTCAACCCGGGCGGCTCGGTGAAGGACCGCCCGGCGTGGAACATCGTGCGCACCGCCATCGAACGGGGCGAGCTGCACGCAGGGAAACGCTTACTCGACGCCACCTCTGGCAACACGGGAATCGCCTTCGCGATGATTGGCGCGGCGCTCGGGTTTGGCGTCACGCTCTGCATGCCCGCCAATGTCAGTCCCGAACGCAAGCGCATCCTGAACGCCTACGGCGCGGAGGTCATCCTCACCGACCCTTTGGAAAGCTCCGACGGCGCGATTCGGAAAGCCCGCCAACTCTATGCCGAGCAACCCGAACGCTACTACTATGCCGACCAGTATAATAACCCCGCAAACTGGCAGGCGCACTACGAGACCACAGGCGTCGAGATTTGGCAGCAAACCGAGGGGCGCATTACCCACTTCGTGGCAGGCTTGGGCACGACGGGCACTTTTGTAGGGGTGGGCAGACGCCTGCGCGCCTATAACCCCGCCATCCAACTCGTCGCGCTGCAGCCCGACTCGCCCTTCCACGGGCTGGAAGGTCTCAAGCACTTGGAAACAGCAATAGTGCCAGGCATCTTCGACCCGACCTTAGCCGAAGCTACGCTGGAGATTAGCACGGAAGACGCTTATCGGATGGCGCGTCGGCTCGCGCGCGAGGAAGGTCTGCTGGTGGGCGTCTCGGCGGCGGCGGCGGTGGTCGGCTCGCTGCGCGTCGCTGAGCAGATTGTGCGAGACTCCGAGCGCAACGGCGAACCGCCCCACGCTGTCATCGTTACTATCCTCTGCGACAGCGCAGATAAGTACCTCTCCGAGCGGTTCTGGGACGACGAAACGGTATGAGGCTAATCCTGTCGCCTGAAGTGGCAGC
>JBKBKS010000129.1:0-6134 GCA_046294565.1 Fimbriimonadales bacterium
GCCCCTCGTGTTGGAGGGCGAGTCGCTGGCGGTCAAGTCGGGCGGCGTACTGATACACTCGGTTGAGAAGCTGCGCGTGAAGTGTTTGCCCACGCAGATTCCCGAAGCCATCCATGTGAGTTTGGAGCCGTTGCAGAACTTCGGCGATACAATCCACCTGCGCGATTTGACGATACCCGCCGGCGTGCAAGTGCTGGACGATCTCGATCTGACGATTGCTTCTGTGGCTGCGCCGAAGGGCGTGGAGCAGGAGGCGGCGGAGGAGACTTCCAGCGAGAGCGAGTAGCGCGCGAGGGCATCTCGCCCTCGCGCGTGGGGTTAGTAGCCGCTGGGTGGGGCGACAGGGGGCGCAGTGGGCGGCGCGCCGCCGCCCGGCACAGGCGGCGCGGCTTGCACCTCGCCCGGACGCCCCTCGCCCTGCGCGCCTCCCGTCCACGAACGATACAAGAAGAACCCAACCACCAGCACAATCGCTGCGATGACCGCAACTACAACCCCAGTGGGTATCTCTTGTTTCATATGCGCCTCCCGCTTAATCAAGCGAGTTCTCGCACGCGGCTTGGTTCGGGAACCGCCCGTCGGTCATCAGCACAGGGTAGTAGCCCTTCTCGTAGTCGGGGCGATTGCCCGGGCTGTCTGCCGCGCGCGCCCACTTCGCATGCCCATCTGCGTACACGAAGTTCATCCCGCCCTGATGGCGCGGGCGACCTTGATAGAACTCCCAGCCGTTGCGCCCCTCGGGCCAATACTTGCGGAAATTCTGACTATCGGCAGGCCCCACCATGCAGACGCGCCAGCTATAGATGTAGTTGTTGTCTGCGATGATGCCGATGCTGGCAGCCTCCTGCAGTTTGGCTAAGGGCGTCGGGATAGGCACGCCGTTCGCGCCTGCGTTGCCGAAGATAAACTCGTTCAGCCCGTACTCTACGAACGGCACAATCCGTGGGCTGTTCTGCCCCCGTCCACACTCCCAGAGCGCGTATGCGGCGATAAAGGTCGTGCCTGAATAACTGGGGCAGTCGAAGATACCCCCGTTTTTAATGTAGGGGTGAAGCATGGTTGCCCAGTGCTGGCGCGGCTGGTTCGGGTTGTTCGTGAAGTAGCCGGTCTCCGCGCAACCGCCCGGCCAAGGCTGTACAAAGAAAGTCTCGTCGTAGTCCTGCACATACATCATCACGGCAGTGCCAATCTGGCGCGTGTTGCTCAGACACTGGGTCTTGCGCGCACTCTCGCGCGCCTGCGCAAACACAGGGAACAGTATCGCCGCTAAGATGGCGATAATCGCTATTACGACCAGCAGTTCAATCAGCGTGAAACCACGCGAGCGATAGGTATGCATCATCAGTTTTACCTCCGTCGGTAACCATAAGCATAATAGCGTATGGTTAACCCTATTATAGCATGGTTTTTGCCGTTTTGTCAAGGGTGTGGGAGGGTGTTCGGAAAATCGACGAGTAGTGTATACTATCGCGTGTTGCCGAGGTCGGTTCAGGCAGGGTTGTGGGCAGGCGCGCTGGCGATTGTTGTCTTAGTCGGCGCGCTGTACGCACAGACGCTGAGTTTTGGCTTCGTGTGGGACGACGACCAAGTGATTCACGGGCGCGTGGACTACCAGTCGCCTGCACGCTGGCTGGAGGCAGTGCGGCAACCGCTGGATTTCTCGCCGAATTACTTCCGTCCGCTTGCGCTTAGCAGTCTCCTGTGGCAGATTTGGATTTGGCGAGACGACCCTGCGCCCTTCCACGCCGTGAATGTGCTGATACACCTCCTGAACACGGCGTTGGCGACAGTGTTGGGGCTACGGCTCACGCGCGGGCGTTGGGAGGGTCTGCTCGCAGGCGCGCTGTACGGGGTGCATCCTGCGCTGATTGAGAGCGTAGCGTTTGTGTCCTCGCGCTACGACCTGACGGCGACGCTGTTTCTGCTGACGGCGTTATGGCTGGAAGTTCAGTTGCGGGGCGCGGCGCGATTGGTGGGCGTGGGCGCGGCGTTTCTGCTTGCGCTGTTGTGCAAGGAGATGGCGCTCACCTTGCCGCTGGTGATGCTGGTTTGGCAAGCGGGTCGGCTGCCCGACGGCTCGTGGCGCGCCCGGCTGCGCACACTGTGGCGCACCGAGCGCGCGCTCTACGCGACGCTGGCGGGATCGGCGGCTCTCTATCTCGGCGTCCGCTACGCTACGCTGGGCTACCTGTTTACGCAACCGATGGGCAACCTGCAAATCGATGCGGGCGCGCCCCTCCAACATCTGTTGTTGGTCGCTCGCACGCTGACCACGCTGGCGAAGTTGGCAGTGTTCCCGTTTTTTAGCGTCACTCCAGTACACCATTCTGAGTTGCCTATCCCGCTCAGCGATGGCTGGGCGTGGGCGCAATTGGCGATTGCGGGTCTAATTGTCGCAGGGACGGTATGGCTGGCGCGGCGGCGTCCGCTGCTGGGTGGATTGACGCTTGCGGCGTGGATGAGCCTGCTCCCCGTGTTGAACCTGCGTCCGCTGGAGTTCGCCTACGGGGTGTTTACGGCGGAGCGGTTCCTCACTTTTCCGTTGGCGTTGGCTGGGCTGGCTCTGTGCGGTTGGCTCGCATCGTTGGCGCGGGCGCGAACGCCTGCACTCGCGCTTGTGGGGGCGTGGGGCGTCGGGCTGATGATAACCACCGCCTACAACCTGCCCAACTGGCGCGACGCCGAGACCTTCTGGAAATGGATAATCGTCGCCTCGCCGCAGTCGCCTATCGGGTACAGCAACCTCTCGGATTTGTATCAGCGCGCGGGGCGATATCAGGATGCGCTGGAGTATGCGGAGCAGGCGATTCAGGTCGCCCCACGAAGCGGGATGGGCTATGTCAACAAGGGCGTCGCGCTGCTGCGGCTCGGCGACGCCGACAGTGCGATTGAACTCTTTCGCCAAGGCGTGGCGATAGAACCCGATAACACGACGGGCTGGAATAACCTCGCCGTGATGCTTAGCGAGCGCGGACAACACGAGGAGGCGGAGCAGCTTATCAAACAGCATGTGTTGGGGCGCACGCCGAAGCACATGGGGCATCAGGCGTTAGGTCTCATCTACTCGCGCCGCGCACGGTTAGACCTCGCGGAAGCCGAGTTTCGTAAGGCATATGCGCTGTTGCCCAACCCAGCAGGTTCTGTGGCGGAGCAGGGACTACAGCAGTTGCAAATCGCCAGCAAGTGGATTGCCGCTGCGCACCACTGGATGAATGAGGGCAACTTGGAACTTGCGGAGACGCACCTGCAAGCCGCCGCGAGGCGCGACCCCGACCAGATTGACTACGGCGTCGCGCTCAGCCGGCTGCGCATCCTGCAGCAACGCCCCTCGGAGGCGATTCAGACCCTTGATGAGCTGCGAGCGCGCGGCTACAACGCGCCAGCCATTGAGCAGTTGCTTGCTGAGGCGCGCGGGATGCAGTCGGGTCGCTCTAAATAGCCTCTCACACCTTGATTGGCTCGCCCTCGGCGCGGCTGACATGGCTCCAGATAATCTCCAGCATCTGGTCGGGGGAGACGCCGTCCGCTTCGGCTTCGTAGTTCAGCAGCAATCGGTGGCGCAGGGCAGGCTTGAGCGCGCGTTGCACATCCTCACGCGCGACATTATAACGCCCGTCCAGCAGTCCGAACACCTTGCTGGCTAAAATCAGCGTCTGCGCGCCGCGCGGACTGGAGCCGTAGCGCACATACTTGTTCACCTCAGGCGGCGCGTAGTCTGAGCCGGGATGCGTCGCCACGATGAGTTTGAGCGCGAACTCCTGCACAGGGCGCGCAATCGGCACTTCGCGCACGAGGCGTTGCATGCGCAGCAGGGTCTCCTTGTCCGCCACGATTTCGGGCTGGGGCGTCTCCACGCCGGTTGTGCGCTCTACAATCTCGCGCAACTCTTCCAGAGTGGGGTAGCCCACCAGAATCTTGAAGAAGAATCGGTCTAACTGCGCTTCGGGCAGGGGATAAGTGCCCTCCTGCTCCAGCGGGTTTTGCGTCGCCAGCACCCAGAAGGGCGGCTCGATGGGGTAGCGTTTGCCTGCGACGGTCACTGCCTGCTCTTGCATCGCTTCCAGCAGGGCGGATTGGGTTTTGGGCGTGGCGCGGTTAATCTCGTCCGCCAGCAGGATATTGGTGAACACCGGTCCGGGGCGGAACGCGAAGGCGCGTCCGCCTGTCTCGTTCTCCACCAAGATATTCGTGCCTGTGATGTCGGCGGGCATCAGGTCGGGCGTGAACTGGATGCGAGCGAACTCCAAGTGGAGCGCTTGCGCGAGCGTGCGCACCAGCAGTGTCTTGCCCAGTCCGGGCACGCCTTCCAGCAGCGCGTGCCCGCCCGCGCACACCGCAACCAGCGCGTGTTCCACCACCGTCTCTTGCCCCACCACAACGCGCCCTACCTGCGCTTTCAACGCGCCGTAGGTCTCACGGAACCACTCCGCCGCCTGCTTGCCGTTCTCCATCGCTGTGCCCCTGAGGTAATTTTCGCGCTCCGTGTCGGTTACCCTACCTATAGAACTGCCAACGCCCCCTCCAAGTCGGCGATCAGGTCCTCAACATGCTCGATTCCGACGGAGAGGCGCACGAGGTTGTCCGCAAGTCCGCGCTCGGCGCGCTCTTCGGGCGTCAAGCCTTCGTGCGACATCGTGGCGGGATAGCCAATCAGCGATTCGACGCCGCCAAGACTGCTCGCGAGGTTGAACAGGCGCAGGCTTTGACAGAACTTGTCCACGCCCGCGCGGTCGGTCTTGAGATACACAGCGATCATCCCGCCGAAGTCGCGCATCTGCCGTTTCGCCAGCGCGTGTTGCGGATGGTCGGGCAAGCCGGGATACAGCACGCGCTCCACTTTCGGATGTTCCGCGAGGTACTGCGCGATGCGCATCGCGTTCTCGCAGTGGGCGCGCATGCGCACGGCAAGCGTCTTCATCCCGCGCAGCAGTAGCCAGCTCTCAAAAGGCGACAGCACCGCGCCCCCAATCGCCTGTTGATCCCACAACGGCTCGTGCAAATCGTCGCGATTGAACGCCAGCGCGCCGCCCAAGATGTCGCTGTGCCCGCCCAGATACTTCGTCACGCTGTGAACCACCACATCCACACCCATCTCAAGCGGGTTCTGCAGATACGGCGTGGCGAAGGTGTTGTCGATGACGGTCAGTAGCCCATGCCGACGCCCGATGGCGGCAAGCGCGCGGATGTCCAGCACATAGGTCAGTGGGTTTGTGGGCGATTCGAGCCAGAGCATGCGCGTGTTCGGCTGAATCGCCGCTTCCACGGCGTCCAGACAGCGCATATCGGCGTAGGAGACGCAGATGTCCCGTTGCGGCGCGAGGTGTTTCCACATCGAAATGGTGCCGCCATACACATCGCGCGTGCAGACCACATGGTCGCCTGGTCGCAGTAGCCCCAGCAGCGCGACTTCCGCCGCCATGCCTGACGCGAACAATAGCGCATAGCGGGCGTTCTCCAGCGACGCGAGGCACTGCTCGGCGGCGGCGCGCGTCGGGTTCGACACGCGCGAATAGCTGAAGCCGTTCTGCTGCTCTATGGAGTTGCGCTGGAAGTTCGTGGTCGCGTAGATAGGGGTGATAATCGCCCCTGTCGTGGGGTCTGGCTCCTGACCGACTCGTATCGCTCGCGTTTCGAAATGCATCGTGCCTGCTCCTGCAGCGGGTAGTATACCCTCTCCGCCGTGCCTCGTCGCCTCGGCTCCTCGCCGAGAACTGCGCTCGGACGAAAGTCCAACCCACACTTGTAGCACGGACACTCCTGTCCGTGCAAATTACTTCGGAAAATCGGTAGACAGGGCAGACACGCAAGTACGCTCCTCCAGCGATTGCCTCTGTAGGGGCAGACCTGCGTGTCCGCCCTGTCCACAGGGGCGCACCTGCGTGTGCGCCCTGTATTCGTTGGCGCCCCGCGTTTCTCAGCCGACTTCTCAAACTACCTCATAAAACTGGGGTATAATTAGTTTGCAGGCAATCCCTGCGAAAGGAGGCAACGATGATGAGACACTACTTGATAGGACTGGGCGCGCTCCTAAGCATCAGCAGCGCGCTGGCGCAGTGTGTGATTAGCGGCTTCGAGAACTTCGCAGTGGGAACCAACGGCTCCGTAGTGTTCCGACAGCCCAGCTTTTCAGGTTC
>JBKBKS010000130.1:0-6101 GCA_046294565.1 Fimbriimonadales bacterium
GTCAGCGTCTCGCTGACGAAAAAAACGCGAGACGCTACGGGTTTGGGTGTGTCGTCGGCGGGGACGCCGGCGCTACGATGGGGGGCGTAGCGTCAGCGTCTCGCTGACGAAAAAAAACGACGCGACACTTTTACAGGTTCCCGCGCATCGCCTGCTCGCGCTCAATCGCCTCGAACAGCGCTTTGAAGTTCCCCTTGCCGAACCCACGCGAGCCGTGCCGCTCAATCACCTCGAAAAATAGCGTCGGGCGGTCTTGAACGGTCTTTGTGAAGGTCTGGAGCAGGTAGCCTTCCTCGTCGCGATCGACCAAAATCCCTAGCTCGGCGATTGTGCGCAGGTCTTCCTCGATCGCGCCCACGCGGTCGGGCACTTCCTCGTAGTAGGTCTGGGGCACATAGATGAACTGCATCCCACGCGCCTTCAGGTGGCGCACCGTGCTGATGATGTCGTCGGTCTGCAGCGCGATGTGCTGCACGCCCGGTCCCGCGTTGTATTCCAGATACTCCTCGATTTGCGACTTGCGTCGCCCCTCCGCAGGCTCGTTGATGGGCAGTTTAATCTTCCCGCGCCCATCCTGCACCACTTTGGACATCAGCGCGGAATACTCGGTGCTGATGTCGTCGTCCGAGAAGTGCACCAGCAGGTCGAATCCCATAATCTCGCGGTAGAAATCGACCCAGTGGTTCATCTTGCCCAGCTCCACATTCCCCACGATGTGATCGATCTCCTTGACGCCGATGGGTTCGCCGGGGATGAGCATCTCTTGGAAGCCGGGCATGAAGGTTCCCTTGTAGCGGTCGCGGTTCACGAACGAGTGTAGCACATCGCCGTAGGTATGGATGGCAGCGAGGTGGACTTCGCCGTCGTCGTCTTTGAGGACGGTCGGCTCCATCGCGCCTTGTGCGCCGCGGCGTACCGCCTGGCTGTAGGCGCGTTCCACATCGTCCACTTCGAAGGCGATGTCGCGCACACCGTCGCCGTGCTTGACCAGCCAGTGCGCCAGCGGATGGTCTTGCTTATAGGGGGCGGTCAGCACGAAGCGGATTTCCTGTTGCTGCAGCACATAACTCGCTTCCTGTCGGTTGCCCGTCTCCAGTCCAGAGTAGGCGACGACATCGAATCCGAACAGCGTGCGGTAGTAGTAAGCCGCCTGCTTGGCGTTGCTCACGAAGAAGCGCACATGGTCGATGCGCCGAATCGGCATGATGTCTTGCATAGTTTCTAACCTCCTTCGTTGCAGGTGTAGGTAGTATACCCAAGGGCGAGGTACAATCGGCGCGTTGGTGAAACAGCTGGGTCAGCGATTGGAGCGTGCGTGGTGGGCGTCGCCTGCGTGGTGGTTGCGTGGGTTGGCGTTGCTGTACGCGCTGGGCTGGCGCGCCTACGCAGGCGTCTATCGGTTGGGGCTGAAACGGCGGGCGGCGTTGCCAGTGCCCGTGATTGGCGTCGGCTCGCTGTGGGCGGGCGGCGTGGGGAAGACGCCCGTCACGATGGCTATCGCACGCCAGCTGGTGGAGTGGGGGCTGCGCACGGCGGTGTTGACGCACGGCTACGGCGGTAGCCGCTACCGACAGACGACGCTGATTGAGCCGCGCGAGGTTCCCGACCCTGCACAGGTGGGCGACGAAGCCGCCGAGCTGCGACTCGCGTTGCCCGATGTACCCATCGCGGTCGGCAAGCGACGCACGCCGACAGCAATCGCCGCCCTCGAACGCTGGTCGCCCGACGCGCTGGTACTCGACGATGGGTTCCAGCACCTGCCGTTGGCGCGCACGCTGGATTTGGTATTGCTGCCTGCCGAGACGCCGCTGGGCAACGGCTACTGCTTGCCTGCGGGTCCGCTGCGCGAGCCGGCATCGGGCTTGCAACGCGCGTCGGGCGTCGTGCTGGTGAGCTACTCATCGTCGCCCCAGCCGCCGATGCTGGAGCGGGTGGGCGTCCCCATCTACACTGCCTCCATCGCGCCCGTTGCCCTGCTCGAACTCGCTACAGGCAATCGCTTACCGCTCCACGCGCTGCGGAACCGTCCCGTCGCTCTCGTGTGCGGCGTCGCCCGCCCTGAACGGTTTCTCACGACGGCGCAGTCGCTTGGCTACACGATTGAAAGCGTCCACGCCTTCCCCGATCATCATGCATACACCGCCGACGAACTGCGCTTCACAGCGAGCAAAACGGTACTTACCACCGCCAAAGACGCTGTGAAACTGCGCACACGCTTGCCCCATGCCTGCGACGCCTACGCCCTGCTCATCGAAGCCCGCCTGAACGACGCGCTTCGACAACGCCTTCAACAACTCTTTACAGGAACTCCGCCCGAACGCCGAAAATTATAACGGTATGGCGCTGATTACCTTAGACGATGTGCGCAACAACGAGACCGTGCGCACCTACATTCAGATGGCGAACCAGATGCTCTACGCGATGGGCTACACCGAACATGGATTGCGCCATTCGGGGCTGGTCGCCAACAACACGCGACGCCTGTGCCTGAAGCTGGGCTATACCGAGCGTCAAGCGGAGCTCGCTGCCATCGCAGGTTTTATGCACGATATCGGCAATATGATTAACCGCGACCACCATGCGCAAACGGGCGCGGTGATTGCGTTCCAACTGCTGACGCAGATGGGCATGCCGCCTGATGAGATTGCGATTATCATCAGCGCGATAGGCAACCACGAGGAGACGACAGGGTTCCCTGTCAACTACGCGGCGTCCACGCTCATCCTCGCCGATAAGTCGGATGTGCATTTCTCGCGCGTGCAGAACCCCAATCAGGGCGAGTTCGACATCCACGACCGCGTGAACTTCGCCACGCAACGCTCGCGCCTGCGCGTGATGCCCAAAGAACGACTGATCGAACTCAACTTGGAGATCGACACCAGCGTCGCGAGCCTGATGGAGTACTTCGAGATATTCTTGGACCGCATGGTGATGTGTCGCCGCGCGGCGGATGCGCTGGAGTGCCAGTTCCACCTGATGATAAACGGCGCGCCGATAGGCTAACGGATGCGACAAGGGGTTGGCGCTAAGGGGCTATTAGGGTTGTGAGCTCCCTACATGTGAAAACGCCGCCAAAGAATGCGAAACTCACTATGGCATAGGAGACGCTCAGCCATTCCCAAAGCAACCGACGCTGAGGGTGTTCGAAAATCGGGGGGCGTTAAGTTCTTCAAAGGTTAAATCGTCTCTTTTGTTTGGTGTTCTCTCCTGCATCCCGACCTTCCCGTGAACAAGAAGAGCGCACTGCCGCTGCGTTGGGTTACGCTCCCTCCATTCAGGTGGAGGATTGAGAAGGAATCGACTTCCTTTCCAACCCTCCCTTGTCGTCCCGCCACACGCAGGGGGACGAGCGGCTTTACCTGCCGTGCGGGGAGAGTCGAAACAGGAGTATTCCCGCATTCGTGGGACTTATGTCCGTTGCTATATGGCGCGGGTCGCTAGGAAAACCAGGTATAGGCTTGAGGAGTTCCTCAATAGGAACAGGTATCAAGAATGGGTGTACAGTACCACCAGGCGCAACGAAACGTGGAGGCAGCCCCTTGATAGAATCCCAGAGCCGCCCCATTCCTTTCTTTAAATCGTCCCATTTACGATAAGCGCCTTGGCAGAACTGTTTGTATCGATTCCACAGTGAGGGATACTCGAACGGTCGCCCCCTAGAATCAAGTATGGGTCTCTTGAGCCTTTCGGTCACCCGTTTTTTTAGATCATCATATGTATCCCAAATTTCTCGTATTGATTTGAGTTGGTCTTTTATCCAACCGAGTATCATCCCGCTCGGATCCACCGCGTTCACAGGGTCATTCACGCAGTAGGCGTACGCATTCAGTGTGAGGGGGGCATAGAGTGAACCCAGCCACGGGTCTTGTTGCAGGAACCTGCCTGTGTAGGGGTCATACCAGCGCACGCCGACCTGCACCAAGCCGCCGCTCTCCGTCAGCTCGTTCCGATACAGCCATGCCCCGTTCCAGTCGTATACTTGCCTCATCCCGCTCACCAAGTCGCCAAATGCATCGATGATGGCTACATTCGCCGACGAGTTATTGATTCCTGCCAAGTCGCCGCGCGAAACGCACTGCATATCTTACTCTGACAACTCCCGCTCGCCTGCTTCCGCCAACACGCGCTCAATCAGCGTCTCGGAAAGATACATCCCCATCGCCCTGAGCGCGCGGAGATATTCAGACACTGAAGCAATCGCGCCTACCCGTTTTGCCATCAGCAGAATACCTATAGTCCCAATCGGCGTCAGCCCCAACCGAAGCGCCGCCCGACGCGCTACCAAGTCATCCGATACCACCTGAACCTCCCCCAAAGTCAACGCTTGCTCAAGTACCGCGCGTTCGCCTGCTCCTAAAGCTTCAGGTAGGCTGGGCAGCGGCGTTCGCGCGTGGCACTCTTGAAGCCACTGCGTGCGCGCCAAGCGAACCCGTGCTGCTGCGACATCCGCTCCCTGATCCACTTCCGACAACACTTCCAACGGCGCGAGCACCGCCTCCGACCCCAGACGCAGCAGCTCCAGCGCGTCCACCTTTGCCAGCAGAATCAGCGGCGCGGCGTCTACGACTCGTTGCATAAGTGGTGCGCGGTCGCACGCGCTACCTCGAACTCTTGAGCGAGGGCGTCCCCGTCCAGATTGATGGGCGACACGCAGAACTCGGCAAGCCGCTCAAGGAACTCGGCACGGCTAACGCCCACTAATTCGGCGGCGACGCCCGCACTGACACGCCCGAGCTCATAGAGTTTGGCAGCGATGAGCCATCGCAGCTCCTGAGCGAGTTGCGTTTCATCTATGTGCAGCTGCGTCGCCAAATCGTCGGGAACGGCGATAGGGATTGTTTTCATCGTGTGCAGATTGTACCCGTCTCTGAATACTTGCGTGGGCTCGTTCCGATACAACCACGCGCCGTTCCAGTCGTCCACTTGTCGCATCCCGCTCACCAAGTCGCCAAATGCATCGATGATGGCTACATTCGCTGACGAAGCGTTGATTCCTACCGAACCTCCTAATGAAACCTAAACCCCAAAACGAATCCGCTGAACCGCCTCTTGGGGATGGACTACTTGTATCTCGGCATAGCGTCGGAAGTCGTCCACATTAAAAGTGAGCAACCAATCAGTGTCATAAGCACACACAAACGCTGCTAACCGAGCGTCGTAGACCTGACGCCCGCTGACTCGATACAAATGCACCAGTCGCTTCCATTCATGGTAAACTCGCTCAGACTCGTGGAGAACTTTGAAAAGAGACTCTAAATCGGTGATTGCCTGTCGCGTTCGGTCTACGCTCCAGTTCAGACCGTTTGCCTCTACAGGGCGCGTCGCCACACTCCAAAACTCCGCCAAGTTCTGCGAGGTAATGACGCCTTCCACTCCGATGCTCATCAGATGGTGTATCGCCTGAACCGCTTGGAGGTGTTCTGGTGCGTGGCGTTGAACCCAGCGCAGGGCAACATTGGTATCAATCAGACAGGTCACCACTCGCGCTCCTGATAGAGGTTCTCGCGTCGTAGCGATTCAAGGGGGAGCGCAGGCGTCTCATCGGAGGCGTAGCGTTGGATCCACTCGTGAAATGCCTGCAGACGCGCCTTGCCCTGTGCGCGGCGTTGCATCGCGGCGCGTAGGGCGTCGCGGAGCCACGCTTCCACAGGCTGCCCCTGCACCCACTCCTTCAGTTGTTGATACTCTTCCTCGCTGATTTCTACTTGCAGTGTCGGCATGGTATGATTCTACCCTGTGAACTTCTGTTCCAACAGAGCCACGCCCCGTTCCAGTCGTACACCTGTCGCATGCCGCTCACCAAGTCACCAAACGCATCCGTTATCGGCATATTCGCTGACGAGTTGTTCACTCCTGCCAAGTCGCCACGCAAACTCCAGTGCAAGTAGTCCGAGCCGCGCTGGTAGAGACCTGTGCCAAAGCTATTCACTGTCCACGCGCCACCGTTCGCTCGCTCGGCAAGCACGGCGTCGCCTGCACCGTACAGAAACTCCAGCGTGTTGGAGCCTAACTGCGCCTTCACACGCCGACCCAGACCATCATAAGTGTAGACCCAACCGACATTTGCACCCTGACGCTTGAGACGCACCAAGTTGCCTTCG
>JBKBKS010000131.1:0-5913 GCA_046294565.1 Fimbriimonadales bacterium
ATGGCGTCGCTCCACGAACGACTGCGGATTGAACCCGCCGCCCTGCTCTTCGGTGGTCAGGCGTCTGCCGTCTCGGATGAGCCACGGTCCGCCCGCGACCGCTTCCTGCACCTGTCGCCAGCGCGCTGCGTGCTCGCCCTGCAGATCGATTCGGACGGCGACTCGGTCGCCGGGCTGGAGGGTGCGCAGCGTCTCGGCGGCGTTGCCCGTGCCTATTAGCACGCCGCCCGTGCTGGGGATTGGCGCGGCGCTGCCCTCGCGCACCTCACGCACGACTGCCTGCCCGATTGCGCCCACCCGCAGGGGACGCGGCAGCGCCTCCAAGATGACCGCGACGCCGCGCGCCGCCGCCGTCGCCGTCGAGCCGTAGTAGGCGGTGAACAGCACCAAGTCGTCTTGCGCGTTCGCTGGGCGGTTAATACCCCGAATGGCTACCTGCGAGCCGTCTGGGCGCGTCAGGTTGGCGTCCAGCGTCGCATCGCCCAGCACGACCTGCCCCGTGGGGGTCCAGCCGACGCCGGGTCTGCCCGGATACGGCTCGCTGACCAGTTCGTAGTTCACGATGCACAGCCCCAGCGGGTCGCCTCCGTCGAAAAAGTCGGCGTTGATGGCGGCGACCGCGCGATGGCGCCACGCCATGCGACTGGTAAGTTCACGACCGCGCAGGGCGCCCTCTGTCGCCACGATATCGTTGCCCAACGCCGAGCGGAAGCTCACCGCCCGTGCAGGCGTAATACGCACGCCCTGAATCGCCAACGGCGGGTTCTGGGAAATCTCTTGAAACAGCACCAAATGGGGGCTAATCCGTTTCTCGATACGCTCGGTGGGGGGCGTCTGAAGCGCGGGAGCAAACGCCCCCAGCAGACCGACGAGCAAGACCCAAAAGCGTAGCCGATGCGCTCGCATCGGGGCAATTGTACCCCACCCGACCGCTCACCCGCTTATCTGCCGATACAGCGGCGCGGTCTGCTCGACGGTGTGGCGAATGTGGAACTGCTCGGCGGTGCGCAGTGCGTTCTGCGCGAGTTCGAGTGCGAGCGACGGCTCTTGGAGCAAGCGCAGCGCCGCTTGCGCCAAGGCGTCGGGGTTCTCGCGTGGAACCAGCAGCCCCGTGCGCTCGTGTTGGATTAGGCGGCGCATCGCGGGGATGTCGGTCGCCACGACGGGCAGCCCGCAGGCGATGGCTTCCATCGTCGCTAGCCCCAAGCCCGCCTCGCGCGCTGGGGCAAGCAGCACATCCGCCGCCGCGTAGAGCTCCTCCACGGCGCTCCAATAGCCGAAGAAGCGCACATGGTGCGGGCGGCTGCACTGCGCGACGATCTTCACCAAGCGCGTGTTGTCGGGTCCGTCCCCTGCCAGCCACAGGTCGGCTTCGGGGCACTGTCGCCACACGCGCTCCATCGCCTGCAGCGCTAAATCGAACCCCTTGTAGCGCATGAACCGTCCCACGCACAGCAGTATGGGGCGGTCTTGGGGCACAAAGAACTGCTCGCGCATCGCGTCGCGGCGTGGGAGCTTCTCGAACCGCTCCAAATCGATGCCGCCTGAAACGACCTCGATGCGCATCGGGGGCACGCCGCCGTCCACCAAGCCCGCTTTCACCTGGTCGGAGACGGCAGTGATAACGCGCGGATAACGCGCAATCCATCGCCACAGGGCGCGCACCAACGCGCTCTTGCTCAGCAGCAGGTGATGCACCGTCCAGAGCCATGGGTAGTCGTTGCGGAACGCCCACGCGCAGATCCAGCCTGCGCGCACGCCGTGGCAGTGGACGAACGGGAACTCGTCCGACTGCTCGCGCAAGCGACGCACGGCGCGCGAGTCGGCAATTAAACCCGCGCGGTCGCGAATGAAGTCGGGTCCCGTCAGCGTCGGCGCGTAGCCAAACTCGGGCAGGTACTTAATCAGCCCCTGCACATGGCGGAGCATCCCGCTGCTGCTCGGACGCACCACAATCAGCACGGGCGTGCGCTCGCGCCCGTCATCGAACGCCGATTCCTCATCAGGCAGTATCGTCGGTCGTTCTAGCAATAGTTGGCTCATCGAGGTACAGGAATCGCCTCCAACAGGCTCATTAGGATACGGTCGGTGTTTAATCCTTCCACTTCTGCTTCGGGCTTGAGGATGAGTCGGTGTCGCAGCACGGGCAACGCCATCTGTTTCACATCGTCGGGCGTCACGAAGCCGCGTCCGCGTATGGCAGCCAGCGCTTTGCTCACCAGCAGCAGCGCGATGCCCGCGCGCGGACTCGCGCCCACTAACAGATACTCGTTCTGGCGCGTGCGCCGAATAATCTGCAACATATAGTCGCGCACAGCATCGCTGACCTCCACTGATCGCACAATCGCGCGTATGCGCTGCAACGCCTCGGCGTCCATCACGGGCGTCAGCCCCACCTGCTCCAGTTGGTGCGAGCGGAAGCCCGAATCGTGCAGGCTAAGGATGGCGCGCTCTTCTGCCTCCGAAGGGTAGTCCATCACTATCTTGAGCAGGAACCGATCTAACTGCGCTTCGGGCAGGGGATAAGTGCCCTCGTACTCTATGGGGTTCTGCGTGGCGAACACCATGAACGGCGACGGCAACGGGTGCGAGACGCCGTCGATGGTGACCTGTCGCTCTTCCATCGCCTCCAGCAGCGCGGACTGCGTTTTGGGGGGCGTACGGTTCACCTCGTCGGCTAAGATGATGTTGGCGAAGATGGGACCGTAGCGCACGCGGAACTCGCCCGACTGCATCTCGTAGAGAGTTGTGCCGATAAGGTCGGAGGGCATCAGGTCGGGCGTGAACTGCACGCGGCGGAACTGCAGTCCGAGCGTTTGGGCAATCACGCGCACGAGCAGCGTTTTGGCGATGCCCGGCACGCCCTCGATGAGGATATGCCCGTCTGCGAGCAGGGCGCAGAGCGATTGCTCGATTACGCCCTGCTGCCCCACAATCACGCGCCCAATCTGCGCCTGTACCTGCTGCAGCGACTCGCCAACAGCGTCGACGGTAAGCACGCTCAGTACCTCGGATCGTGGTGGAAGTGGTGGTGGGTCTCCAGCCAGCGGATGGTGCCGCTGCGCGAGCGCATCACGACCGAGTGCGTAATAGCGCCCCAGCCTGTGTAGCGCACGCCGCCCAGCAGGTTGCCCCCTGTAATGCCTGTGGCGGCGAACACCACATTGCCCCACGCAAGGTCTTCCATCATCAGCACGCGCTCCACATCCTCTGTGCCGAGCAGTTGCTGGGCGCGTTCGCGCTCTTGGTCGTTGCGGAACACGAGCCGCGCTTGGATTTCGCCGCCCATGCACAGCGCGGCGGCGGCGGAGAGCACCCCTTCGGGCGCGCCGCCGATGCCCATCAGCACATCGATCTCGCCCTGCGGGTCTAACGCCTCCAGCGCAAGCGATAGGTCGCCGTCGGACACCAATCGGATGCGCGCGCCTGCCTGCCGAATCTCGTGGGCGAGCTTGTCGTGGCGCGGGCGCTCCAGCATGCCCACCGTCAGGTCTTGCACCTCTTTGCCCAAGCTTTTGGCGATGACCTTCAGGTTCATGCGCGGGGGCAGCGTGATGTCCACTGCGCCTTTGGCGGCGGGACCCACCACGAGTTTGTCCATGTAGATATCGGGGGCGCGGAGCAGTTTGCCCTCGCCTTCGATGGCTGCAGCCACGACGCTAATCGCGCCGGGCTGACCCGTGGCGACGAGGTTCGTGCCCTCCACAGGGTCCACAGCGATTTGCACGGCGTAGCCGTTGCCCGTGCCGAGCTCCTCGCCGATGTAGAGCATCGGCGCCTCGTCGCGCTCGCCCTCGCCAATCACCACGACGCCCTTCATATCGATGTCGCCGAGTGTGCGGCGCATCGCCTCGCAGGCGGCTTGATCCACCGCGTGACGGTCGCCCTTGCCGACCCAACGCCCTGAGCTGAGCGCAGCCGCCTCGGTCGCCCTCACAAAATCCATGCCTAAGTTTCGATCCATACAAGTTCACCTCTCTGAATGTGTCTGCATCGACAGCTGTTAGGTTCGACAGGGCGTTTCGTCTTCCTGCTAATGCGCGTTTCGCAACTGGGCTGTTCGTAAGCAACGGCGCTCCACTGCACGGGCGATAGAGGTATAATCGCGCCAACAATGGAGCGGCGGACGGCGAATCCCGCAGGTGATTGGGCGGCGCGTATCCTCTGGTTGATGACCACGCTTGCGCTGATTGCGTTGGCGTTATATGTGGTGTGGTCGGTGCGCCATGTGATTAGCCTGATGTTCGTTTGCGGCGCGATTGCTTACCTGTTGATTCCGCTGGTGGATTGGCTCAGCAGCAAGCGTCCGAGGTTTTTCGCGCCGCTGGCGTGGCGCGGGATGGTCAGCCTCGCCGTCACGCTGGGGTTCATGGTTGCTGTCGGGCTGGCGATAGTGGCGTTCGTCACCCCGTTCGTCCACGAGGCGCGCGACTTCCTGCGCGACCTGCCCCGCTACCAAGAACAGCTGAGCCAGACCCTCAACGACTGGCAAGACGCCTATCAAGCCTGGTATGAAACGCTCACCCCATCCGCACAAGGGTGGCTCGACCGCCAACGCGACTCGCTGACCCGCTCAATCGAACGCGCCACCGAAGACCTCCAAGCGACGGTTCAAGGCGCGGTGCAACAGACGGGGCAACTCATCAACTTCTTGGTGGAGCTGTTTCTTGTGCCCGTGATTGTGTTCTATCTGCTGTTCGATTCGCATCGTCTCAAGCGCGAGACCTTGCGCTGGGCGCCGCCGCGCTATGTACGCCTCGCCTTGAGCGTGATTCAAGAGACCAATCGCGTCATGCGCGGCTACATCGTGGCGCAGCTGATACTGGGCGTAATTGCTGGCATAGCTACCTGGATTGGGCTGCAGCTGATGGGCGTGAGGTACGCTGCGACGCTGGCGATGTTCGCGGGCATGGCGCGCGCAATCCCCGTGATTGGCCCTGTGATTGCAGGCGCGCCGATTGTGCTCATCGGACTGATTCAAGGCGGACTGCCGCTGGGGGTACAACTGACGCTGTTCATCACCGCGCTGTTCGTGGTGGAGCACAAGATGATTATGCCCAAAATCATCGGCGATCGGGTGGACTTACACCCTGTGCTGGTGATTGTGGTGTTGCTGGTGAGTGGCAAGTTTTTTGGGCTGATGGGCATGTTTTTCGGCGTACCTGTGGCGGTGATTGCGCGGAATGTGATGTTGCAGCAGCGTCGCCGCGCCCGTCCCAAGGTCCATCGGCTCCAGGTCATCGAACCGGACGCTCCCGCACCCACCAATACAGGCACAGGAGGACAATAGGTTGGACATTTTACAAGCAATCTGGTTAGGCGTGTTGCAGGGACTCACGGAGTTCCTGCCCATCTCCAGCTCGGCGCACCTGATTCTGATGCGCTTCTGGTTCGGTTGGGAGATTGGCGACCCCCAAGCGGAGTTGGTGTTCGATGTCGCGCTCCATGTGGGCACGCTCACGGCGATAGTGGTCTACTTCTGGCGCGATTTGACGCGGATTGCAAGCGCGGCGTTCAGCCCAGACCCTGCGCGCGCGGTCGATAAGCGACTTGCGTGGGGGATTGCAATCGGTTGCGTGCCTGCGGCGGCGGTCGGCGTGCTGTTCGAGGATCCCATCGAGGAGTTTTTCCGCGCGCAGTACGCGCTGATTGCAGGCTTGCTCATCGGTATCGGCGTGCTGATGGCGGTTGTGGACAGGCTGGGACGCAAGGAGCGGTCGCTGGAGTCGCTGGGCATCGTGGACGCTTTACTGATAGGCGTGGGGCAGGCGTGTGCGCTGGTGCCGGGCTTCTCGCGGTCGGGGATTACAATCATTGCGGGGCTGATGCTGGGGTTGCAGCGCGAGGCGGCGGCGCGTTTTTCGTTCCTGCTGGCGACGCCGATCACCTTCGGCGCGGCGGTGTGGTCGTTTC
>JBKBKS010000132.1:0-5777 GCA_046294565.1 Fimbriimonadales bacterium
AAACCCTGCGACTCCAGCGTCTCGAAACGCACGGCGTCATAGGCTGCCTGATGCGGGGTATCATGCACCGAACCTTCCAGCTCCACAATCAGCCGAGCCTCGTGGCAGTAAAAGTCGGCAATATAGCGTCCAATCGGGTGCTGCCTTCGGAACTTCAGCCCGTTGAGACGACGACCGCGCAAACATTCCCAGAGGAACGCCTCAGCGGGCGTCGGATTCGAACGCGCCGTGCGACACAGCTGCTTGAGATACTCGGGAATCTGACGAATCGGCTTGCCTTGCTCGTCGATACCATGATAAGACACACTCTCTGCCACTGGACGGGTAGGCAGTAGTTGCATCGCCTGTTGGACGAAGGCGTCTTCGAAGACTTCGCTATGCACGCACTCTTCCAGCAGGTCGCACAATCGGCTGAAGCGGTCGGGCGTGCAGAACTCGGCAGGTACTTGGAACTTGCCGACGGCGGTCGGAAACTCGTACACATTCCCTGCCAACAGGTTCTCGCTTTGGGCGGGCATGCGCACCGAGTCGGCTAAGTAGATGGGCAGCGACACTTCGCCTGTGCGATAGGGCAGTAGGTCGGCAATCGCGAGCAGGTAGTTCACCCGTGCGGTCAAGACCGCTAAGGGGTTGATGTCGAAGCCCACCACATTGTGCGTGAGGGCGCGCAGAAGTTCCCCTTCAGGAATGAACAGCTGCTTGCCCAACTGCTGCAGGCGCGCCAGAATCAGCACCAAGAAAGTACCCGAGCCGCAGGCAGGGTCTAAAAGGCGCGTCTCAAGCACTTTTTGACGCAGGCGGTTTTCATGCGTCTGCTTAGAGTCGCGGAACAGCTCGTTGTCGATTTGAATGAGCAAGCGTTCGGCGAGCCAGTCGGGGGTGTAATATTCGCCGAGGGTGTGGCGCACCTCGCGTGGCAGTAGGTAGTGATAGAGTTTTTTGAACAGGTCGCGTGTCTCTTCGGGCACGAGGCTCAGCGTGGTGGGGTCGTACTCGCCGAGCCGCTCGATGAGCGAGCGGACGGCTTGCTCGGTCTCGTCGTTCCACGCGTGCAGGTACCACGCAAAAAAGTCGCCTTCCAGCAGGTTTTGAATGCCCACTTTGCGGAACAGGTCGCCCGATTCGATTTCACGCAGGCGCTCCCTGAGTTGCCCGGATGGTAGGGTCGCCAACTGCTGGTACGATTCCAGTCCCAGTTTGTCGGCGAAGGCGCGCCAGACCGCCAACCGTGCGATGAGTTTGACCAGCAGCGCGAAGTAGGTATGCAACACGAAGAAGAACTGCTCCGCCTCATAGCCCGATCGGATATCGACGCCTGCTTTGTTGATCCACTTTTGCAGGGTTTGGAGTTTGCCCGCGCCGAAGGCTTCCGAGTAGTCGATGGCTTCACTGAACAGGGTTCGCCACTGCTCAAAGAGCTTGCCCACCAGCGTTTCGGGGGCGTTCAGGGCGTGCTGCAGCCCCTGATAAAGCGCTTTGAGTGTCTGTTGGGTGCGCGGTTGTTCGATGCCGAAGTCGCGGGCGAGGTTGTCGGGCGTGAGGGCGATGTTGGACGCCAGCGCTGCCAGCCAAGTGAGCATGCGTTTCAGCGCGTCGAGCGTAGTAGGCGTTGGCGGTTCCACCGTGAACTTGTCGTCCACATAGCGCACGAAGATGAGATAGTGTCCGTCCAGCGCGACGCCTGCAATCCGATGCACATCCTGGCGCGTCTTTTGGGACAGGTCGCGGATGTAGCGTTTCAGCTGCTCCACTGCGTGGGCGGTCGTTTTGTGTTTGAGGTTATCGCTCAGGGTACCGGGGCGTTCGTACTCGATAACGAATCGGTTGAACACGGCGTCGGCGCGCCCCGACGCGAGGGTCATCTCCGAACGGATATCGGGCATAGTGAGGCTGATCTGCTCGCAGAACCGCTCGATGAGGGGGTCAACTCGTCGCCGAAAATCCGCCTCTGTCGGCTGCTGAGGCAACGAACGTTGAGCGGCGTCCCACAGCGCCTGCGCTGTCTGCTGGATGAGCGTCTGGCGTTGCATGGATATAAGGATTCGACGCCTCGTGAAAATTTCCTGCTCCCGCCGAAACGACCGTGTCACCTCAACTGCACATCGTCCCCACCGCCCACACACGCAACCGCCTCAACCCCTTACGAACTATCCTACAGCAACTGTCCTGTTATCCACGCTTGCAACGCCAACCAACCCAATTGGAGAGGTGCTGCACTCAACTTTTGTACCCTTGTCAGCGCACGCGGGGGGGGGGACAAACAATTCCCTCCCCGCGCGCGAGGAGGGCTAAGGAAGGGCGAGGCGTTGAGGAATCAACAGCCTCCGCCGAAGTTGAACAGCACAATCAACAGGTCGGCGTCGTCCACGATGCCGTCGCCGTTCACATCGGCTGCGCCGCCCTGACCGCCGAACGCGAACAGCACCTGCAGCAGATCGGCGTCATCCACGCAGCCGTCGCCGTTCACATCGCCCTGCACAGGCACAGGTTGCCCCGACTCGCCGCCGCCGCCCATCTCGATCTGCTCAATAACCCAGCCATCGGGCGCAGTCACTTCCAAATTAAACGAGCCGGGCAGTTCAATCGGATTGTCCATAGTGGGCATGGGATCTCCAACTTGTGGCAGGCGAATTTGGGCGAACTCGCCTGTCGCTTCAGCCTCGCTAACGATACTATTATCATAGCGAATTACGATGCGCGACGTCTCGCCAGTAGGTCTGTTTTTCAGCAAGGTTACATGCCCTTTCGGACGATCTCTGTCTCTGCCGATGCGCGCACTATCGGGAAAACCGTCGCCATCGTCGTCTTGGGATTGCCAGTTCACTCCAGAGGCTCGCAGATCAAAGAGCTCGATAACCTGCTCTGTGGCGGCTTCGTCGCGCAACCGCGCGTATACGGGGTCGCTAATCTCGACTCCACACTCGCCTCCGACAGTGTCGCTGAACTGCGGCGCCCACTGAATCTGGGCTTGACTCCCGAAATTGCAGCCAATCACAATGTAAGAGCTCGCCTGCGAATTGGCGCCGTGCCGACGGCAACTCACACAAGCGCGCCCATAGGTAGAGTGCTGCCCCTGAACACAGTCGGTTCCTGTAATCCAGTTCACATTGAAGCTCGCACATGCGCTGGAGAAGGCACAGTTCTGACCGTACACCGCGTTTGCGCACTGTGTACCGCTGCTTGGAATATTGTAGGTTTGTGTACCGTTGTTCTGGTTAATCACTGGCGTTTGCCCGATCTGCCAAGCCGCCGCTTGAGTGTTCCACTTCCAGATGACTTGCGGTTGTTGGCAGTCTTGTGGCAAGCACACGCGGAAATGATGGATCACTCGGTAGGCACAACACCTCGGGTTCTGTGCGGCGCTGGGCGCGAAGTGCGTCAGCGTCGCAGCCATCGTCAACGCTCCAATCAGCCAGGTGAATCGTTTCATCGTTCGTCGTCCTCCAATCGCATTAATGCAGCCGACACGGCGCATGTACCCAACTTACGAGTCTTGACGCGATTATTGCGCGAGAAGTTCGGAATTAACCAAGAATCTAATATATATGCGGGGCGAGGTTCTACCGAGGATTCGCAGAGGGTAGTGGGAAATTCGTTCACCAGCCTGTGAAGCTTCTCTGGCACGGACGCAGACCGTTGCAATCCCACCCCATGATTAGGTATACATATGTCTACCAGCCTGTCCTAAAGGGTGGAGGCGATGTGATGCAGACCCAAGAGACCGAGTTCTGGATTGCCTCAGAGCGCAACAGCGAGTATCCGTTCACCCGCGAGGATTCGTTTGAGCGTAAGTTGCGTCGGCATCGGAAGTTGCATACGAGTTTGGGCGAGCTGCAAGACGCTCAAAAGCAAGCGATTGCGTATTTAGAGCGCGTGGAGATGGAGTGCTTGCTGGAGCGCGCGGAGCTAACTCCCCGCCAACGCTATGTGTGCGAGCAGTATCTGAACGGGCTGACCCTGCGCGAGATTGGCAAGCAGCTGGGCATTTCCAAGCAGGCGGCGGCAAAAACGCTCAAGTTTGCCCTCGTCAAACTCAAGCGAGCATGGCGCGAGAACCCCTTCCACGGCTTAGCCGAGGTCTATCGCCGTGAGGTCAGCCGATTCGGTTGCCGTCGATAAATCAGCCATGCCGCGATGCCTATTCCAATCGCGTCGATGCCCACATCCACGATTGTGCCCGTGCGTCCGGGCACGAACGCTTGGTGGATTTCGTCTATAACGGCGCGGAGCCAGCTGGTGGCAATCGCCCAGCGCAAGGCGCGCGCCGCCTCCATCCCGAAACTGCGCCGAAACGCCCCGTAGCCCAGCAGCGTGAGCAGAAAGTAGCCTGTGCCGTGCCCCGTTTTGCGAAAGATATAGTTAATGGTATGCAGTTGCGCCTCTGTAATCCGCTCAGCGAGGTCAGGAGCGAACTGCGCAAGCAACGCGCGAACCCAACCCGCCGAGTTTTCGAAACTGCCCGCGCGTGAGGAGAAATAGAAAATCAAGAGGAGCATTGCGCCCCACAGCAGGACAGGCAGCCAGCGCATTAGGCGGCGACTCCTTCTGCAGGCTTGAACAGCGCCACGCTCACGAACAGCACGGCGGCAATGAGCGCGACCGCTGCGCCTGGCGGAATCGGCTGCCAGAGCGCAACCAGAAACCCCACCGCCAGACTAACCAGCCCCAACAGCGCACTGACCGCCAACACGCCGCGAAAACTTTGACACAGCGCCCGCGCCGACGCCGCCGGCAGCACGAGCAGCGCGCTAATCGGCAAGATGCCCACCGTGCGCACGCCCACCGCCACCGCCAACGACAGCCCCACCAGAAACAGAGTCTCCACCACGCGCACAGGCACGCCCTGCGCCAACGCCAACTCACGGTGGAAGCCAATCCGAATTAACGAACGCGCCAAGCCCAGCAACAGCGCCAACGCGATACAGTCCACCCCGAACAGCCGCCACAGATCGCTCCGCTCAATCGCCAGCACATCGCCGAACAGCAACGCGCCCAGCGCCAGCGGCGTCTCAGCAAGGCTCATCACCGCGATGCCCAGACCCGACACGCCCGTGATGGCGACCACCAGCAGTGTATCGGTCGGCAGGCGCGTGCGTGCTTGAAACCACGCCACCAGCAGCGCGAACAGCGGCGCAGTCGCCAAAAGCGCGTCGCCCAGCTGCCAGCCCAGCAGCCCTGCCATCGCTGCCCCGACGAACGCCGAGTGCGCCACCGCGTCGCTGAAATACGCCACGCGCTGCCCCACCACGAACACGCCCAGCAGCGGATAGACCGCCGCCAACAGCGCCATCGCCCACAGCGCATGACGCACAAACTCAAACTCCAGCCACTCTGTCAGCATCGCCTCGAGTATACTTTATTCGATGGAGTTGCCGCCTGAAGCGCGCGTCGCCTTCTCGCTGTGTCCGCAAGCGGCGGCGATCCTAAGGGGGCGCGGTGCCTTCTTCATATGCTGAATGTTTCGCGTCGCTGTTGCAAACAGTGGCACGGACATCCCTGTCCGTGCGCTCTTACTCGGTGCGACGCGATTCTTGGCGTCGTGGAGTGCAGGGGCGAAGATGCGACGACAGGAATGTCGTCGCACCGTGAGGCGAGACCCTAAAAATTTGTACCCCTTTTAGGAACCTGAACGAGGGGGATTGAATACATGCCCCTCACGGTCTTGAGGCGTTCGGGTCATCGTGGGTAGGTCAGGGGGATACAAACCAAGTTCACTTTCCTGGATAGCCTCTGAGACGCCTCGCATTCGCTCGGCATGACAAACGCTTCCTGCACAC
>JBKBKS010000133.1:0-5707 GCA_046294565.1 Fimbriimonadales bacterium
CCCCGAGCGGCACTTGTCATGCCGAGCGGAGCGAGGCATCTCAAGCACTGACGCCCCCGATTTTTCGAACACCCTCACCCTGCCCCTCGCATCTTTGAAGGGTTGCACTGCGTCAACGGCTTCAACTGGGACCGCGGCGCCACAACAGGCGGTACTTATGAGCTTTATCACCCCACGAATTCCAGCAACGCCGTCACGGTTAACAACTTAGACCTCTCTACCGACATCACAGGCGTTTGGGCGACCGACCCCGTGCAGGCAGGCAAACGCGCCTATCGGCGGTATGTGGGGATGGCTACAGGGCGTTGGTTGCAAGGCTTATGCACGCTGGATGGTTTGATTGTCGCGCATCCGCCCGGCATGCTCAGCTGGGCAGACCCTGCAGAGCCGCTCCGCCCGATTGACTGGAGCGACCCCAACCTACGCATCAACTTCCTGTTGGAGGTTGCTTGGAACTTAGAGAAGGTCGTGCGCGTGCTGGACGGCTACATCCGCTTCGGAACCGTGCGCGAATATGTGCGACTACGAGAGCGGATGTTCGAGCCTTGAGGGGTTTTGGACGCTACCCAGCGCCTGGCAATCGCGCGGGGGTGCAATACCACAAGTTGCCGTGGTTCAGGAGGTTATCGGCGGTGATGGTTTCGCCATTCACCGCCGTAATTGCGTACCCGTACTGGCTCAGAAAATCGTAAATTTGCCGCCAAGTGATGGCTCTTTCCTCTGCCGATGCGCCGTGCAACTCCAAAAACAGAGCGGGGTGTGCGCGTTCTATGAGGCGTTGTGCACCTTGCAGTACCTGATACTCAAACCCTTCCACATCGATCTTGATGAAGTTCGGTAGAGGCAGCCGCTCCCGTTCGACAAGCATATCCAGAGGGACAACTTCCACAGTGAAGGTTTGCATGCGATACTCTTTTTGGTAGCTTTGCGCCATATCTTGGCGTAGCGTGGCGATACCCGACACTTCGGGCGCGTAGGATATCTCTGCATGACCCGCGGAGTTGCCCAAAGCAAGCTCATAGACGCGCACATTTTGGAGACGGTTGACACGCAAGTTTTCTATGAGCCGTTTCGCCGTGGGCGGCGTAGGTTCGAACGCCACGACCACCCCTTCCGCGCCCACCCAGCGTGCGAAAAAGAGCGTCGTGATGCCGATGTTCGCGCCGATGTCGTAGACGACTTTTCCCGCGAGAGTGGGCGCAATCGATTCCAGTAGGGAAGCCTCCTTCGGGGTTGGCTTTGGCAAAAACTGGAAGCCGCCCTTGAGACGCATCCCCTTCGCCAGCCCACTGCGCGCCGTATAGACCCAGCGGTCAGAAAGGGGCTTAAGGATAGACCTCAGGATTGCTTTGATCCAGCGTTTCATCTGCCTCATGCGATATAAAATACGACTTTGAGTGCAACTATCCTACTTGGATCGTCTTTGTGTGTATTTACCCGTGTAGCGTTGAGGGGCGTGCGCGTCTCTTCCGTCCGCCCAGTAGCCATTTGAACACTTTCAGCGCGCCCTGCTCCCACGCCACGCGGTGCGTGACGCCCACGCCAACTTCCAATCCCGACGCATGCGCCAAGTACCACTCATAGGAGCGAGTCAACGCCTCCGCGTTGCTGTAGCGCGCACTCCACCCCAGCTTCTCCTTCGCTTTGGCAACCGACACGAACGAGTCTTTGTCTGCCGTCTCGTACACCCACTTATAGAGCGGCGAGAGCTTCAACGCTTCCAGCACGCGCAGCACCAACTTCACCAGTCTTGCAGGCGTGCCCATCGGGCGTGCGCCTGACCCTGCAAAGTCGCATAGCGCTTGAATATCCTCGCGCACGGTCTGGAACCGCTCCGCGCCGATGTTGAAGGTGTCGTTGGCTTTGTCTGCGTCCACCGTGCAGACGCGCCAGTACGCCTCCGCCAAATCAGTGACTTCCAAGAGCTGGTAGCGGTTGCGCCCGTTGCCAATCATCGGGATGCGCGCTCCCGACTCCACCCAGTCGTAGAGGATTTGAAACACGCCCAGCCGCGCCTGCCCGATGAAGGTCTTGGGGCGGATAATCGGCACGATATATCCTTTCTGCCGAAACTCCTCGCAGACCCGCTCGGCTTGGATTTTGCTTTCGCCGTACGGACCCACGCCAATCAGGGGGTCGGTCTCCTCAATCGGGTGCTTGATGGGCACGCCGTAGACCGCTGTGGAGGAGACATGCGCCACGCGCTTCACGCCTGCACGGAACGCCTCTTCCAGCACGACGCGCGTGCCCGCTACATTGGTGCTGAAGATATCTTCGCGTTTCCACAGGGGGAGCGCCGCGGCGCCGTGAATGACCCAGCGTGGGCGCGCCGCCTCCAACGCCGCGCGCACCTGCTCCCGCTGGCGCACATCGCCTTTGTAGAACTCAGTGCCTGCAGGGTATTCACTCTCCTCGTAAGGGGCGATATCCAGCAGGGCAATCCCTACGCCTCTGTCGGCGAAGTGGTGGGCAAGGTGATAACCCAGAAACCCCGCGCCGCCCGTGATGAGCACCTTGTCCATCAAGGAGAATTCTACCATGCTCCATAAGCAAGACGGCTTAAGGTACACTTCAATAGCCGTTGGAGGAAACGCATAGATGCCCAGAGCAGTGGTGACAGGCGGCGCAGGGTTCATCGGCTCACACCTCACCGACCGACTCATCGCCGAAGGTTGGCAGGTTGTGGTGGTCGATAACCTCATCACGGGTAGGTTAGACAATATTCGGCACTTGCAGGGGCGCGACGGCTTCCAGTTCGTCCAGCGCGATGTGTGTGAACCGTTCGAGATCGAGGGCGCGGTGGACTATGTGTTCCACTTAGCCTCGACCGCCAGCCCTGTGGATTTTGTGGAGCATCCGCTGGAGACCCTGCGCGTCGGCTCCTACGGCACGGAGAACGCACTGGAGCTCGCGCTACGCAAAGGCGCGAAGTTCCTGTTTAGCTCCACTTCGGAGGTGTACGGCGACCCGCAGGTACATCCGCAATCGGAGGGCTATTGGGGCAATGTGAACCCTATCGGCGTGCGCGGCGTCTACGACGAGGCGAAGCGATACGCCGAATCGCTGGTGATGGCGTATCACCGCTACAAAGGCGCGGATACGCGCATCGTGCGGATTTTCAACACTTTCGGCGAGCGCATGCGCTTGGACGACGGGCGCGTCGTGCCGAACTTTGTCTGTCAAGCGCTGCGCGGCGAGCCTATCACTGTCTATGGCGACGGCAGTCAAACGCGCAGCTTCGGCTATGTGGCAGACCTCATCGAAGGTATCTGGCGACTGGCGCACACCGACTATCACGAGCCTGTCAACATCGGCAACCCCGAAGAGCGCACGATTCTGGAGTTTGCGCAAATCATCAAACGCCTCACCAACAGCGACAGCCCGATTGTGTTCACCGAGTTCTTCACGCCCGACGACCCGAAACAGCGCTGTCCCGACATTACGCGGGCGCAACAGGTGCTGGGCTGGACGCCCCAAACGCCGTTGGAGGAGGGGCTGCGCCGCACGATTGACTACTTCCACGAGCGTGTCCGCGCTACTGCGGTATAATCGCGCCGATGCCCAAGATACTGCTCCTGAACGGACCCAACTTGAACCTATTGGGCGCGCGTGAGCCAGCGATTTACGGCACAGCGACGCTGGAGCAGATTGCGACGCGCGCCGCCGCACTCGCCCAATCGTTGGGGCTGGAACTGCGTCATCTCCAATCGAACCACGAAGGCGCGCTGATAGACGCCTTGCACGACGCACGCGCTTGGGCAAGCGGCGTGATTCTGAACGCGGGCGCATATACTCACACCAGTATCGCCCTGCGCGACGCCATCCAAGCGATTCAACTGCCCGTCATCGAGGTGCATCTGAGCAACATCCACGCCCGCGAGCCGTTCCGACACGCCTCGCTGATTGCCCCCGTCTGCGTGGGGCAAATCGTAGGTTTCGGCGCGGAGAGCTATCTGCTCGCCGTACAAGCGATGGCATGGCTCCTGCAACGCCAGCAGGTATAATCACAGGCAGAGAGGTGGACTATGATTACTGCAACGCCAACGAAACGACTTGCCCTGAGCGATTTGACGCACTTGAACACAGGCAAACGCACGCGTCTGTACCGCATGCTTTACAAGTACGGTCTGCAGAACGGCACGCTGATGGTGTTGCCCTACGATCAGGGATTGGAACACGGTCCGCGCGACTTTTTCCCCTATCCCCCATCGGGCGACCCCGACTATATCTGCCGCTTAGCCATCGATTTGGGCTTCTCGGCGGTGGCGTTCCAATACGGAATCGCCGAGAAGTATCTGGCGAAGTACGCGGGCAAGATACCGCTGATTTTGAAGTTGAACGGCAAGACGGAGATACCTTCCGACGCGCATGCGTTGTCGCCGCTGAACTCGCGCGTGGAGGACGCCGTGCGTCTGGGCGCGGACGCTGTCGGCTACACGCTCTATGTCGGCTCGCCGCGCCAAGATGAGGACTTCCAGCAGCTGCTGGAGGTGCGCGCCGCCGCCGAAGAGTACGGCATGCCCCTGATTATCTGGGCGTACCCGCGCGGCGAGGCGGTGCAAGCCAAAGGCGGACGCGATAGCCTATGGGCGGTCGACTACGCCGCACGCACCGCCGCCGAACTCGGCGCCGACATCGTGAAAATCAACTTCCCCAAACTCGCGCCCCCTGAAGAGCGCGCCAAGCACCCCAAGCCCTACAACGAACTTGAAGAGAACGACGAGCAGCGCATCCAGCGCGTGGTCGGCTCGGCGGTGAACACCTTCGTGCTGCTGTCGGGCGGCGAGAAGGGCAACGACGCCGATGTGCTGAACAAGGTACGACTCTCGATGGAGGCAGGCGCGATTGGGCTAATCTTTGGACGCAACATCTGGCAGCGACCCTACGAGGAAGCCGCGCGCCTCGTGGAGCAGATTCAACACATTATGCGCGATTACGGGCGGCCCGAGCCTGCCTGAACCAGCGCGTTCACCAGCCCTGCGAATCGCGCGAAGTAGTCGTGCGTCGTGTCGGGCGTCTCCAGCGTGTCGGCAAGCACGAGTGGGACGCCCAGCGTGCGTGCGACAGTCGCGCCGATGTTCGACGGCTCGCTGGTCAGCACCATCGCGGCGTGTGCGCGCCTACCTTGCTCAATCGCTGCGCGGAGATGCTGCAGGCTGGGCGGGCGTTCGTGGTCGGGTTGCAAACTGCCCAGCGAGCGCATGCCCAGCTGCCGAGTCAGGGGGCGATAGGCGTCGTGCACCGCGAGATATGCCTGCCCCTGCAGCGCGCCTTGCGCCTCGCGCACGCGCCGCGCCAGCTGAAGAATCTGCAGTTGCGTGCGCGCCCACGCTTGACGCTGCGCCGCGCCTGCCAACCCGTCCTCATGCGCCCAACTAAGCACCTGTGCGCAGCTCTGACGCACATAACGCAGGTCTAACCAGATATGTAGGTCGTCTGGCGGCGGCTGGAGATGGTTCACCAGCTGGCTGATTGGAACCCGCCGACCGAGCGCGCGCCCCAACGCCTCCAGATAGCCCTCCAGCCCGCCTCCAACAGCAATTACGCGCTTGGCGTGCAGCGACTGCCGCACCATGCGCACGCTAAGGGGCGTCTCGTGGGCGTCTGCGCTACGCGGCTGTATCGTCGCGACAGGCAACGCCAAAGCACGCACCCAATCGGCAACTACAGTGAGGGTTGCGACATACATACACAAATTCCTAATGTG
>JBKBKS010000134.1:0-5650 GCA_046294565.1 Fimbriimonadales bacterium
TGGGATGGTTTCGGCGTGGTCGCCGCCGCTTGACGCTGGTGGAGCTTCTCACGCGCGTCTTGCCAGCCCACCATAATCTGGCTCGCTATAAAAATCGACGAGTAGGTTCCCGCAATCACGCCAATCAGCATCGCCACATAGAAGAAGCGCAAGTCTTGCGTCACCGCGCCCCAGACCACCAGCGCAATCAGCACCAGCAGCAGCGTCAGGCTTGTGTTGATGGAGCGCGCCAGCGTCTGGTTCAAGCTGCGGTTCACAATCGTAGCGAAGGTTTCGCCCCGCGCGCGATGACGCAGGTTCTCGCGCACGCGGTCATATACGACAATTGTGTCGTTGATGGAGAAGCCAACCAGCGTGAGCAGCGCGGTGATAAAGAGCGCGTTGATTTCCCAGCCGAGCAGATAGCCCAAGAGCGCCGCGCCGCCGACCATAATCAACACATCGTGCGCAAGCGCGAGCGTCGCCGCGATGCCGAACTTAAAGCCGCTCCAGCCGCCCTCGATAGAGAAGCGCAGCGCGATGTAGAGCAGAATCGCAATCAGCGCGAGCAGCACAGCCGTCACGGCGCGTTGCACGGTCTCCTCGCGCACGCGTGGACTGACGCTGGCGAAGCTGACCACTTGGAGGTCGCCCAACGGCTTGAGCGCTTCGGCAATCTTCTGCTGGCTATCGGCGTCGGCGTCTGCCACATGCACAATCAGCTGGCGGTTGCCCTCGGCGAACAGTGCGCCGACCTTCTCGAAGCCTGCCTGACGCAGCAGGCTCAGCACCTGCGCCAAGTTCGCCTCGATGGGGGGCAGTTGCGACACGGGGATAGTGGGCGTTGTGGGCTGCTGCGCCTGCGCGGGCGTCGTCTCAGTGGGCTTGGGCTGCGTGTTGGTGGCTGGCTCCGTCGCTGCTGCAGGCGGAGTGGTCGGCTCGGCGGGCGCGTTGGCTGGGGGCTGGCTCGGCGGCTCGGCGGGCGCGTTGGCTGGGGGCTGGCTCGGCGGCTCGGCAGTCGCTACGCGCTTTTGCAGCACAATCTCGCTGCCGCCTGCGAAGTCGATGCCCGGCTTCAGCCCGCCCAGCCCCAGCCAGAACACCAGACCAATCGCAATCGCGACGCCGCTAATCGCATAATACAGTCCGCGCTTGTTCACAAAATCGAACCGATCCTTCGCTGCGCCGAGCTGCTCGCCCACCTCCTGACCGAACTGGCGACGCAAGCCGAACAGCTGCTCGCTCGGATGCACGCCTAACCCGACCAGCGTGTAGAGCATCGTGCGCGTGCAGAAAATCGCCGTGAAGAAGCTAATCGCCACGCCGATGCCCAGCGTCGTCGCAAAGCCCTGCACAGGTCCTGTGCCGAAATAATACAGGATTAAGCAGATGATAATCGTGCTGAGGTTCGAGTCGAAAATCGCGGGGAAGGCGCGTTTGAACGCGGCGTCCAGCCCTGCCAGCAGTGTTCTGCCCAGCCGCAACTCCTCTTTCAGGCGTTCGAAGATGAGGATGTTCGCGTCGATTGCCATGCCAATCGAGAGGATGATGCCCGCAATCGCTGGCAGCGAGAAAGTGACGCCCGTCGCGCGGAAGATTGCCAACGCGAACAGCACATACAGCCCCAACGCCAGTACGGAGATGACGCCTGGCAGTAGGTAATAGAAAGCCATAAACGCCGCCACGAGGACAAACCCCATCACGCCTGCTTGTATGATACGATCCCACGCTTGCGCGCCCAGAATCGCCTCTACGCGATTGATGCTCTCCAGCGACAGGCTCACAGGTAGTGCGCCCGCATTCAGCAAGTCGCGTAGTCGCGCCGCCTCTTTCAGTGTGAAATTGCCCTGTATCACTGGCTCACGCAGATTAGCCGACTGAATAACAGGCGCGGAGATAATTTTATTGTCCAGAATAATCGCGATATGTTCCTTGAGATAGAGCGACGATGCACGCGCGAACTTGTCTTGTCCCTCCTTGTTGAAGATGAGCAATACCTCTGGCGAGAACGCTTGGCGCGTGACTCTCGCCTGCTCCAGTTCGTCGCCCGTCACGATGAGCGGCGAAGATTCCAGCAGTTTCTGATATTCAGGCGTGCCAGGTTCGATGAGCTTGCCTTCGGGGCTGGTGAGGTCGCGGAACTTGACGATTTCGTCGTCGCCCTGCCGATCCAACACGATTTCGTAGCGTCCGAGCGGTTGCTTCTCGGTACGCACATCTTTGAGGTAGCGGAACTCCAAGCGCGCCGTTGTTTGCAGCAACTCGCGCGCCTCCTGCTCGTCAGTGAAGCCAGGCAACTCGATGACGATTTCTGTTTCGCCTTTTTGGTAGATGGTGGGTTCTATCACGCCCAGCGCGTCGATGCGCTTGTTGAGGATATCGATAGTGGTGCGCATCCGTTCGGGGGTCCAGAGTTTCTGTTCTTCGGGCGATAGTTTCTCGATTTCCGCGCGTAGGGTCATACGCAGCCCGCCCTGCACATCCAAGCCGCGCCGTGCAGGCTTAGTCGCAAATAGATAGCCCGCCAGCGCCGCCAGCAAAACCACGATGCCCAAGTAGGTGAAGTGTTTATTCAAGGCGTCTCTCCTCCTGAATGCTCGGCATTATTATACCTGTAGCGCAATCGCAACCACGCAAACTCTCGACTCCAAACTGAACCCTTACTTGCCCAGAATCGTCAGTATGAGTCAGGACGAGGCGATGCCATCCAGTCTGTATGAGCGATTGGCGCACTTGAGGCGGCGCACGGGTTTCAGCGCGCGTGCGAGCGAGGTCGAGCCGCTGCTGGCGCTCGGCATCGAGGGCGCGGTCGACAAGCTCTTAGAAAGCCCGTATGACCACGCCATCGACGACGACGCCGTGCTGCGCGTTCTGCAAGGCGATATGAACAATTTAGACCCACGCGCCGTCGCGGCATGGTGGCTTTACCGAATGCTTGTCTCCCAGCAGCCGATTCAGGAACGCCTTGCGCTGTTCTGGCACAATCACTTCGCGACTTCCGCCTCAAAAGTGCAGGCAGGTCGGTTGATGCTCATCCAGGTCCAACTCTTCCAACGGCTGGGGTTGGACAACTTCCACACGCTCGCGCTGGAGGTCGCCAAAGACCCAGCGATGATGGTGTGGCTGGACGGCAATCGGAATGTGAAGGGCAAGCCGAACGAGAACTTCGCCCGCGAGTTGTTCGAGCTGTTCACGATGGGCATCGGGCACTACACCGAGCGCGACATCCAAGAGGTAGCGCGCGCGTTCACAGGATGGTCGTTCAGCCGAGCCACTGCAAGTTTTGTTTTCAATCGCAACCAGCACGATGACGGCGAGAAGGAGGTGTTTGGCAAGCGCGACAGGTTCACGGGCGAGCAGGTCATCGCGATGGCGGTGGAGCATCCCGCCACGGCGCGTCATCTGGCTCGGAAGTTCTACCAGCACTTTATTAACGATGTGGAGCCGCCCGATGAGCGCACGGTGGAGGAGTTAGCGAGGGTGTTCCGCGAGTCGGGCTATAGCATTCGCGCCCTTGTGCGTCGCTTGCTGCTTACGCCTGCGTTCTGGAGCCACTTGAACTGGCGCAAGCGCGTGAAAAGCCCTGTGGAGTTTGTGGTGGGCGCGTTGCGTCAGGTGGGCATAGGCGAGCGTCTGCGCGCGCTGAATCTCGGCGAGGGCGCGGGTCAACGCCTGCTGGCGGCGTATCTGCGGCTGGCGACGCAGTGGACGCGCCGTATCGGGCAGGCGTTGCTCTATCCGCCTGATGTCGCCGGGTGGGAATGGGGCAAAGCGTGGATTAGCTCCACCACGATGTTAGAGCGGATGCGCTTCGCCGAGTTTCTGTTGCCCGCGCGTAGGGGCGTCGGCTTCGCCACATTGAATGAGCTCATCGGCGCGCCCGCCCCGCGCACCCTCGAGGAGTTTGTGCAACGCTTAGAGAATCTGCTCGATGCGCCCCTGCAGGCGCGCACGCGCCAAAGCCTGGGGGAATACCTACAGCAGCGCGGCGGCGTCAACGCGCTGCGCCAACGCGACCGACAGACCGTGCAGGGCGCGCTCCAAATCGTCTTCAGCGCCGCCGAGTTCCAGATGTTGTAAGTGTGTCGTGGCTTGGTCATCGCGGCTTCGAGGCTGTTCTCTATTGGGGTTCCACGCCCAACTCGCGCAACTTGGCTTTCAGTTGCTCTAACTCGGCTTGGGACTGTTCGGCGCGTTGGCGTTCCTGTTCGGCGCGTAGGGCTTCCGCCTCCGCACGCTGGCGTTCCTGCTCGGCGCGCGCCCGCTCATACTCCGCAGGCGTCGGCACTAAACGACCTTCCTTGTCGTACAAACGCAACCACGCATACCGACGCCCGTGCCACACGCCCTCCCACACACCCAACCACGCGCCCAACACCTCGCTCCATAGCCAACCACGCGCGTCTGGAGCAATCCGACGATACCGCCGACCTGACAAACGATACCCACGCAACTCCCCACTGTACGGGTCATACCAAAAATACTCAGGCGTGCGAAACACCCGCGCATAAAACCGCACATTCCAACGCTTGTCCTTAGAAGCCGTACTCGGCGAGATAATCTCCACCACCAAGTCGGGGTACTTGCCCCCCTCCTCCCACACTACCCACTTGTCGCGTCGCTTCGCGCCGTCCACGCCTTTGACCAAGAAGAAATCAGGACCCTTATAAGAAGGGCGTTTGCGCGTGCGCGCCCGCACATAGTCCGACACCTCTTGGGCTTGCTGCAGGCTGTAGTAGATGAACATATTGCCCCCGCAGAAGTAGTCTTGGGTATCGCCCAAGTGCTGACGCACCACAGCGTCCAGCAGGGGGATTTGCATCACATGGTAGTCGCTTTCCAACGGTTCGCCGTCCTCCTCAGGTAGGTCTAAGTGTTTGAGGCGTTCGAGAGTCTCGATAAGGTCTTGCAGCTGATTGGGCGTGAGCGTAGGGTGCGCAGGGGTTTGTTTTGTCCTGCGCTGGCGGGTGGTTTTGGGCGCAGTTGCTGTTGTTGCCATGAGATTAATTATACCCCCGTGTGTCTAATTTGCGAGGAGGCGAAACCATCGAAGCGTGCAAAAATACCCGAGAGGAGGCTGGTCGGCTCCCCTCGGGCTTTGGCAGGCACGGCAGGGACTTTACCCTGTCTTTCAGTGGGGCGAAAAGCGTCTCGGCTACCCCTATCGCGCACTTTTCGGACAGCGCAGCTGCCTACTCAATCACCCCCCGCGCGCCGCGCTCGCCCAACACTGTCATGATACAATTACTGGGTGTAGGTGTGTTAGGGACTTTAGTCCTAATTGGGGGTATTTCAGGTACAATTGGGGCGGTATGAATACCGATTTGTATGACATCACGATTATCGGCGGCGGTCCGGTGGGGTTGTTCGGCGCGTTCTACGCAGGTCTACGCGGCATGCGCGCTAAAATCATCGACAGTCTACCTGAGCTAGGCGGGCAACTCACCGCGCTCTATCCTGAAAAGTATGTGTACGATATGCCCGGCTTCCCCGAAGTGTTCGCCAAAGACCTCGCAGCGCAGATGATTCGTCAAGCGATGCGTTTCAAACCGACAGTGTGCTTGGAGGAGCGCGCGGAGCAGTTGCAGCGCACCGACGAGGGCTGGGCGATTACGACCGACAAGGGCGTTGCGCACCACACGCGCACTTTGGTCATATGCGCGGGCGCAGG
>JBKBKS010000135.1:0-4800 GCA_046294565.1 Fimbriimonadales bacterium
GTTTTGGCCATCCGGTTGGCGATCACCTGTTGATGGCCATCGCCTCGCGGTTGCGCTGTTGTCTGCGCGCGGTTGATACGTGCGCGCGGTTAGGCGGCGACGAGTTTGTTGTGCTGATGCCCGCGACGAATTTGCAGGGCGCGCTGACCGCCGCCAAGCGCGTCATCCAAACCGTGCGCAAAACGCCGTTCCTGGATACGATGGGGCAGGCGCGGCTCAAAATATCCATCAGCATCGGCGTCGCCGCCTACCCCAACAGCACCGAGAACCCCGCAGAAGTGCTGGAAAAAGCCGATGAAGCCCTCGAATTTGCCAAACGCAACGGCAGGAATCAGGTCGTTGCGTTCGAAAATACTGCATAAGTGCTGACCCCGCCTGAAGCTTGCATAGGTCATAATTGAGCAGGCGATGGCGTAAATGGAGAGCGCGATGAAACTCACGACCCTGCAACAAGCCGAGGAGTACCTGCGCCGTGGGCAACTCAAGCAAGCGGCGCGTGTGTTGAAGCGTGCAGTACAAACAGGCGACGCCCCGCTGGAGTATTACTTGCGCTTGGCAGAACTCTACCGCATGCAAGAGAACTGGCGCGAGGCTATCGACGCGATGCGGGAAGCATTGGCGCGTCAGCCACACGCCGCCCACGCGCGCGAACGGCTCGTGGAACTGCTCCTCGAAAGCGGACGCACAGCTGAAGCCGTCGAAGAGTGCCGCCAGTGGCTACGCGAGACGCCAAACCACCCTACCCCGCTGGAACACCTGCTCGACGCCTACTGGCAAGCGATGGACTACGAAAACGCGCTGCTTGCCGCCAACCAACTGGTGATGCTGCACCCCAAATCGCCGCACTACCGCATGCGACGCGCACGACTGCTGGGCAACCTCGGTCGTCACGCTCAAGCCATCAGCGACTATGAGTTCCTCGCCTTCCAAGCAGGCGCGCCCGTCGAGATTATCATCTGGGCTACCCTCGAGCTCGAGCGGTTAGACCTAATGCAGATCGATCGAGTGTTAGAACTGGTGATGGAAGACCCGCTGTTTCGCATCAAGTTCCTGCGCGACCCTGTGGGCGCGGCGCGCGAGCGCGGCTATGTATTCAGTCGCGTCGGCGAGCGCGTGCTGGAAGGTATGCCCCCAAATATCCGCGATTTGCCGAAGCCCCCGCGCCGCTATGTCGACTACAACTGAACGACTGCGCACGCTGACCCAAGCTCTTGGACAGCGCACGCTGGTGATGGGCGTGCTGAACGCCACGCCCGACAGCTTCTACGACGGCGGACGCTACACCGCGCTGGACGCCGCCCTCGCACGCGCTGAACAGATGCTCGCCGACGGCGCGGACATCCTCGACATCGGCGGCGAGTCGACCCGACCGGGCGCAACGCCTGTGCCCGAAGCGGAGGAGATGCGCCGCGTCGTGCCCCTAATCGAGGCAATCGCCGCACGCTTCCCCAACGCCGTCCTCTCCGTCGACACCACCAAGAGCCGCGTCGCCCAGCGCGCCCTGCAAGCTGGCGCGTGCATCATCAACGATATCAGCGGCGCAACCTTCGACTCGCGCATGCTGGAGGTCGCCGCGCAATCGGGCGCGCAGGTGGTGCTAATGCACATTCAAGGCGTCCCCCAAACGATGCAGCAAAACCCAACCTATCATGATGTAGTGGCAGAAGTGCGCGACGCGCTCGCTGCCCACGCCCAACGCGCTATAGATGCTGGCGTGCCGCCGTCTCACATCTGGCTAGATCCGGGCATCGGCTTCGGCAAAACTGTGCAACATAACCTCGAACTGTTGCGTGGACTGCCCCAACTGCGCGCGCTGGGCTACCCAATCCTGATTGGAACCTCACGCAAGTCGTTCATCGGGCACATTTTGGGCGGTTTGCCCCCCGACGAGCGGCTGGAGGGCACACTGGCTACCCTCGCGCTTGCGGTGGCGTGGGGCGCGGATATCGTGCGCGTGCATGATGTCAAAGAAGCCGTTCGCGCCGTGCGAGTCGCCGACGCCATGTGCAGAAATCCCCTATGAACCGCTACCTGCTCAAGCACGGACGCATCCTCGACCCTGCACAGGGATTAGACATGCAGGGCGATGTGCGGATAAGCGACGGGCATATCGCGGCGATTGCCCCCTCGCTGACCCCCGACGCAGGCGAGACCGTCCTCGACTGCGCCGATTGCTGGATTGCGCCGGGCTTGGTCGATATCCATGTGCATCTACGCGAGCCGGGGCAGAGCCACAAAGAGACCTTGCAGACGGGGGGCGCAGCGGCGGTCGCGGGCGGTTTCACCAGCGTCTGCTGTATGCCCAACACGCAGCCGCCGCTGGATAGCCCGACGCTCGTGCGCGAGATACTCACCCGCGCCGCGCGTGAATCGCCGTGCAAAGTGTATGTGGTCGCTGCGCTCACTCAGGGCATGCGCGGCGAAACGCCCTGCGATTACCACGCGCTCCAACGCGCAGGCGCGGTCGCCTGCTCCGACGACGCTTTCCCTGTGCAATCGGCAGCAGTGATGCGCTGCGCGATGGCGGGATGCGCCGCCTACGGCTTGCCCGTCGTCACGCACTGTGAAGATAAAACGCTCAGCGACGGCGGTAGTATGCACGCAGGGGCGGTCAGCGCACGCTTGGGGCTGAAGGGCGCGCCTGCATCGGCGGAGACGGTGCAAATCGCCCGCAACGCGCTGCTCGCCCAAGAGACAGGCTGCCGACTGCATATTCAGCATCTCTCGACCGCAATCGGCGTAGCGCTGGTGCGCTTCTTCAAGGCGCAGGGCGTCTCGATCACCGCCGAAGTCGCGCCGCACCACCTGCTACTCACCGACGAGGCGTGTGCAGGCTTCGATACCGACGCGAAGATGAACCCGCCCCTGCGCACGGAGACCGACCGCGCCGCGCTGACGCAGGGCGTTCTCGAAGGCTTCATCGATTGCATCGCGACCGACCATGCGCCCCACGCGCTGTTTGAGAAGGCGCAACCGTTCGGCGCTGCGCCGTTCGGCGTCGTGGGGCTGGAGACCGCGCTGGGCTGTGTCCTGCACTGGAACAGCACGCTGCCGCAGCCCCTAACGCCCCTGCAACTGGTGCATTTGATGAGCACCGCCCCCGCGCGCCTGATGGGGCTACCCACAGGCGCGCTGGCTATCGGCGCGCCCGCCGATGTGACGGTGATCGACCCCCACCTGCGCTGGCGCGTGAACCCCGACACCATGCACTCCAAAAGTCGCAACACGCCGTTCAAAGACTGGGAGCTGCTGGGCAAGGCGCGGTACACTTTCGTAGACGGCGTGCGCGTCCACACCGCCGACTGACCCAGGTATACTTTTGAGGGTGATGGCTATGGCAACTGCCCAAGCAAAACAGCCGACAACGGACATCTACTACCCAGACTCGGATGGGAAGCCGATGGCAGACAATACAATCCAAGCAGATGCGATGACGATAATCTTCAATAATCTTCGCGCGATGTTCGCGGAGAACCCCGATGTGTTCGTGGCGATGGACTTGCTCTGGTATCCCGTGCAGGGCAAGCCGCGCATTCGCGTCGCGCCCGATGTGATGGTCGCGATAGGACGCCCGAAAGGGCATCGCGGCTCCTACAAACAGTGGGAGGAGAGCGGCGTTGCGCCGCAGGTCGTGTTCGAGGTGCTCTCGCCTGGCAACCGCAAAGCGGCGATGAACGCCAAGCGACGCTTCTACGCCAAATACGGCGTGCAGGAATACTACATCTACGACCCTGACACGGGCAAGTGGCAAGGCTGGCAACGGCGCGGTAAACGCCTGATGCGCATCCGCGACATGGTCGGCTGGCGCAGCCCGCTGCTGGGCATCGTGTTTCGGCAGGGGCATGTGGAGTATCCGGGGCTACTCCGCGCGAACATGCGCCCGTTCCTTACTTTCGAGGAGTTGGAGCGCGTGGCGGAGTTAGAGCATCTCCGCGCGGAGCAAGCGCGCCTGCAAGCCGAGCAGGAACGCCAACGCGCCGAGCAAGAACGCCAACGCGCCGAGCAGGAACGCCAACGCGCCGAACGGCTCGCCCAACGCCTGCGCGAACTGGGCATCGAACCCGACGAAGCGTAGCCTACTCGCGTTTCTCCATCAAGAGTTTGAGCGCGCCGTCGTCGGGGAAGCGTTGCAGCCCGCGCCATGCCCAAGTGCGCATCTTGCCCAACTCGCCCTGCTTGTACGCCTTCAGCGCGAGCCAACGATAGGCGTGCAGCAACCCCTCGCGCTCGAACGGGTTCTCAGGCGTCCAACGCGCGCCGTTCTCCAACGCTCTGAGCAGATACGCCTCGCTCTTCGTGTAGTCCCCTGTGTAGAGCAGGTGATACCGCCCCAACTCGGTGAATATCGCGATACTTTGAGGGTTCTGTCGCGCGCCCTCTTCCAGAAACGCCAACGCTTGCGGTAGGTTCTGCTTGTTGTCGAACAGAATCATCTGCGCCCCCACCAAGTAGCCTGGCACGAAAGTGGGGTCAATCCAGGTCATGAAGCGGTACAGGGGCAACACTTCACGCACGGGGCGATGGAAGTGATGGCGCACATCGAAATAGGGCTTCACCTGCCGCTCGATATCGCCCCAAAGCCAGCGCGGGTCGCGTTCAGGTTCAGGGATTACGCCCGTCTCGTCTTGGTGATTATGGAAGCCGTCCGCGCTGCTGGCGGCGTGTGCGCGGCCCGTATGTTTCTCACGCTCGGTCATCGGGCGCAGGCGCACGCCGCCGTGGGTATACTCATCGGTCTTCGCCCACAGATAGCCTGCAACGCTGCCGCGGAACTCGCCCATCACCGACGCCACCGCTTTT
>JBKBKS010000135.1:4810-5485 GCA_046294565.1 Fimbriimonadales bacterium
GGTAAGGCGTAGCGAGCCGAATCAGTACGCCCCCCAGTATGAAACTCGCACCCAGCCCAAGCGTAACGCTACTCCACGCAACCCACTGCATCACGCGCAATTGTCGGCAGACCGTTCCCGATTCTGGAGCAAGCGCGTTATTATCTTCACCCACGCCGTGTGAGAGGAAGGCGTCGGCGTCCCCCCCTAACAATCAACAACGGCGCGACGACATTCCCGTCGTCGCGCCTTGCACGGAACGGCGCGTCTCGTCCCTCCCAATTAGGGAGGAGGAGTCGCACAGTTATCACTACGCCGCTTCGATGTTATACTGGCTCAGAATCGTGCGCACCTGGGTAATGAACTCGGACGGGGTCGTGTTGTTCCAGATGACATAGCCGAACGCGCCAGTCTCGCGTTGCCACTGGGTTGCCTGCGTCGTATATTGGCTGGGCACAATCAGGAAGTACGGGGTCTGCGGGTTCGTCGTGCGTATCTGGTCGATAAAGGTCTGCGCGTTGAAGTTATCGGTCTGTCCCGTCGGGCTGCCCCAGAACACGAACGCCGCGCCCCAGTTGGTGTTCTGGAACTCGCTGAGTGTGCGCGTCGTGTCGGGCGTCGTGCATACATACCAGTTCGTGGGCGTCGTGGCGTCAAAAGATCGCGTCACCTCAGTACCGCCCGTCGCAAAGAACA
>JBKBKS010000136.1:0-5452 GCA_046294565.1 Fimbriimonadales bacterium
CGGGCTTGCGGTTTGCGATACGCGAGGGCGGTCGCACGGTGGGCGCGGGCGTCGTCACAGAGATGCTGGACTAATACCCTCACCCAATTGGGGGCGGGAACTCCGCCCCCCCCTCAAGGAGGTATTGAACGATGGCAACTGTTAGCAAGCGTGTGATAATCGTGCTGGCTTGCACCGAGTGCAAAGACCGCAACTATACGACAACGAAGCACCGCGAGAAACAGCGCGACCGACTGGAGCTGAAAAAATATTGCCCGCGCTGCCGCAAACATGTCGTTCATCGCGAGTCGAAGTAGTCGCTAACGCAGGGGCGTAGCTCAGCTGGCAGAGCGTCGGTCTCCAAAACCGAAGGTCGTCGGTTCGAATCCGGCCGCCCCTGCCACTTTTGCCTAAGAATCTCCATCCCACAGGGAACTTTTTCAGTGCGCGTGTGGTATAATTACTGTATTACACAACTGGGGGTACTACGATGCCGAACGCAAGCACGGTCAAGGAGAAGGTGCGTATCAACGACACCGAGTTCGAGATTACGCTGAAGCCCGTGTTGCCTAACACGGAGAACGACCCGATGGTGTTGGATCAGCCGCTGCCGACGCCCAACGAGATTCTGGAGCGTGTCCCCTCCATCGAGCGTCTGCCGCGCTGGGAGGATGGCGCCTACTAAGCGATGCACGCGCGGATCCAGCGAATCGCCTACGAGGTCGCGCTCGCCGCGGCGCGCTACTCGCTGACCAAGAGCGCGGACTACGACGACGAAGACGGCAGTTGGGTGGTCATCAAAGACTTCCCGCTGCCGCCCGGCTACAACTACGAGCGCACCGATGTGCTGGTGCTGCTGCCGCCGAACTATCCACAGACCCCGCCCGACTGGTTCTATGTGGACGATAACCTGCGCCTTGCTAACGGCGACAAGCCTGACCATGTGTTCTACAGCGATACCCGATTCGACCCGAACGATGAACTCCTTGAAGACGCGCCGCCCCAAATGAAAGGCTGGACGGGCTGTTGCCTACACATCCGTTCATGGCGACCTGCCGCCAACCCTCTGAACGGACACTCGCTACTGAGCGTGTGTGAGCTGATTCGGAAAGCGTTTGAACGCTGGAGATAGCTCAGCGAGAGACTTCCAAGCAATGATTGGTGAAGTGCGTATCCCGCGCCCGCTGTGGGCGCACCTGCGCGACGCCCTGCTTGCCGACTGCACGGTGGAGACCAAGTGTTTCCTGCTGTGCCGGACGCTGGAGAGCGAGGCGCGTGTGGTGTTCCTCGTGCGCGAGGTCGTGACCGTGCCCGACGACGCCTATGTGCATCGGAGCGCGAGCTTGGTGGAGACGCGCCCTGAGTTTGTGCATAGCCTGCTGGTACGGTGCGCCCGTGCGGGATACAGCCTGCTGGAAGCGCATTCGCACCCGTGGGCGGGCGACGCACGCTTCTCCAAGATCGACGACAACAGCGACTATCAGAAGTTCCTCGCCACGCAGAGCATGTCGCCCCCGTTCCGACACGGCAGCCTCGTGTTCGGCAACGATATGAGCTTCGAGGGGCGGTTCTGGGACTACCAGCGCGGTCAGATGGCGCCGATCGTGCGCACTCGCGTGCTGAGCGCGCCGTTGCTAACGCGCTACGGCGCAGGGTTCCACCCCGCGTGGCTGCACGCCGCTGAGCAAGCCGTGTACGACCGCCAGATACGCGCGTTCGGCGCGGAGGGTCAGACGATTCTCAGCACTCTGCGCGTGGCGTTGGTGGGGGCAGGCGGTTTAGGCTCCCAAATCGCGAACGCGCTCGCGCTGCTGGGCGTGGGACAAGTGCTGCTGATTGACCCCGATCGGCTGGAGCTGAGCAACTTGAACCGCGTGGTGGGCGCGAGCTTCGCGCAGGCGCAACGCGGCTGGCGCAAGGTGCGCGCCCTCGCACAACGGCTCAACCGCGCCCGCCCGCCCGAAACCCGAACCATCACGCCGCTTCCCCACGACGCACGCACGCCTCAAGCCCTCACCCATATGCTCGGATGCGACCTGATTGTCGGCGCGGTGGACAGCGCTATCGTGCGGCAGTATCTCAACACAGTCGCTATGTGCGCCCTCATCCCCTACTTAGACGCAGGCGTGGGCGTGCGCAGCGAGAACGGCAAACTCGCTCAAGGCGGCGGACAGGTGCAGGTCATCCTGCCTGGCGAGACCGCTTGCCTCGCATGTGTGGAACAAGGCGTTCGTCAAAGCGTGGAAGAGCAACTAACGCCCCATCAACGCGCACTCTCCGTACGAGGCGGCTACATTCAAGGCGAGGTCATCCCCAATCCGCAGGTGGTGTTCCTCAACGGCATCGTCGGGAACCTTTTGGCATGGGAACTGGTAAAATTAACCACTGCCTGTGCGCCCGTGCAACCGTATGTCTACTACGACTTATTGCAGCAGCAGGCGTTCCCTGTCCGTGCGGAGCGCAACCCCGAATGCCTACTGTGCGCCGCGCATCCCGACAGCCTCCTGGGACAAGGCTTGTATGGGTTGGCAGGATACCTACCGTCGGTAGGGAAACTGAAAAAGCGCACGAAACCGATTCCACAGCCGCGAGGAGGCTGACATGGCGAGACCGATTCCTGTCAATCGACGCCACTTGGAGAACCGAGCGCAGGGGGCGACGCCCACGCCGCCGCCCGTCCGTCTGTACGACACCATTGCGCGAATCGACGCACTGCTGCGCGAGAACCCTGCGCCCCACCCCGAACCCCACGAGGATTGCTTAGACCCACTCGACGAGATGGGGAGCGAAGCCGTAGAATACGACGATGAAATCTTCGATCCGACGGCGCTCGCCGAAGCGTATGCCGAACTGGACGAAAGCGCGCCTGTCATCACCGCGCGCTATGCAGGTACTTGCCGAGTGTGTATCAACCCGATTCGGGTTAGTCCCAACTTTCAAAGGTCTCTTTTGGAAATGAATATATATATGGGGGGACTGTTGAATATTTTCCGTAAGAATGATTCTGCCGCATTTCATACTTTCTATGGTAGGATTTCATATCCTCCTGAGATTGAAAATTCGGCAAATAATATAAGGAGCGTAGTAATCACAGGTAATGATGGGACGAGTTTCACACTAGGCGATTTAGCAGATCGGCTTTTGAATTCTGCGTTTAATTTATCTGATAACGTTACAGGTTATTACCTATCATCTTTTGCTGCTTTGGGGGATAAAAGTATTAAAAATGCGTTTGTTCTTTATATGTTGTATGAGTTTAAAAAGAGAGATTATCCTTCTGAAACGGCTTATATCTTGATGCATTATTTAGATAGTTGGTCAGATCCTGTTTTTGTGGACTTTCCACTGCTTTCTACCAGCACTACTCAACCCATGCAACCTGCGGCAACTGTTGCTCAGCCGACTGTTGTAACTCCTATCGCATCTGTTAATCGCGATCAAGATACTTCTCCCATGGACACATCCGTACCATCTAGAGACGCCACGGCTCCAGTTAGTCCTCCAACAGAATCAGATAGGCGAGCGAATCACTCGCCACGCGCACACGGGCGTTTGGGTGCATGAGGGCTGCCGCCATGGTCGGGTGCGTGCTTCTCTGCGAAGCATCGTGGCGCGCTATGATGGCTATTGCCGCCTCTGCCGCCAACCGTTCCCCGCTGGAGAGACCATCACCCATCTACGCAGCTACGGCTGGGTGCATACAGGGTGCGCGCGTCAGCGCTTGGAACAAGAGGATTAGCTCCACTTCTCGAAAAACATCACATACTCATGCTCAAATACATAGTAATTATCTCTCAGAGCGCGATAGCGCCACAGGCTACGCTGTCCGCGTTTGCCGCGTGTCTCGTGAAAATCTTTCACGCAGATACTCTTGAGACGAAAGCCATGCCGACGAACCACTTCCATCGTGTAGAAACCCAGCGGAACCCACTCGCCCTGAGCATATTTGTCGCCGATGACCAGCGTTAGGAACCGTCCCGTGTGTAAAAGCGGCGTGAAGCAAGACACGACCTGCTCGAACTGCTGCAGGAACGCTTCCAGCGAGGGCGCGTTCGACAGGTCGCGCGGGTCGTCGCTGAAGGGGATGATGTCGTGGTAGGGCGGGTGCAGAATCAAGAGGTGTGCCTGTTCGAAGCCCCAAGTGTTCATCTGGCTGCGCACGCGCTGGGCTGTTTCGGGGCACGCGCTGTCGCCCTGCAGAAGGGCGGCTTGTACAGCGTAGGGATTCTCTTGTGCCTCGACGCGCTCGCGGGCGGCGTCGGCAACTGAGGCGTTCAGCTCCACGCCAATCGCATGCCTGCCTATTCGTCGCGCTTCAATCAGCGTTGTAGCCAGTCCTGCAAAGGGATCCAATACCAGCTCGCCCTGCCGTGTAAAGCGGCGCATCGCCTGATAGGGTATCTGCGGCGCGAAGTTGCCCCAGTAGTCGGGCGTGTGCGCCCCACGATTCGCACGCTTACCCAGCAGCCACAAACTGTCTGTGAGGAGATCGTCGTACTCACGCCAGCGCGTGAGGTCTAAGTCATTAATCGGTCCGCGCCTCGCCATCGGCAAGCGAGTATACCTTGATAGTCACGCCCATCGGCGGGCAGGTACAATTCACCCGATGTACCTCTATAGCGAGTCTGACCTCGATGCGCTGATTTGTCGCGCCTTGCAGGAAGATATAGGCGCAGGCGATTGGACGACCGATAGCCTGATTCCAGCCGACCATAGGATGGAGTGCGCTATTTTAGCGCAAGCCGAAGGAGTGCTGTGCGGCGTCGCCGTCGCCCAGCGCGTGCTTCACACCCTCGACCCCAGCATCCAGTTGCCGCACGCCCTCCCCGACGGCGCACGACTCGCGCCCAACGCATCCGTGTTGCAGATTCGCGGCAACACGCGGGCAATTCTGAAAGCCGAGCGTACTGCGCTAAACTTTCTGCAACATCTGTCGGGGATTGCTACGCTCACGCGCCAGTTTGTGGAGGCGGTTGCAGGTACGGGCGCGCAGATTATCGACACGCGCAAAACGACGCCAGGACTGCGCCTGCTGGAGAAATACGCCGTGCGCGTGGGCGGCGGGCGCAACCATCGCGTGGGGCTGTACGACGGTATCCTCATCAAAGACAACCACCTCGTCGCGCTGGGCGGCGACATCCGCGAGGCAATACGCCGCGCCCGACAAAACGCCCATCACTTGCTTGCTATCGAGGTGGAATGCACGACGCTGGAGCAGGTGGAACAGGCACTCGAAGCAGGCGCAGACGGACTCTTGCTGGATAATATGCCGCTGGAGACCCTGCGCGAGGCGGTGCGGCTCGCCAAAGAGCGCGTGGGCTTTATCGAAGCCTCAGGCGGCGTGAATCTGAGTACCGTGCGCGCGATTGCCGAGACGGGCGTGGACTATATCTCGGTGGGCACGCTCACCCACTCCGCGCCCATCCTGCCAATGCATCTGGAGTTCTGAAATGCGCTGGCGCGAACTATACCC
>JBKBKS010000137.1:0-5450 GCA_046294565.1 Fimbriimonadales bacterium
ACGGGCGCTCTATCGGAGCCTTGTGCGTTTCATCGAGCAGCCCGACTATCTGCAGATTTGGCCTGGGCATGGCGCGGGGTCGGCATGCGGTAAGGCGTTGGGTGCGTTGCCCGCCACTACGCTCGGCTATGAACGCCGCCACGCCTGGTGGGCGCGCACAATCGCGAACTACGACGAGGAGCAGTTCGTCAAGGACTTGCTGGCAGACCAGCCTGAAGCGCCGACCTACTTCGCTGTGATGAAGCGGCTTAATCGCGACGAGATGCCAATCCTGGGCGCGCTGCCCCAGCCGCCTCTGCTCACGCCAGAAGCCTTCAAGAAGGCGTTAGATGAGGGCGCGGTGCTGGTGGACACGCGCGACAAGTTCGCCTTCGCAGGAGGGCACATCCAAGGCGCCATCAACATCCCTGCAGGCAAGATGTTCTCCACTTGGGCGGGGTGGCTGCTGCCCTACGATAAGCCGCTCATCTTGCTCGCGCCTGAAACGCACATCGAGACGCTGGTGCGACAGCTGATTCGCGTCGGGTTGGACGCCATCATCGGCTACATCCCGTCGCTGGAGGGCTACGCGCCGAGCGAGTTGGAGACCGTGCCCCAGATTACGGCGGAACAGGCATATCGGCTCTGGCAGTCGGGTGAGGCGACGATACTCGATGTGCGCGGGCTGTCGGAATACAACGCAGGACATATCCCGAACGCGCTTCATATCCATGCGGGGCGCGTGCTCCAACGCCTCCACGAAATCCCGAACGACCGCCCCGTGATTGTCCACTGCCTCGGCGGCGACCGCTCCAGCACTGCCATCAGCGCACTGATGGCGAAGGGATACCACAACTTGCACAACCTGACAGGCGGCATCCTCGCTTGGCAAGAGCACAGCTATCCGACAGAAGCGACTTAGGCAACCCAACCGATTGCTCTCACCCCCAACCCCCACTCCTGCGCAGTGTGAGAGGGATCTTATGCGTGTATCGGCGTTTACTCCCATCTCCCGCGTTGCAGAGTAGGACTGGGGGGTGAGGGCAGTTGACAGCGTTCCGAGCCATACTGCACAAGGGAAACGCGCAGAAAACCCCCTATTTCCCATATAGACGCTAAGGCTTCCTCAACACGCAGTATAGATTATTCACGAAGTAGTCGCCCACGAGAGGCAGATGGCGCAGCAGGCTGAATAGGCGCACCACAGGGTGGCGACTGCAGTTCGGTTGGAAAAATTCCACCTCGAAACCAGACTCGTAAATAATCCGCTTGTAGTCGCGGAACGCCAGCATGTTCATTCCCAAGTCGCGGTAGGATGTGAGCGGGCGTCCGAGGCGTTTGGCGGTGGCGTTGAGCACCCAGCGGTCGGGCAGCAAGATGTGCGCCCAAGGCAAGTTGACGCCAATCAGCCGCTTGATGGTATCGTGGTCGCCGAACGGACTGTTCCAGAGGGGGCCGATGGCAGCGTAGAGGCGTCCCCCCGACTTGAGACGCTGACGCATCGCTGCCAGCACTGTCGGCAAATCCATCACATGCTCGAAAGTGTCTTTGCTGGTCATCAGGTCGAAGTCGGCTTCATCGAGGTGGGCGATATCGATGCAGAGGAACTCGACGCGGTCGGCGAGTTCGGGATAGTTCAGTTGCAGGTTGCGCTGGGCGAATCGGATGAGGCGTTCGTTGAGGTCGATTCCTACCACGCGCGTCGCGCCTGCCCGCGCCATATCGATACAGAGGCTGCCGTGCCCGCAGCCCAAATCCAGCACTTTTTTGCCCTGCAGGTCGGGCTGACCGCCGAGTCGCGCCCAGAAGCGCGGGTTCTCCCACGCGCCGCGCTTGAAATACTCCACATCGCGCGGCTCCAGCTCCGTTACAGACGGTTTTTGATCCATTCGCTCAGCTCAGCTTGGCTCACGGTAGTCTGTTCGTGGGTCTGCAGGTCTTTGACGGTCGCGGTCTGCTGCTGCAGTTCGGCGTCGCCGACGAGGATGGCGTATCGTGCGCCGCTGCGGTTGGCGAGGCGCATCTGCGCTTTGGGGCTACGCGCCTCCAAGTCCAACTCGGCGGCGAGTTGCGCGGCGCGGAGTTGCTGCGCGAGTTTCAGCGCGGCAGGGCGCACCGCCTCGCCAAACGCGACCACATAGGCGTCGGTGGGACGCGGTTCGGGCAGCGGCGCGTGCAACGCCTGCAAGGTGAGCAGGGTGCGCTCCACGCCGATTCCGACGCCCAGCGCAGGCGTGGGGGGACCGCCCAACTCCGCGACCAAGCCGTCGTAGCGTCCGCCGCCGCAAAGCGCGTTCTGCGAGCCCAGACCTCGCTCTGCAGTCACCTCGAAAGTCGTGCGCGTGTAATAGTCCAGCCCACGCACAAGGCGCACATCCCGCACATATGCCACCTCCAGCGTCTTCAGCAGGTTCTGGAGGCTCTCAAAGTGCGTTCGGCAGGCGTCGCACAGGTAGGGGTCAATCGGCGGCGCGGAGTCGGTGATATCCGCGCACTCTTTACAGTCCAAAATACGCAGCGGATTGCGCTCCAGTCGCGCTTGGCAGTTTCGGCAGAGTTGGGGATACCGTTCGCGTCCGAAGTGGCGCACCGCTTCACGGTAGGCAGGTCGGCACTCGGGGCAGCCGATGGTGTTCAGGCGGAGTTCCAGCGCATCGGGGGGCACACCCAGCGCGAGGAAGAAGTCCATCACCATCGCCAGCAGTTCGGCGTCGGCGATTGGGTGCGCCGCGCCGATAATCTCCGCGCCGAACTGGTGCGCCTGTCGATAGCGTCCGCGCTGGGGTCGCTCGCCCCTGAAGAAAGGCGTGATGTAATACAACTTATGCATGCCGCCTGCACCGTACAGCCCATGCTCTAAGTAGGCGCGCACAACGGGGGCGGTACCCTCAGGCTTCATCGCGTACCGCTCCTCGCCGCGCTGGAACACATACATCTCTTTGGAAACGATGTCGCTGGTCTCGCCGACACTGCGCTCAAACAACTCGGCGGTCTCCAGAATCGGCGTGCGTATCTCGCGATAGCCGTACCGACAGCAGTGCTCGCGCCAGCGCGACTCTACATACTGCCAGAGGTGGCTCTGCTCTGGCAACACATCGTGCATCCCCTCTAACGCGCGATATTTGAGTTCCATCACTTACTGTACCGAGACATTGATTTGTTTGCCCAGATACTGCTGGATCTTCGGGTTCATATTGAGCGTGGAGAGTAGCGCCGCCATCCCCCGCGCGATATGCATCTCGCCCTCGTAGACGACAATAAAGGTCGGCGTGGAGTTCACGCCCAACTTGCTGCCCTCCTCGAAGTCGCGGTAGATTTTCTTGAAGTGAATATCTTGATTATCGACGGCGGCGCGCACTTTTTGGCTGTCCAGTCCTAACTGCTGAGCCATCTTCTCGATGCGCTTCGGCGTGAGTTCTTGCTGGCTTTCGAAGAGCGCGGCGTACATCTGCCAGAATTTGCCCTGTGCGCCTGCCTCTTCGGATGCGGACGCCGCCATCCACGCCATAGGGTGAATCTGAATGAGGGGGTAATGGCGGAACACGAACAGCGCTTTGTCGCCCAGTTGGGGCAATATCTGCTTCTCCAGCACCTCGTACGCCTGCTTGCACGCTGGGCACTGGAAATCGGAGAACTCTACAATCACCAGCGGGGCGTTCTCGTTGCCTTTACGCCAGCCCTGCCCGTCTAAGTAGAGCATCGAGAGTTTCTCGTTGTCGGTCTCGATAATCTGGGCTGTGGTTGCGCGATTCCACTGCCAGCCGCCGTAAGCTAAGCCCGCCACCACCAGCGCGAGCGAGACCGCAACAGACTGCGCCAGCTCCCGCGTCTGCATCCCCATCAGCGACGGCTCGCCGCGTAAGCCGATGAGCGATAGGAGCCACACGAGGAAGTTCGTCGACGCCGCGCCTAAACACCACCAGCAGGGCGTTCCTTTCGCATATAAGTTCAGCACAAAGAGTTGGACATAGGTGAAGTAGGCGAACGCCAACACGCCCAGCGTACTGAGCGCGGCGAGCATCAGGCTATATCGACGCCACTGCTCTGGGTACTGGAGGCGCGAGAGCGCAAGCACAAGCAGCAGCCCGAAGAAGCCGAACCCGAACGCCGCGACAGGCACCCCCGCGATGCGCGAGTAGGGCGAGCGCGCCACCTCGTCGCAACCGCCGCCCGTGCAAGGCAACGCGAACTCCGCCGAGTGCGCAATCCACAGCAACGCCGAAATCACCATACCAATCGATGTGAACAGTATCATTAGGCGATTCAGGACAATCGCGTTCATACAGGCGAACCTCCAAACAAAAGTATACCTTTCAGAGACCCCCATCGGCGATGGGGCGCGCGTTCGTGTGAGCGAGCAGGAAAAGCGTAGGCGGTCTCGAACAGGCAGTTTATGAACCAGCGATTGACACGGCGGGAGTTTTTGAAAGCGGGCGCGGCGCTCAGTGCGCTGCCGATTGCGCAGTTCGCGCACGCGCACGGCTCGGACATCATCAAAGTCGGCTTGGTGGGATGCGGTGGACGCGGCACAGGCGCAGCCATCGACTGCCTCCGCGCCGACGAGGGCACAGTCATCTGGGCGTTAGGCGACATCTTCGAAGACCGCCTCAACGCCAGCTACGAGGGTCTCAAGGAGCAGTTCGCCGAGCGCGTGCAGGTTCCCTCCGAGCGACGCTTTTTGGGGTTCGACGCCTACAAAAAAGTCTTAGAGAGCGGCATCGACTTGGTGCTGCTTTGCACGCCGCCGGCGTTCCGCCCCGTGCATTTGCTCGCGGCGATGGAAGCGGGCAAGCATGTGTTTATGGAGAAGCCGGTCGCTGTGTGCCCAGAAGGGGTACGGATGGTGCTGCGTGGGGGCGAGATGGCGCAGCAGAAACGGCTGGGCGTGATGCCCGGCACGCAGTACCGCTGGCATCCGGGCTATCAGGGCGTCATAGAGCGCATTCGCGCAGGGCACCTCGGCGAAGTGCGCGCCGCCTACGCCTACTACAACGCCGCCAGTCCTGCCCCCAAACCGCGCGAACAAGGCTGGAGCGACCTCGTGTACCAACTGCGCAACTGGCTGTTCTATCACTGGCTGGCAGGCGACCAGCCCGTAGAGCAGTTCGTGCATAACATCGATGTGATGAACTGGGTGATGGGTAGTCCCCCCACACGCGCGATGGCGATGGGCGGCAGACAGGCGCGCACCGCGCCCGAATACGGCGATGTGTATGACCATTTCGCCATCGAGTACGAGTACCCCAACGGCGTGCGCGTGCTGGCGATGTGCCGACAGATGGACAACACCGCCTACCGCGTGTCCAACCTCGTGGTCGGCTCCGAAGGCACAGCACTGCTGGAGCAGTTCACCAACTTCTATGTGCGCGGCAAGGAGACTTGGGAGCCCGGCAAGCAGTGGCTTAACCCCTATGTGGAAGAGCATCGCGTGCTGATCGAGAGCATCCGCAAGGGCGCCCCAATCAACGAGA
>JBKBKS010000138.1:0-5449 GCA_046294565.1 Fimbriimonadales bacterium
CCCGACGAAACGCTGCTGGTACTCGACGCCGTCGCAGGACAGAACGCCATCCGCCAAGCGGAAGAGTTCGCACGCACGCTGCCCATCACAGGCGTCATCCTCACAAAGTTAGATAGCACCAGCCGCGGCGGCGCCGTGCTCACCATCCGCAAGGAGCTGGGAATCCCCATCAAACTCATCGGATTGGGCGAGAAGGCAGACCAGTTGGCTGTGTTTGACCCCACTACATTCGTGGAAGGGCTTCTGAGCGCGTAGCGCCTGTAACGACGGACACATCCGACGCAGTGGGGGGGGAACCTCAAGAAAGCGAGGCTCGTTTGAATCAAAAACCCCCTCTCCCACAGTGTGAGAGAGGAGGCAAGGGGATGAGGGCAAGAGGGTGCTTACTGCTTGCGGCGGCGCAGCCCGACCAGACCCGCCAGACCCGCGCCCAACGCCAGCATGCTCGCAGGCTCGGGGACGACAGTGCGAATGGCAAAGTTTGCGATGGGATTGTTGTTTTGGAAGGCAAAGTACTCATTCGCATCGATAGCGCCATTCGCGTTTTGATCCCATGCAAACACATCCGCGCTGCTGCCAACGGTCGGATTGGGGTTGGGTGAGAGCAGCATACCCGCCTGCGCACGGCTTGCGGCAATACCAATCCACAGCTCCGGGACGCCCGCAGCGATGCTCGGTGTGCTGAACGATAACACTAACAACTGCCCTAAGGGAACATTACTAATTGTGTCGGTGTAGAGCAGGCTGCCCACAGTGCCGTCCGGGTTCGCGCTGAACACATACAGCGATACATTCACACTTTCGCCTTGGGTTGCGAGGAAGCCGATGTCAATCTGCTTGATGGCTAAACCCGTCGTTCGCTGTACATCGTCCAGCACAATCTGGTTCACCCCGCCAGGAAAGTAATATTGATAGCCACTGGCGGGCAGATTGTTGAAGTCGGCGAAGTCCTGACTCATTGCGCTTTTCAGCGCTACCGCTAATGCCAAGATACCAAAGTACCGTCGCATGGTTTACCTCCGCTTCGGTGGATTATCTTCAGGAGCCACAGGGCGAATAAATCTGCGTCTGGCTCCTTTCGACACACTACATTATATCACAGGTACTACGAGAATCGGACAGGTAATTTTACCAGATTTTGGGTTTTTTGGGGTGAATTGGGGTCTACTGGCAGGTTAGGGTTGGGTGTCCACGTCTCGCTGACGAAAAAATGCCGACGCGACGCGATTCCTGCTCCGTCAATCCCCACATATGGGCAAATTCCCACCAAATTCCCCCAATTCTTGGGCAAAGTGGGGGTCAAGCCCTTGACAAACCGCGCAAAATGTGCTAAAATATTAGTCAGTGGAGACCCAGTGGAGGCTCAGTGGAGACTGGGTGGTGATTTACACCGATGGCGCTGTTTCAAGGCGGTAGCACGATAGCAGTCGATGACAAGGGGCGCGTGATTATTCCCATGCGCCTGCGCGCGAGCCTGGGCGAACGGTTCACCATGACGCGCGGGTTCGACGGCTGCGTGTTCGTGTTCCCCAACGACCGCTGGCAACGACTGGGGGAAAAGTTCGAGGAGGGAGCCACCTTCGACCGACGCAAGATCGCGCTGCAGCGATTCCTCTACAGCGCCGCGACGGAAGTCACTCCCGATAATCAAGGGCGCGTGGCAATCCCTCAAGACCTGCGGGAATGGGCAGCAATCGAACCGAGCTCGGATGTGGTGATTGTGGGCTGCGCGAACCGCGTGGAAATCTGGGCGAAACATAAGTTCGACCAGTTGATGGGCGAGGCGTTGAGCAACAGCTCGGAACTGATGGAGTACGCGCTGGGAGTCGGTATCTGAGATGCACAAATCGGTCATGCTACGCGAGGTGTTGGAGTATCTGAACCCGCCTGCAGGGGGCGTGGTGGTGGACGCCACTGTGGGCGCTGGGGGGCACGCGCGCGCGTTGGCGGAGCGACTGGGCGCCGCGGGAACGCTCGTCGCGCTCGACCGCGACGCCTCGATGCTCCAACTCGCCCAACAGAACCTCGCCGATGCGCCCTGCATCCTCCACTTCGTCCACGCGGACTACAGAAATTTACCCGAAGTGTTGCAAGAACTGCATATAGCGCCAGTAGACGCTATCTTGGTGGACATGGGCGTCTCGAGTGTGCAGTTGGACGACCCCGAGCGCGGGCTGGCGTTCCGCTACGACGCGCCGTTGGATATGCGCCTCGATAGGGAACAGCCCACCACCGCCTACCACCTGCTGCAGCGCGTCCGGCTGAATGACCTGATCCGCATTTTGCGCGAGTACGGGGATGAGCACTGGGCGAAACCGATTGCACGCGCGATTATCCGCCGACGCGACCGAGGCAGAATGAACACCACGGGCGACCTCGCCGCGGCGGTGCTGGAAGCCATCCCGAAAAAGTTTCAGGAGAAGCGCATCCACCCCGCCACGCGCACCTTCCAAGCGATACGAATCGCCGTGAATCGCGAGCTGGACGATTTACAGCCCGCGTTGGAGGCGATGGCGGGCTGCTTGAAAGTGGGCGGCGTGATGGGGGTGCTGGCGTATCACTCGCTGGAAGACCGCGCTGTAAAGCACGCTTTTCGGAACTTAGCGCAGCGCGTGCGCGAGCCGGTAGGCGTCGGCGGCGCACAGGAAATGCCGACGCCCCTGCTGGAGATTTTGACCCCGAAACCTATCGAGCCGAGCGAAGCGGAGGTGCAAGACAACCCGCGCGCCCGTAGCGCGAAGCTGCGCGCTGCACAGCGCGTGGCATAGCAGAGGGAGGACCTATGCCGACAACTATGCCAACGAAACCGAAGAGACAGCCTGTGAAACGCAACGCCAGCGTCGCACCGATGCCTGCGGCGCAACGCCGAAACCCACCCCAACGCCGACACACGACGCGCTGGGGGGCTGTGCTACCCGTGTCGCTAATCACACTCGCACTCTCGGCGCGTATCGCTGCCGTCGCGATGCTCAACTACGAGACGGCGCAATTAGAGCAACTGCGCCGAGAGACCGACCGCGTGAAACTCAACATCGACAAGCTCAAGGGGCAAATCGCCGTGTATACCAACGATGTCGCGCTGAGCCGCTGGGCGGAGCAGGCGGGCATGGTGCGCGTGGAGCTGCAGCCTGAACTGACCATAATCGGGCTGGACGCGCCCATCACACCGAGCATACCGTTGGCGATGCGCCCGACGGAGTAAGGAGGCGGCGGATGGCGAGACCCGTTCCGTACAATCGCCACACGAGCGTGCGCTTGAAAGCGGAAGAGCTGCAGCGCATTTCTTGGGCGCGCGGCGTGCTCGCGCTGGGCGGCGCAGCGGTTGTGGGACGGCTCGTGCATCTGCAAGGGGGTAAGCACGCCGAGCTGCGCGCCGAAGGCGAGCGGCGACGCCTCGTGCAGCGCCCCCTACTTGCTCTTCGCGGGGCAATCCTCGACCGACACGGCAAATCCCTCGCGCAGACCGAGCTCTGCTGCCATATCGCCATCGACCCGATGAGCATACGTAAAGTAGACGCCTTCGCGGAGCTGCTTGCCCGCCATCTGGGCAAGGATGCAGGGCACTGGCAGGCGCAAATCCTGCAGGCGCAGGAGCGTCGGCTGCGTTATCTGCGCGTCGCGCCGCAGGCGTCCTTGAACACCTTTGAACGGTTGCGCCGCGCCCGCGACGAGGCGTTCGCCCACCTCAAGCGCAGCGAACGACCCGTGATTACCGGCGAGCGTGCGCCTATCCGCCGCTACCCGCAAGGCTCCATCGCGCCCCAAGTGCTGGGACTCACCCAACTGGTGGAAGACCGCGAACGGGGCAACACAATCGTGGCGACCTGCGGTATCGAGCGCAGCTACGACGCGCGTCTGTCGGGCGTCAACGGTAAGGAGTCGGGCGAGCGCGCGGCGGGCGGCGTGCTGATTCCTGAAACCGTGCGCGAACGCACGCCGCCGCAGGACGGTCAACCCGTGCAACTGACCCTCGATGTCGCTGTTCAGCAAGCTGCGGAGGACGCGCTGGAGCAGCTTTGGCGCAGGCATCGTCCGGCAGGGGCGTTGATTATCGTGCTGGAGCCGCGCACGGGCGACATTCTGGCGATTGCGAACCGCCCGACTTTCGACCTAATCACGCGCGCTGGGCTACGCCCCCCGCGCAGTGATACGCCCGCCGAGCGCAACCGTGCGATGGAGCCACTGCGCAATCGCGCGGTGGAGTATCTGTATGAGCCGGGTTCCACCGTCAAGCCGTTGGTGGTCGCCGCGCTGCTGGAGCAGGGGCAGATTCGTCCAAGTAGCCGTTTCTACTGCAACGGCTCTATCGTGATTAGCAAGCGGCGCATCGCGTGCAGCCACCACCAGCGGCACGGCAATCAGTCGCTGGACGAGGTGGTGTGCAACTCGTGCAATGTGGCGATGGCACAGATGGGGCTGCGTGCGCAGTTGACGGGGGTGTACGAGGCGCTCAAGCGGTTCCGCCTGTTCGAGCCGTTGCGTGCGGGCTTTGCATACGAGGAAGTCGGGCGCACGATACCGCCTGAGAAGGTGCTGTGGGGCAGGGAAGTGCGCGCGGCGAACCTCGCGTTCGGGCAAGGGCTGCTGACTACGCCGCTTGCCATCGCCGCTGCCTACGCCGCGCTCGCGAACGAGGGACGCTGGGTCGCCCCGCGCCTCGTGTTAGAGCCAGCACTCGAACGCGAGCCACCCCAGCAGATACTCGCGCCCGAACACGCCCGCCTCGTGATGCAGGGGCTGGTCAGCGCAGTGGAACGGGGCACAGGCAAACAGGCGCAGCTGAGGGGCTACTGGGTGGCGGGAAAAACGGGCACGGCGCAGAAAGCATTAGAAGGCGGACGCGGCTACGCCGAGGGCAGATATATCGCCTCGTTCGTCGGGATTGTGCCCGCCGACGCGCCGCGCGCCGTAATCTTGGTAATGGCAGACGAACCGCGCAACGGCTACTACGGAGGCGAGGTCGCCGCGCCTGCCTTCCGTCAAGTGGCGCAATTCTTAATGTGGTACTGGCGCATTCCGTCCACACGGCGCGAGAACGCACGCACGCTGCCGCCACACGGGGCGCGTATGGGGTGATGTATGCGACTCAGTGAACTGATGCAGGGCTTGCCAATCCTCTGGGCGCGGGGCGACGCCGAGATTAGGGGAATCTGCGCCGACTCGCGTAAGGTGCAGCCGGGCGACCTGTTCGTGGCGATTGTCGGGCGCACGCACGACGGACATCAGTTCATAGCGGACGCACTCGCGCGTGGGGCTGTGGCAATCTTAGCCGACTCGCGTAGCGTTGGCGTCCCCGCCGCCGCCGACGCCCAACCTCGTAGCGTTGGCGTCCCCGCCGCCGACGCCCAACCTCGTAGCGTCGGCGTCCCCGCTGCCGCCGACGCCCAACCTCGTAGCGTCGGCGTCCCCGCTGCCGCCGACGCCCAACCTCGTAGCGTCGGCGTCCCCG
>JBKBKS010000139.1:0-5370 GCA_046294565.1 Fimbriimonadales bacterium
ACACCTGCCACATAGCGCGCCGCTCGTTGGGACCTAAAGCACGCCCGCGTCCGATACGCTCAAATTGGAGATACTCCTGCTCCGTGCGAATGTTCCAAGCATCCACCACATGCTCCCACTCCTGCCACACAAAATCTGGCAAGTAATCTAAGCACGCTTCACGGACGAGCTTGTCAAACGATGAGGCGTTTTTCAACTCGTCGGTATTGTATATCACTTGCACAGCCGGGAGAAACTGCTTAATCTGCTCGCGCACAAACTCGTCCAAATGCTTAATGAGGCAATTAGAGGGGACTTTGAGTCTCTCCGCGCGCCGTCGCAACTCTGCTGCGAGCGCCTTATTAAACGAGGTCAGGAACACCGGCTGGGGCGCATAGCGTTGGGCTAACGCCTTCGCGCGATGCAGCGCCACCACCGTCTTGCCTGTTCCGGGACCGCCTGTCACGCGGGCGGGACCAGAGAACCGACTTTCCGCAGCTTCCCTTTGAGAGGGGTTGAGAAACACTAGCCAACGCTCCCAAGGGTGCTGCAAATAGTTCTCCAGTTCCTCCCAATCCTCAGGCTTCCAGAGAGCGCCGCGCCTCACCGACTGATCGAGGCACTCCTCCACTAAGAGGTTCAGCTGAGCAGGGGGCAGGAGTTTCTCGATAGGCTCGCCCCCAGCTAAGAGGGAGAGGCGTTCAAAAGCAGGTTCACTTATGACATTATTATTGCGCATCTGATTAATCGTCGCTTCGATATCTCCTCGGCTCAACTGACGCAGATGCTCCGCCCACTCCTCATTCGGCACGCCTAACTTTATCAAATCCGAGGCACGATAGCGAGCAAACGGGAAGCGTGCTGGGTCTAAAGTTTCGGGTTCTGGAGCCGAGGAGGGCACAGGAGGGGAGGGCATCTCTGTCAAGCGGATTTCTAATTCGCCGTACTGGTTAAACAGCGGTTCATTTCGGGTTGTCCAGTTATAGGCGTCGTCGTGCGCGCCTACATAGGCAATCACCCGGTAGCCGTCGTCTTCGTAGAAGATAACGCGATAACCGCTATGACTATCTAAGCGTACCGAACGCCAGTGGGGATGCGACTTGAGCTTCTCATAGTGCAAGGCAGGCGGCGGGGTTCGCTCCCCCAACGCTTGCATCACCTTCGAGAGCAACCGACGCTGATCCTCCGACAGCTTCTCCAGCACCTTTGGGAAACGGCTCCGTTCGCAAACGACCTTAATCTCACTCACTGCTCTCCTCCTTGTCGGGAATAGGGGCGAACTGTTGCACATGCCTTGCCGCCTCCCGCGCCATCCGATCGACCACTTTCGCTAAATCTTGCGAATCTTTCCTTGCATGCAGGATTTTCAGATGCTCGAACCGTTCGCGGAACTCCTGAGCCTCTTGGTAGAGCGGTTTGAGATTGTCCGAAAGCACTCTATAATCGCCACTCCACTGTTTGACCAGCAGCTCCGAGTCGGTGTAGATGGTGAGGCGTGTGATGCCTTTCTGATGGGCTTCTTGGAGGCAGCGCAGCAGCGCGTAATACTCGGCGAAGTTGTTGGTCTGTTTGCCGATAGGTTCGCAGATGCTTTGGAGTAGCCGCCCCTGCATATCGTACAAGCGGACTGCCAACGCCGCGCTCCCCGGATTAGCAAGGGACGCCCCGTCAACATAGGCTACGGCTTCCATCGCAGAAGTAAATTACCCCATCAAGCTTCACATTCCTGCTGATAATGCTGTGAAATAGGGTATAATGGCAGTATTGAGGGGCATTATGACAACCACAGCCATCGTGGAGGTTGCCTGTGCAGGAGGGCGTCAGCCTGTCGAGGTTCGCTTGCATGCTTGGGGAGAGGTGGAGACGCCTGACGAGCCTTTCAATCAGTTTGGCAGGGCGTGGGGGCGGATGCTTCCCGACGAGTGCCACCAGCAGTACCTGCGTGTGCGCGAAGCGTTGGAATCCAGCGCGTCGCTGATGGTGGAGCGCGTCCTGCTCCAACAGCAGGCTTCGCATGACGATTCGAATGTGGCGCGGCTGTGGCACTCGCTGTTGGACGCCCTGCCGAACGCCGAGCAGGCGGCGCGCGCGCAGCTCGCCGCCGCTTACCCCGACACCCCCGAAGCGGAATGGGCGGTCGCCGTCGCAGGCACGCAGGCGCAGCTGGCGGACTTCCTCGAAGCGCACCCCATCACGCGGTGGCGCTTCGGCAACCAGCTGTGGCTGCTGCGCCGCGCAATTCAAGGCGACAACACGGTGTGGAAGTTCCTCTGGGATGTGTTGCCCAAACTGCGCGACACGCTTCAAGAATCAGAGTCTCTGGTAGCAGTGGCGATGGGGCTGGGTCAGTCGAACAGCGACCGCGCGTGGGACACGCTGGAGCCGATGCTGACGCACGCAGACCCTGCCGTGCGCGCTGCGGCGGTTGCGGCGGTCGGCAGCCTGCGTGAGCCGCGCGCCCGCGACCACTTGCGCGCCGCGCTACACGGCGAGCCGGAGGCGGCTGTGATAACGCAGGTAATCGCAGCGCTGGGCGCAATCGGCGAAGCGCAGGACGCCGACGCGCTCATCGACTACGCGCTGTTCCACCCGCGTTATCGCGAGGCGGTGCGCAACGCGCTGGTTACACTCGCCGCCGTCGCCATCCCGCCTATTCACAACGCCCTGCGCACTACTTTCGACGACACACTGCGTGAATTGCTCATCGACGCGCTGCGCCAGATTCATCTGCCTGAAGTCGTACCCCCACTCAGCTGGGCAGCCCTACACGCGGACAATATAAAAGTGCGTCAGCAAGCCGTGCAGGCGTTGGCGGAGCTGCCGTATGAGTCCGTGATACCCGCTCTCGTGCAAGCGCTGGGCGATGTCAGCGAGCACGCCCGCACTATCGCCTTGGATGCGTTGGTGCAGTTCGGCGCGGCGGCGGTGGAGCCGTTGCTGGAGTCCCTTGAGAACCCGCCCTGGTCGCCCGAACGGCGCTACTTGGCGCAGTGGGCGGCTGCGCGCGCCCTCGCCCGTATCGGCGGCGAGACCGTCAAGCAACGATTGGTAGACCTCGCCGACAGCTATGACCTGAACCAGCGCTGGGTCGCCCTCACGGCGCTCCGCTACGCCGACTATCCCGACCTGCACGAAACCATCATTCAACAAATCCCCAGCTCGCCGTGGGTCATTCAGCACGAGTGCGCCCTCTACCTGCGCAAGTACCCCTCGCTGGATGCAATCCCCGCGCTGATGGACGAGCTCCGACAACCAGACGCCGCCACGCAAGAGATTCTGGAAGCCGCTATCGTCGCGAACGGCGTGGGGGCAATCCAGATTTTGCAAAAACATAGCAGCGAGTGGCAGGCATTCGGGCAGCGCAAGGCAATCGTGAGTATCCTGAAGCAGGTTGGGCATCCTGCAGGACTCCACCTGCTGGAGGAATTAGCACAAGATAGCGACTCCCGTATCGCCAGCGCCGCGCGCGAGGCAATCCATCACATCAAAACAGGAGTACCGTCATGAATGAATCTCAACTAATCAACTCCCTACGCAAGTCAGGACAGATTCAAGAGGCGTACCAGCGCGCCCGACAAGCGCTGCAGGAGACCCCTGACGACCTATGGCTCAAACGCGCTATGGGGTGGGTGCTATACGACCTCATCAAGCAGGAGTTAGCATCGGTCAGCGACGACGAGGAGGAGCCAACACGGCAGGCAAATGTCGACCTGCGCCGCGTGCATCGCTTTTTCCACGAGTTTCGACGCTTAGAACTTCCGCGTGATGACCATCTCATCTACTCGCTCGTACTGCGCTTAGCCACGAAGGCGCAAAAGGCAGGTTGGAGCGGCTTTTTGGAGTTCGTGCAGTGGTGGGATCTGAGCCACCTTACGGAGGAAGACCGCCGACCGGGCAAAACCGAAGCGGGGAGAGACTTCCCCAGCGTGGAGCTGACGACGCTCTATGCCATCGGGCGCGCCGCGACGGGGAGTGAAGACGCCTCCAAGCGCGCATGGGCGCGTACCGTGCTGGAAGAGGCGGTCGCGCGCTACGCCGACGATGTCTGGATTGCCCGATCGCTGGCGCACTTGGAGTTCTCCGACGGCAATCTCGATCAGGCACAGGAGCGGTTGAGAACCGTGCTGCGCCGTAAATCGCGCGAGTGGTGGCTGTGGAAAGAAATGGGCGAGATGCTCACCGCGACTCACCCTGACAACGCTATCCTGTGCTACTATCGCGCTTGCGAGCTGATGCGCGACGAAACCAAGTTGGTGAGCGTCTACCAGCAAATGGCGTCCTTATTAGCGTCGCAGGGTCGGCATGAGGAAGCCGCGTGGTTCGTGGAGCGAGCCTACAGCATTCGCGCCCAGCATGGCTGGAAAATCCCTCCTGAGCTCGCACAGATGCACAACGCGGAGTGGTTTCAAGCGCATCAAGGTGCGCCGAAGCCTCGCGTGGAGACCGCCCCCTTCATACGACGGTTCTTGCAAGGCATCGACGCGGAACAGGTGCAAACCGCGCTCGCCGTGTTAGACCATCATAACTCGCAAAAACAAGTTGCCTACCTGCTGATGAAGCCACGCGAGGGGGTAGCAGCCCCCTACAAGCAGTTCCCGCAGATTCAGCAGCTCCCTGTGGGCACGATGGTGGAGTTGCGCTATGCCCACTCCAACGGGCGTGTCATCGTACTGGATGTCAAGCCTGCAAGCGTGCAAACAATTGAGGGGTTTGCCAAGCGCGTGCGCGGACGCCTGCGCAAGCACGCCAATCAGGCATACGGCTTTGTGCACGCCGATTCGGGCGAGCAGTATTTCGCGCCGCCGCAAGTTGCACAAGCGCTTCAGGACGGCGCAGAGGTCGAGGCGGTCTGCGTCTTGAAATACAACGAGAAGCGCAACCGCGAGGACTGGGTCGCGATTTGTCTTGATTCTGCTTAGTGGATGCCTTGCGCGCGGGTGGCGTAAGACGCCGCAGCCCCCTGCTTCGGGGTCTCCAAGCAGGGGGCGGAGCGTCTACGCTCTCAGAGCCAGATGGTTAGCTGCGCCGAGCGCGAGGTCGCGTTGTGGGTCGCGGTGATGGTGACTGTCGTGACCAAGCCTCCGCTGGTGGTGCGGATGGTGAAGTTCGCGCTGGTGGCGCCTGCAGGAACCGTGACGGTGCTGGGCACGCTGGCGCGCGCGGAGCTGCTGCGCACCTGTACCGTGAGTCCGCCAGAGGGCGCGGGCGCAGTGAGCGTAATCGTGCCCGTTGCGCTTTGCCCACCCAAGACACTCGTCGGGCTAATCGTGAGCGACTGTAGCGTCGCCGCCGATTCTGGAACAATTGTCAGCGTCGCAGTGCGCTCCACATCGCCTGCGGTTGCCCGAACGGCATCAGTTGCACATAGCTGTTATAGCTGGACACGGCAGG
>JBKBKS010000140.1:0-5224 GCA_046294565.1 Fimbriimonadales bacterium
TAATTAAGTCCAATCGCTCGTTCGCCATAGGGAAACCTCCTTACTTGAAAGGGTCTTCGTCGAAATCGTCCTCGTTGTCGAGGTCGAGCTCGATATCGTAGTCGTCCTCTGGTTCTGGGTTGGGCGCGGGGCGTGGGGGAGTGCGTGTGGTGGAGACGGGCGCAGGGGGTTCCGCGTCGCCTGTGAACCCTGCGGGCGCAGGCGGCGTCTCACGAGGCGCACTGGCGGGTTGGACGCCCAGCGCGGCGGTGGTATCGCTCTCCGTGTCGGCGTCGCGCGGACGCTCCAAGAAACGCACATTGTCCGCGACAATCTCAAACACTTTGCGCCTGTTGCCCTCGCGGTCGGTGTAGCTGCGGGTGTGCAACTTGCCCTCCACCAGCACTAACCGCCCTTTGGTGACATAGTTCGCCACATTGTCTGCCAGTTGGCGGAAGGCGACGACATCGAAAAAGTCGGTAATCTCCTCTTCGCCTGCCCGCATGCCTCTGTCGACTGCGAGCGTGAATCGCACTACCGAGATGCCGTCAGGCGTCGCGCGTAGCTCGGGGTCGCGCGTCAATCGTCCGACTAAGATGATTCGGTTGTAGTACATAACGCCCTCCCCTTACGAGGATTTGGCGAACTCCTCTGGCTCCAGTCGGAAGGTGCGGTAGCGGATGACATCCTCGTTGATTTTGAGGATGCGGTTCAGCTCCTCAGCCGCTTGGGGCTGTCCTTCGTAGCGGAACAAGAGGTAGACGCCCTCTTTGTGCTTTTTGATCTCATACGCCAGTTTGCGCTTGTCCCAAATGCGCGCGGCATGCACCGTTGCGCCGTGCGTTTCCAGCACTGTGCGTGCGCGCTCGATGATTCCGTTCACCTGCTCCTCGTCCAGCGAGGTCGGCACAATTGCCATCGTCTCGTAGTAGCGTGGGTGCTGCATACTTACCCTCCTATGGACCTGAGACTTTCGGGGCTTCGGTTCAGAAGCCAGAAGGGTCCGTGATGGGGGTTATTATACCTGTTTTGTCGCGCCGATACAACCCCGCGCGGGTATACTCTGGATAGGAGGCGCAAGATATGGAGGTCAAGTTTATTCCGATTGACCTGATCGTGGAAGACCCTGACCAGCCGCGTCGGGGCTACGATGAGGAGAGCTTGGCGGGCTTGGCGGAGAGCATCCGACGCTATGGCATCATCAACCCCATCACGGTACGGTTGCTGCCCGACGGCGCGACCTATCAGATTGTCACGGGCGAGCGGCGTTGGCGCGCGGCGCAGATGGCGGGGCTGACCGAGATTCCATGTATCGTGAAACAGCTCGACCTCGACGCCGTGACGACGGAGCAGCTGATTGAGAACCTACAGCGTGAAGACCTCGCGCCGATCGATAAAGCGCGTGCGTTGAAGAATCTCAAAGAGAGCCGCAAGTTGACCCATCGCGAGTTGGCTCAGTTGCTGGGTTTGAGCGAGCGGACGATAGGCATCTGGCTGGGGCTGCTGGAGTTGCCCGAAGAGGTGGGCGAGCAGGTGATTGCGGCGAGCGGTCGCCCGCCCGCAGGCAGCATCACGGAGAGCCACGCGCGTAGCCTGCTGGAGCTGGACGACCCCGAATTGCAGACGCGCTTGGCGGAGAAAATCCGCGACGAGGAGCTCACCAGCGGCGAGACCGCCGCGTTGGTGCGCACTCTGCGCGAGGAACCCGACCGCGCCGACGAGATTCTGGAGCAGCCCGCCCAGGAGGTGCTGGCAGCCGCTGAGGTGCGCGGTCCCGCCCTCGAAGTGCGCCGTTTCCGACGCTATCTGGAAGGCTTGGATGTCCACGCGCTCCATCCCAGCCACTTGCCGCCTTTGGAGGAGGAGCTGGAGCTGTTGCTGGAAGTGATTGCCGAGCAGCTGCAGAGCGTTCGCGCGGAGGTGGGATGACCGTTATCGCTATCGATGGACCGGCGGGTTCGGGCAAGAGCACTCTGGCGCGCGGGTTGGCGCGCGCGTTGGGGTTCCTCTTTCTGGATACGGGGGCGATGTATCGCGCGTTGGCGTTGGCGGCGCATCGAGCTGGGATAGACCCCGGCGACGCCGACGCGCTGACGCAACTCGCGCAGCAGGTGGAGATCCAACTGGTTGCGCAGGGCGACGCGCTGCAAGTGCGGCTGAACGGCGAAGATGTGTCGGAGGCGATACGCACGCCGGAAATCAGCGAGTTCGCCTCGCGCATATCGGTGCATGCGGGCGTGCGGCGCGTGATGGTGCAGCAGCAGCGCGCCATCGCAGCGCAGGCGCACGGCGTCGCGGCGGAAGGGCGCGACACCACCACCGTGGTGTTTCCTGAGGCGGCGGTGAAAATCTACTTGGACGCCTCGCCCCAAGAGCGCGCCCGACGACGACAGCAACAGCTGCAGCAGCAGGGCATCGACGCGCCCTACGAAGTCATCCTGCAACAGATACTGGAGCGCGACGCGCGCGACGCCGCCCGCGCCGAGTCGCCCCTGCGCCCCGCGCCCGACGCAATCATCCTCCAAAACGACGGCTGGAGCAAGGAGCAGACCCTGGAACGCGCGCTCCAGCTCTGTCGCGAACGGCTCGGCGTGCAGGGGTAGCCGATGCAGGACATCGACACGCGCCTGTTCTACTGGATTTTCGAAGGATGGCGTTCGGAGTGGCTGACGCCTGTAATGGTGTTCTTCTCCGACGCGCTGAAGACGCTGGGGGGACGGCTCGGCGCGTTGGCGTTGTGGGGCTATCTGCTGTGGCGGGGGGGTCGGGCGCGCGCCTTAGCGCTGTGGCTGCTGCCTGTGCTCGTGTTGACGAACGAGAGTTGCGACTTGCTGAAGGCGTGGGTGGGACGCGAGCGTCCGTGCGTCGCGCTGCCGATTGAGGCGATTACAGGCACGCTCACTTCGGGTTCGTTCCCGTCGGCGCACGCGGCGAACATGAGCGCGGTGGCGGGCGTCGCGACGGCGTTATGGGGCAGGCGCGCCCTGCTCTATCTGGGGTGGCTGCCGTTGATAGTTGGGCTGTCGCGCGTCTATGTGGGGGTGCATTACCCCTCGGATGTATTGGCGGGTTGGGCGATTGGCTGGTTTTACGGTTGGGGCGTCGTCTCACTGACGGGCTGGATAATCGCGCGACGCCGCTCCACCGTCTCCGGCGCCATCAGCGACTCGGGCGGGGTGTAGGGCACAATCCGCGAGACGCCGCCCGTCATCGACACGCCGAGCCACTGACGCGCGACTGCCGTCGTGATGGGGTTGTGCGTTACAATTAGAATCTGCGAGTCGTTCGCCATCAGCTTGAGGTAGTCGGCGAAGCGTTGCACATTGCGCCCGTCCAGCGCGGCGTCCACCTCGTCTAAAATCATCAGCGGGCTGGGCTTGACCGTGCTGAAGGCGAACAGCAGGGCGATGGCGGTCAGCGCGCGTTCGCCCCCGGAGAGCAGTTCGAGCCGTTGACGGCGTTTGCCGGGCGGCTGCGCCTCCACGACGACGCCTGCGGCGAGCGGGTCGCGCCCATCCGTGAGGGTCAACGCCACCTGACCCCCCTCGAACAGCTGCTGAAAACGCATCTGGAACGCGCCTTGCACCGCCTCGAAGGTCTTGAGGAACTGCTCGCGGGCGTGCGCGTCGATTTCGCGGAGCTGCTGCTGCAGGTGGGCGCAGGTCTGCTCCAAGTCGGCGCGTTGGCGTTCGAGGTGTTGGAACCGTTCGGAGAGTCGGGCGTACTCATCGGCGGCGGCGGGGTTCACCTCGCCCATATCGGCGAGGGCGCGTCGGAGCCGTTCGAGTTCGGCGCGTGCGACGGGCGACTTGTCGGGCAGCGGTTCGTCGCTGTCGGGGAGCGGTTCGTGCGGCATGAGGCGCGCCCAGTGTTCCTGCAACTCGGCGAGCCTCACCTCGCCGCGCGCAATCTGCAGGTCTAACTGCCGTTCGCGTTCGGCACGTTCGCTCAGTGCGCTGCGCAGGGCGCGAATGCGGTCGTTCAGCGCGAAGCTCTGTTCCAGCAGGGTTTGGCGTTCGGCGCGTCGGGCGTCGAGTTCGGCTTGAACGCGCTCGACCTGCTCGCGAATGCGTTGCAGTTCAGCTTGGGCGCGGGCGCGTTCGGCCTGGAGCTGCGCGGTCTCCTGGTGGAGGGTGTGCAGGCGTTCGGCGCGGCTGTGGCGTCGCTGCTGCAGCTGGATGAGGTCGCGCTGTTCGCTTTCGAGTTGGCGCACGAGCTCGCGCCGTCGCGTTTCCATGTGCTGGAGCGCAGCGCGTTGCTGGGCGAGTTGGCGCGTATGCGATTCGAACTCGCGTTGCAGGCGTTCGCGCTCGGCTTCCAGCGCAGGCAAATCGGCGTGGCTGGGCGCGCTGAGCAGTCGTTCCAACTGCTCCAGTTGGGTCTGCGCCCGCTGGAACAGGCTCGTGTGGTGTTCAGCTTCGCGGGCGCGCTGTTTGAGTTCGGCTTCGAGGCGCAGGCGCGCTTGGGCGGTCTCGCGCAGTCGTCGTCGGAGCGTCTCCAGCGCGTGTTGGCGTTCGTAGTGCGCGGCGCGGTGGGTCTCCAGCGCGTTCTCGGCGCGTGTGCGCTGGGTTTCGGCGTCGTGCAGTTCGGCGCGGGCGCGGTCGAGTTCGGCTTTGAGTTGGAGCAAGGTGCTGCGCTCGTTGGCGTGTGCGCCGCCTGTGATGGCGCCGCTGAGTTGCACCACCGCGCCGTCGAGTGTGGCGATGCGCGAGAAGTCGCCCCCGCGCGCCTGCCGACGCAGCGTGCGCACCAGCTGGGTCGCTTGCTCCAGCGTCTCAACAATCAGCACCCGCCCCAGCAGGTGGCGTACGGCAGGTTCGTAGCGCGGGTCATATTGCACCAGGTCGGCGGCGACGCCCACCACGCCGTCGGCGTGTTCGGCGGGCTTGCGGGGGAGGCGCGGCTGGAGCAAATCCAGCGGCAGGAAGGTGAGCCTGCCCGCGCGGTTGCGTTGCAGCCACTGCACGGCGGCGCGGGCGTCGGCTTCGGTGGGGGTGATGATATCGTTGACGGCGTTGCCCAGCGCGGCGTTGACGGCGAGCTGGTAGGCTTCGGGCACGGCGAGCGCCGCGCCGACGGGCAGGTACTCGCCCTGTAGCTCGCCCTTGCGCACGGCTTGGAGCAGGGCGCGCACGGCGGGGCTGGCGCCTTCGCCCGATTGCAGGCTACTCTCCAGCGCGCGGACGCGGGCGCGTAGGGTCTCGGCGGCGCGCGTGCGGTTTTGCGCCTCGCGGCTGAGCCGTTG